>JABDJK010000102.1 GCA_013002535.1 Hyphococcus sp.
TCTTGGCTGCCTCGACCGGCCAACGTCCGGCGCCTATCGCGTCCGCGGCGAGGATGTGGCGTCTTTGTCGCCGGACGAACTCGCCGCTATGCGCCGCGACACGTTCGGGTTCGTTTTTCAGCGTTACAATCTTCTGACATCGGTTTCGGCGTCTGAAAATGTCGAAATGCCGGCAATCTATGCCGGCGCCTCGCTCGACGACCGCCGGTCTCGCGCACAAGAGTTGCTCGCGAAACTCGGCGTTGGCGATCGCGGCCATCACCGGCCCAATGAACTTTCCGGTGGTCAGCAACAACGGGTCGCCGTCGCGCGTGCATTGATGAACGATGCCGAAGTCATTCTCGCCGATGAACCGACCGGCGCGCTCGATTCCGGTTCCGGCGCCGAATTGCTCGCGCTTCTTGAAGAACTGAATGCGGCGGGCCGCACGGTTATACTCATCACACACGACCAGTCCGTCGCCGCCCATGCGCACCGCATCATCGAGCTTGCCGACGGCAAGATCATTTCCGACACCGGCGCCAGGGCAGACGGGCGCGCGCTCCAGCCGTTCGAAAAACAAGTCGATGCGCCGTCTTTTGCTTCGCAGTTGAGCGAAGCGGTGAAGATGGCATTCCGCTCGCTGCGTTCGAACCTCTTCCGCACCTCTCTAACCCTGCTCGGCGTCGTCATCGGTGTTTCCGCCGTGGTCGCCATGCTGGCAATCGGCGAGGGCAGTCAGAAACAGGTTGTGCAGAGCATTGAGACCATGGGCGCCAACCTCTTGTTTGTGCGGCCCGGCGCGCCGGGCACGCGCATGCGCGGCAATGCGATCGCAACGCTCACTGTTGAGGACGCAGACCGGCTGGCGGAACTTGAGAATGTAATCGCTGCAATTCCGACGCGGTCGAGCCGGGCGACCCTGCGCGTTGATGACAGCGATTATCAAACCTCGATCGATGGCGTCACCGAGGCATGGCCGTTGGGGCAAAACTGGTCGATGGCGTCCGGCGCCTTCTTCACCGAAGATGATGAAACCCGCCGCGCCGCGGTCGTTGTGTTGGGCGCTACGGTCGCTGACAATCTGTTCTCAAACACCGCATCCGCTGTCGGGCAATATGTGTTCATTGGCGGCGCGCCGTTTGAAGTCGCGGGCGTCCTCGCGCCGAAAGGCGCGACGGCGTGGGGCCAGGACATGGACGACATTGCGCTGATCCCGTTATCGACCGGCATGATGCGGGTGTTCGGTCAGAACTATCTCTCGTCGATCACCATCGCCGTTGATGACGCCAAGCGTATTGCGGAGACGGAAGCCGCCGCACAAGGATTGCTGCTCGCCCGGCACGGTGTTGAGGACTTTCAATTACGAAATACAGCGTCGATCCTTGAATCCGTAGAAGAAACCCAGAATGCGTTTTCTATCCTGCTGGGATCGGTCGCGGCGATCTCGCTCATCGTCGGCGGTATCGGCGTCATGAACATCATGCTGGTCAGCGTCACTGAGCGCACCCGTGAAATCGGCGTGCGTATGGCGACAGGCGCGCGGCGCTCTGACATCATGATGCAATTCAACACCGAAGCGCTGGTTGTCGGCGGGCTCGGCGGCATTCTCGGTGTACTGTTTGGCCTCGGCGTTTCGCTTGCGCTTGAAATGACCGGAATGTCGATTGCGATCACACCAACGCCGGCCATTTTGGCGTTCAGCTCGGCGCTGGCGATTGGCCTCCTGTTCGGCTTCATGCCAGCGCGCAAAGCCTCGCGGCTCGATCCTGTTATCGCTCTGTCATCGGAGTAAAATGATGAAAAAGACCCTTTTGGCAACCTCCGCTTTGATGCTCGCCGCTTGCGCCAGCACAACACCGCCGGTTAGCGAACTGACAAGCCTGCCAGACGCTTATGACTATGCCGGCAAACTGACGGCGGCGGAAAAACAAGATGCGGCGTGGTGGCGAAGTTTTAATGACGCGGCGCTCGACGCGCTGGTTGATGACGCGTTGGCCGCAAATCAGGATATTGCCGCCGGCGTCGCCAATGTCCGGTCGGCGCGCGCATCCGTGCAAATCGCAAATGCGTCGCTGTTCCCGCAATTGAGCGCCGGCGCTTCGGCATCTTCCGACACGGGCGACGGACTTGATGACATATCCGCTTCCGCGCGTGGAAGCGCGTCCTATCAGCTTGACCTCTTTGGTCAGAACCGTGCCGATCGCGCTGCCGCGCGCGCGAGTTTTGATAGCCAAGCCTTCGATCAGCGCGGGCTCGAACTGACCGTCGCATCCGATGTTGCATTCACATATTTTTCGATTCTAGCGACGCGCGAACGGCTCGATGTCGCGCGCTCCAATCTCGAAATCTCCGAGCGCATTTTTGATATCGTCAAGACGCGGTACGAAGCTGGCGCTGTCTCGCGCTTCGATCTTGCGAGTCAGGAAGCCTCCCTCGCCAATGCCCGCTCGCGCGTGCCGCAACTGGAGCAACAGCGTATCAGTCTAGAAACTGCGCTTTCTGTATTGCTCGGACGACCGCCGCAAGGCTACCTCGCGCCAGACGGAGAAATCCTTACCCTCGCGCCACCCGCGATCAATCCCGGCATGCCGTCTGAACTGTTGTTGCGCCGGCCGGACCTTTTAAGTGCAGAAGCGCAATTGCGCGCGGCCGACGCCAATGTCGCGGCGGCGCAGGCGGCGTTCTTTCCATCGATTGACCTAAGCGCCGGCGTCAATGCCGGACTAACCGGCGGAACCAGCGTTATCGGGTCGCTCGCGTCATCCCTCGCAGCGCCGATTTTCAGTGGCGGACGCCTTGAAGGTTCGCTCGACAGCGCCGAGGCGCGCGTCGAACAACAAATCGCCCGTTATCGTCAGGCGACGTTGAACGCATTGCGCGATGTCGATGTCAGTCTCAGCGCGCTTTCGACTGCAGAACAACGCGAGGAACAACTCATTGTCGCCCGCGACGCCTCACAGGAATCATTATCGCTTGCTGAAATTCGCTATCGCACCGGTGCCGACGATCTGACGAGCCTTCTCAACGCGCAATCGACGTTTTTCAACGCTTCCGATAGCCTGGTGCAAGGCCGGCTCGATCGTCTGTCTGCGGCGATTGATTTATACGTCGCTATCGGCGGCGGCTGGGCCAAAGCGCTAAGTTAGTGGTAGGTGTGCGCATTCTGGAGAGCGTGACCCATAAACCTGGAGTATAGATGCGTCTAGTTCGAATATTGGGAGGACTATGCCATCCCTTTTGAGATAAATTCCGCCAACTACCAAAATAGGCGATTGGAATGTGTTGCTGCTGTTGAATAATGTCAGCTTTTCCAATTCGGTTCGGCTGAACATTCCACTAATTAAGGTCCGGTTTGAGGATTTTGCTGAAGAAAAAAATCTTCGCGGAAGTTCCCTCGACACACACACTCTTACACGAAGCATCACAGAAAAACTTGCCAACGCATTGAAGCCACTCTCTTTTCCGCCTTGACGATTTTGTGGCTTTAACGCGAGTGTTCGTTCCAACAAAGGAACGAACAAACGTGACTCCGACCAAAATACTCATTGGGCAGATTATTGTTGTTTTCGCTGTTGTGATCGGCGCAGTTTGGGGCGCGACGCAATGGACAGCGGCAGCGCTCAACCATGATCCGTGGCTTGGCGCGCCGTGGAAGACAGTTGCCGGTTTCAAAATCTACCATCCATGGCGTCTCTTTCAGTGGTGGTACGCCTATGAGGCCTACGCGCCGACAGTATTCAACAAGGCCGGCGCAATGGCGGCAATGGGCGGCTTTCTCGGAGCGGGAACCGCTGTCGCGGGCTCCGTTTGGCGAGCACGGCAATCGAAGAATGTCACGACCTACGGCTCATCACGCTGGGCGGCGCGGCGTGAAATCGCCAAGTCTAAACTCTACAAACCCGCCGGTGTTTTTCTGGGGCTGCATGACAAACGCTACATTCGTCATGACGGCCCTGAACATGTGATCGCTTTCGCCCCGACGCGATCAGGGAAGGGCGTCGGCCTTGTGGTGCCGTCGCTGCTTTCCTGGTCCGGCGGCGCCGTCATTCACGACATCAAAGGCGAAAACTGGGAGCTCACCAGCGGCTGGCGATCGACATTTTCGAAATGCGTTCGTTTCGATCCGACCGATTCGAATTCTGCGCGGTTCAATCCGCTTCTGGAAGTGCGCAAGGGCGAGAGCGAAGTACGCGACGCCATGAACATCGCAGATATCCTGGTCGATCCGGATGGGCCCTTCATTCGAAAAGATCATTGGGACAAGACGGCGTATGCACTGCTTGTCGGCGCCATCTTGCATGTCCTCTACACAGAACAAGAAAAATCGATTTCGCGAGTGGTGTCGCTGCTCTCAGATCCGGCCCGCAACTTTGATGAAACCATCGATCGCATTGCCGGCACCAATCATGTGGGAACGGTGGATGCGCCGCGCACCCATCCGGTGATCGCCGAATTCGTTCAGGAAGTGAAAAACCGCACGACCAATGAACGCTCCGGCGTTCTATCAACGGCGCTCAGTTTTCTGTCGCTCTATCGCGATCCGTTGGTGGCGAACGCCACATCGGCTTGCGATTTTCGGATTGCCGATCTGAAACACAAGGAGAGCCCGCTATCGCTTTATCTCGCTGTGCCGCCATCGGACATCTCCCGAACGAAACCACTAATGCGCCTCGTGCTCAATCAAATTGGCAGGCGCCTTACCGAAAGACTCGATACGGGTGATAAAAAATCTCAAGTGCTCCTGATGCTCGATGAGTTTCCCGCGCTTGGCAAACTCGAATTTTTCGAAAGCGCATTGGCGTTTATGGCCGGGTATGGCGTTCGAGCGTTTCTAATTGCGCAAAGTCTTAACCAGATCGAAAACGCCTATGGGCCAAACAATGCTATTCTCGATAACACCCATGTGCGAGTTTCTTTCGCCACCAACGATGAACGCACGGCGAAGCGCGTCAGCGACATGTTGGGTACTGCGACCGAGATGCGGGCTATGCGCAACTATGCCGGCCATCGCCTGGCGCCGTGGCTCGCCCATGTCATGGTCTCGCGTCAGGAGACACAGCGGCCGTTATTGACTCCCGGCGAGATCATGCAGCTGCCGCCGGAGGATGAGTTGGTCCTCATTTCCGGCATGCCGCCGATCCGCGCTCAAAAGCTCAAATATTACGAGGATAAGAATTTTACGGAGCGCGTTTTACCTGCGCCGGTGATCGCTCACTCGCTCGCCTCTCATGATTGGGAGGGCATGCGCGCCGACGTCCATGACGATCTTTTGGAAGCCTCGCGCGCGACGTGGAAGTCGGACGACGAGATTGAGCGCGAACGCGCCTACGATAAACCGCGCAAGTCCATGTATCGAGACACGCGCGAAGAGAACAAACATTCGAACGATGACATCGGCGAGGATGTCGCTGCCAAAGTAATGGCGCGAGCGGGCAAAGGACTCTCCGTGGCCCAGCGCGTTTATGGAACTGATCGCGCCGCCGATCTTGATTTAATCGGGGAGCGATAGAAGTGTCTAAACCCCGTCTCATTGCTTATGTTTCAAACGACATACGCGCCAAAGTCGCCGCCGCTGCGAAGAAACCCGGTGTTTCCCAATCTGAAATCATCGAAGCAGCGCTCAAAGCATTCTTTTCCTATGAAATCGATGATCAGCGCGACGCCGCCATAGTTCGCCGTCTTGATCGGATGAGCCGGCAAATGGCGCGGCTTGAGCGCAACGACGCGATCTTCGCCGAAATGATGACGCGGTTTGTGCGTATCTATTTGACTTTCGCGCCGATGATTCCGGAAGCCTCGAAACAGGCCGCGAAGCTGAAAGGCGACGAACGGTTCTCCCGTTACATTGACGCCGTTAAAGGCCAGCTTGAACGACGGCGTAGTGCCTTTGAAGACGCCTTTGAAGATTTCGTTCCGTCAGCCGAAGATTTCTTTGAGGCGAAGGACCTGGCCGACCTCAATGGAGGCGGCCATGCATAGCGCCTTCAAGGAACGCCTGACGGTTATGCTGAGAACGGCGTTTGGCGACAGCATTATTGCCGCCCTATCTGACCCCTCCGTGGTCGAAGTCATGGTCAATCCGGACGGCGCCCTGTGGATCGAACGTCACGGCGGTGGCCGCGAACGGACGTTAACGCAACTTGCTGAACACGAGACCGAGCGCGTCATTCGCTTAGTCGCGAGCCACATTGGTTTTTCTTGCGACGCCGATCACCCAATCGTTTCGGCGGAACTGCCCGAAACTGGCGAACGGTTTGAAGGCGTCATGCCGCCGATTTCAGAAGCTCCTTGTTTTTCAATTCGAAAACCTGCTGGCAAGCTCTACCGACTGAAAGATTATGTCTTGTCGGGTGTATTACATGAATCGCAAGCGGATATTTTGTGCAGCACTCTTCAGGCGCGCAAAAATATTCTCATCGCCGGCGGTACAGGTTCCGGCAAGACGACGCTTGCTAATGCATTGCTTTCCGAAATCGCCGCATCCGGCGAACGTATCATCTTGATCGAAGACACACGCGAGCTTTCCTGCGATGCGACCGATTGCATTGCACTGCGCACCCGCGATGGAATTGCAAGTCTTGGCGATCTTGTCCGTTCAACACTCCGCTTGCGGCCTGACCGGATCATTGTCGGCGAGGTGAGGGGCGGCGAAGCCCTCGACATGTTGAAAGCCTGGAATACAGGTCATCCGGGCGGCGTCGCAACGGTGCATGCGAACTCCGCCGCGGCGGCGCTCACGCGTCTTGAACAATTGATCGGCGAAGCGGTCGTCAATGCGCCGCGCTCCCTCATCGCCGAAGCCATTGACATCGTCGTTTATATCGCCGGTCGCGGCAACGAACGCCGTGTTGAGGCTATCGCAGAAGTCGTCGGTCTCGCCGGCGACCAATTCAGCATCAGGAATTTTAAACCATCTGAGAATTTTGAGGAAAGGAAAGCATCGTGATCCGTTTAACCAAACTGACGCTGCTGACAGCAAGCGTATTTCTGCTGGCGTCGCCTGCCTACGCCGCAGGGTCCGGCATGCCCTGGGAAGGCCCGCTCGCGCAAGTTCTTGCGTCTATTGAAGGGCCGGTGGCGCGAATTATCGCGGTCATTATTATCACCATCACCGGGCTTACGCTCGCCTTCGGCGGCGCTGATGGCGGTTTCCGTAAGCTTGTACAAATTGTTTTTGGTCTCTCGATCGCTTTTGCGGCGACTAGCTTTTTCCTCGCGTTCTTTTCCTTTGGCGGCGGGGCGGCGATCTGATGTCACTCCCCCAAGGCTTCGCGCTTCCGCTGCACCGCTCGCTAACGGAGCCCGTCCTTATGGGCGGCGCCCCGCGAGCGGTTGCGATCCTCAATGGCACGCTTGCCGCCGCTATTGGGCTGGGCCTCCAATTATGGGTCGCCGGGATTGTCTTTTGGATTGTCGGTCACGGGGTCGCGGTGTTCGCTGCAAAACGCGATCCGAAATTCCTTGAAGTCATCTTGCGCCATGTGCGCCAGCCGCGAGTATTCCAATGTTGAACCTCAAGGAATACCGAAATCGTGGCGTTTGCCTTGCCGATCATTTGCCCTGGGCGTTACTCGCGGCGCCTGGCGTTGTTCTCAACAAGGACGGGAGCCTCCAGCGCACAGCGCGCTATCGCGGCGGCGACTTGACGAGCGCGACGGCAGAAGAACTTCTCGCCAAAACGGCGCGGATCAACAATGTCTTGAAACGCTTCGGTTCCGGCTGGGCGCTGTATTTCGAAGCGGCGCGCATTCCGGCGATTGAATATCCGTCATCGACCTGGTGTGATGTCGCCGCTTGGCTCGTCGATGAAGAGCGCCGCGCCATCTTCGAAGACGGAGTGCGCCATTTTGAAAGCGAATATTATTTAACGCTTGCCTTCCTGCCGCCGCCAACATCTGTCGACGCTGCCGAAAAAATTTTTGTTAAACGCGAAGGCGAGGGAAAAGAGCCTAGCTACAAAGACCATATGGCCCGGTTCCTGATGGAATCCGATCGCTCCTTTGATCTTTTGGCGGAACAATTCGCTGAGTTTGATGTTTTGAGCGACGACGAAACGCTGACTTATCTGCATAGCTGTGTCTCCTCCAAACGCCATCCCGTTTCTGTTCCCGAGACGCCGATTTATCTCGACGCGATCCTGAGCGACGAAATTCTAACTGGCGGATTGGAGCCGCAATTGGGTGACCAGCATCTGCGTGTCATTGGCGTCAGGGGTCTGCCCAATATGACCGAGCCCGGATTACTCGATGCGCTCAATCGCCTTGATTTTTCCTATCGCTGGTCGTCGCGGTTTTTGCCCCTCGACAAACAGCAAGCGAGCAAGGCCCTAACGAAGTTTCGCCGGCAATGGTTCGCTAAACGAAAGTCGATCGCAGCGATCATAAAAGAAGTGATGTTTAATGAGGGAAGCGCCCTTGTTGATAGTGACGCCGACAACAAAGCAGCGGACGCCGACGCCGCGTTGCAGGAACTAGGCGCCGACGATGTGGCGTTCGGTTACTTGACCCAGGCGATTGTTGTCTCAGACGCCGCCGCCAAGATCGCCGACGAAAAAGCGAGGGAGATTGAGCGAATTCTAAACAGCGCAGGCTTTGTGGCAATCCGTGAAAGCGTCAATGCGGTTGAGGCCTGGCTTGGAACATTGCCGGGACACGCTTACGCAAACGTGCGTCAGCCCATCGTTCACTCTCTCAATCTCGCGCATATGGCGCCGATATCCGCTGTGTGGGCGGGACCGAAAGAGAATGAACATTTGAATGGCCCGCCGCTATTCTTTGCGACCACGGAAGGCGCGACGCCCTTCCGGTTTTCCACCCATATCGGCGATGTCGGCCACGGCATGGTGGTGGGCCCGACCGGCGCCGGTAAGTCGGTTCTTTTAAGTTTGATGGCGCTGCAATTCCGCCGATATGAAAATTCACAAATATTCTTCTTCGACAAGGGTGGTTCGGCGAAAGCTACGACCACGGCGCTAGGTGGCGCGTTTTACAATCTAAGCGACGACGCACAATTGAGTTTTCAACCCTTAGCGAGGATCAATCAGCCGCAGGAAGCGGCCTGGGCGCTGGAATGGCTTTGCGATCTCTTTACCGGGGAGGGTGTCGCGATCGAGCCGGATCAAAAAGAAGCGATCTGGTCTGCCTTACAAAATCTGGCAAGCGCGCCAGAGAAGGAACGTACGCTTACCGGGCTTTCCGTGCTCCTTCAAAACCAGAAACTCAAATCTGCATTGAAACCATTCACCCTCGACGGCGCCCATGGGAGCCTGCTCGATGCTGACAATGAGACGCTTTCCCTATCCGACATGGCGGCGTTCGAGATGGAATCGCTTATGCATGAAAAGCGTCTCGTCGCGCCGGTGCTGTCTTATCTATTTCATCGCCTCGAAGAACGCTTTGACGGTTCGCCCACGTTGCTCATTCTGGATGAAGCATGGGTGTTCCTCGATAATCCACAATTTGCCGGGCGTATCCGTGAATGGCTTAAAACCCTGCGCAAGAAAAATGTTGCGGTGTGGTTTGCGACGCAGTCTTTGAGCGACGTCGCGTCGAGTTCCATTGCGCCGGCGATTATCGAATCCTGTCCGAGCCGCATCTTCCTGCCCAATGCCAGTGCGCTAGAGCCGCAATCAAGGGAAACCTATGAGCGTTTTGGATTGAACGCGCGGCAAGTTGAGATCATCGCCGGCGCAACGCCGAAGCGTGACTATTATCTGCAATCCCGCGACGGCGACCGGCTTTTCGATTTGCAATTAGGCGAAGTCGCCAGCGCCTTTTGTGCCTGCGGCTCGAAAGCCGATCAAAAACGCCTTGACGAAGTGCTTGAACACTCGCCGGGCGATGCTTTCACGCCCGCATGGCTGCGCGCCTGCGGCGTCCATTGGGCGGCGAACTTGATCGAAACCCCAAAACGACAAGGAGAGAAATTATGCGCCGTAAGCTGAGAACACTTTTGGCTGCTTCCATACTTGCCATATCGACCGTAACGCCGACCCAGGCGTTTATCTTTGGCGGGATTGTCTACGATCCCACCAACCACACACAGAATCTCTTAACCGCCGCGCGAACGCTGCAGATGATCAACAACCAGATCAAACAGCTTACCAACGAAGCGCAAATGATCGTCAATCAAGTGGAAAATTTAAAAAATCTGCCGCTTTCTGTCGCTGCTGATCTGCAAATGACTTTAGCTGAGATCGACGCTCTTGTCGCCAGCGCCAAAGGCATCGCCTTCACAGTGACGCAAACCGATGCGGCCTTCGCTGCATTCTACCCCGAACTCTACACGACCTATACCAACGCCGAGATGACGGTCCATGCACGGGCGCGCTGGGAGGCGTCGCGTTTTGCCATGGAAGACGCGCTGCGTATCCAGGCGAAAATCGCTGAGATCGCGAAAGCCGATTCGGCGACCCTCAATATTCTTATTTCTGAAAGCCAAAGCGCCGCTGGAAATCTGCAGGTTGCGCAAGCGGGTAATCAATTGACGGCGCTCAGCGCAAAACAAACATTGCAAATGCAGCAGCTGTTGGCCGCGCAATATCGCGCCCAGACGTTGGATGACGCACGAAAATTGATGGACAAGGAAGCAGGCCGTGAGCGTATGGCGCGCTTTGTTGGCGACGGCGTCATTTACACGCCGTGAAGGTAGGGGCTCATGGGTAACCTCAATATCATCGATCAGTTCGTCGCGACGTTCTCCGCCTATATCGACTCAGGCTTTGGATTACTCGCGCCCGATGTCGCATATCTAACCGCGATATTGATCGGCATTGATATTGTCCTTGCAGGCCTCTTCTGGTCCCTCGGGCCTGAAACCAACATCGTCGGGCAGTTTTTGAAGAAGGTGCTTTATGTCGGCGCTTTCGCATTTATCCTCAACAACTTCACGTTTTTGTCGAACATCATTTTTTCTTCGTTCGCGCAGCTTGGTCTTAACGCCACCGGCGGGACTATCACGGCGGCGGATCTTCTAAAGCCCGGCTTTGTCGCCAATACTGGCTACACGGCGGCCTTTCCTTTGTTGGATGAAGTGGGCGGTTTGCTTGGGCCCATCGCGTTCTTCGAAAACTTTGTTCTGATTTCGATTCTGATGTTCGCCTGGGCAATCGTGCTCCTTGCGTTTTTCATCCTCGCGATCCAGCTCTTTATCACCATCATCGAGTTCAAGCTGACGACGCTCGCTGGCTTTATTCTGGTCCCTTTCGCGCTCTGGAACAAAACGTCGTTTCTTGCTGAACGCGTCCTTGGCAATGTCATGTCGTCGGGCATCAAACTGATGGTGCTTGCCGTCATTGTCGGCATTGGCTCGACGATCTTCGGATCGATTACTTCGGCCTTTACGCCGGGCGCCATCACGCTTGAAGAGGCGGCGTCCGTTATCCTGGCGTCACTGTCGTTATTGGCGCTCGGTGTCTTTGGCCCCGCCATCGCCAACGGGCTTGTTTCCGGCGCGCCGCAATTGGGCGCTGGCGCTGCCGTCGGAACAGTCGCAGGCGTCGGCGCCGGCGCGCTTGCCGGCGGCGCTATCGCAGCAAAAGGCGTTAAGGCCATTGCATCAGGATCACGCGCGGCTGTTTCATCGGGCGCTGCGCTCGCTGGCGGAACCCAAGCGGCCTTTTCCATGGGCCGCTCGCTTTCCGGCGCCAGTGGATTGCGAGGAACGGCGGCGGGCGTTTCCTCTGTCGCATCTGCCGGGGCGGGCGCCGCCATGTCATCGATGCGAAAAGGCGCAAGCAAAGTTTTCGGTGATCCGAGGTCATCTTTTAACGCCGGCGCCCGCGCGGCCTTTGAGGGGACCGGCGGCAAAGTTGCGTCGCCCGTCAATACGCCGTCTTCAATCGCATCGGCGGCGCCGCAATGGGCGCAAAACCTAAAAAGAGAGCAGTTCGTGCGCGACGCGGGAATGGCGACAACACAAGCCATTCGCGACGGCGACCGGCCCGTCGGCGGCGAACCTCCAAAACTCAAACAGGACGACGAATAATGTGGAAACGAAGTCAGGACGCCTACGGCAAAACGCCGGAACCAGAAACGCCTTACCAACGGGCCGGGAAGGTTTGGGACGAACGCATCGGATCGGCGCGAGTGCAGGCCCGCAATTGGCGGCTTGCCGCTTTTGTGTCGCTGGCAATGTCCGCGATGCTGGCCGGCGGTCTCATATGGCGATCAGGACAAAGCCTCGTGACGCCATATGTGATCGAAGTCACGGCCGATGGCGGTGTGCGCGCTGTTGGCCCGGCGCGCGGCGCCTTCAATGCGAGTGACGCGCAAATCGCCAGTCATTTGGCGAGCTTCATCCGCAATGTCCGCTCCGTTTCCATTGATCCTGTTGTGGTCCGGCAGAACTGGCTAGCGGCATATGACTATGCGACTGACAAGGGCGCTGCAGCGCTTAACGAATATGCCAGGGTGCATGATCCTTTCGCAGAAGTCGGCCAGCGCAGTGTCTCGGTCGATATCAATTCGATCGTGCGGTCCTCTGACAACAGCTTCGAAATTCGCTGGCGCGAAAACGAATACCGGAATGGTAACCCGATAGGCACGGCGACCTACACTGCCGTTTTGAGCATCGTCATGGACGCGCCGCGCACGGCTGAGGCGCTCCATGCGAACCCCCTCGGCATCTATGTCCACGGCGTTAACTGGTCGAAAGACCTCAATGGAGGATAAGTCATGCGTAAATTTGGTTTGATAATATCGATGGCGCCGTTCGCACTCGGCGCTTGTGAAACCACCTATCCGGATTTTGTCCTCGATCCGGACGGGTTTGAAGAAGCGATCCGCGATAAGCCGCCAGCCTCCGTTGCATTCGATGAGCGCGTGACGCCCTTGCCGCTGCCTGGGCAATTAAAGCCCATTGCAAATGAGAAGAAGGCGCCGTCGCTAAAACCGTTTCAACGGATCGATCAGGCAAACGCCAGCGCCAAGATCGAACCTGAGCTCGATAATTTCGTCAACGCAGTGCAGATATATCCTTTCACCCAAGGGGCGCTGTATCAATTATACGCAGCGCCGGAGCAGGTGACGGACGTTGCACTGCAAGCCGGCGAGCAGCTGATTTCCGTTTCAGCGGGCGACACCGTGCGATGGGTCATTGGCGATACGACTAGCGGTTATGGCGATAAGAGCCAAGTCCATATCCTTGTAAAACCGATTTCGCCCGGCCTCACCACCAATCTTGTCATTACGACGGACATCCGCGCCTACCACCTTGAAATGAAGAGTTTCAACGAAACCTACATGGCGGCGGTCTCCTGGCGCTATCCGCAAACAGAACTCGTTTCAAAGCGTTCCGGCGACCGTCCCTTGCGCTCGCCGACCATTGAACGCGGCCTCGCCATCGCCGCATTGAAGTTTCGCTATGAAATCGACGGCGACAAACCTCACTGGCGGCCGATCCGCGCTTTTGACGATGGCAAAAAAGTCTACATTCAGTTTCCAGACAATATCGCCCAGGGCGAAGCGCCGCCGCTTTTTGTTGTGGGCGAGGATGAGACGAGCGAGCTTGTCAATTATCGCGTCAAGGGCGCTTTTTACATTGTAGACCGTCTATTCGCTGCAGCGGAACTCCGCCACGGCGCCAAAAACCAGAACGTTGTCCGCATCACCCGCAACGATCTTCGCATGGCGCGGCGGTAGTTCATGGATAAGCCCCTTGAGATTCGCGGGAAGCCGAGGTCGACGACGCATTTTTCGAAACCGGCGTTAATGGCCGTCGCCGGCGGTGTTGTCTTATTGTTGTTTGTTGCGTTTGCCGTCGCATTGAAACCGCCAAATATCGGCGGCGACGCGCAGGCTAAAGAACTATACAATGTCGCCAATAAACCGCGAGCCGAAGGCCTGGACGCACTCGCATCCGACTATAGCGAACTAAAACCTGACCCGGTTGTTGAGTCGGTTTTAGGGCCGCCGCTGCAAGGGGACATGGGCGCCTCGATTCTTGCAGCGCAAAGAGAGTTGGGCGCTGAAACCGCGCCGTTTCAATCTTCGTCGCCGTCGCAGCCGTTCCGCGCCGACCCAGCGGCGGAAGCGGCGAGGGAAGAAGCACTGCGTCAAGCCCAGATTGAAAACGCAGCGCGCGAAGCAAGCGTGTTCTTTCAGACCTCCGGCGGATCAAAGCGCGTGACGGAGAAATTGACGGATAATGAACCCGCATTGGCGGCGCCGTCTTTATTCGGGCCAGAGTCGCCATTCGACGCCACTGTCGATGAAGACCCCAACCGCCAGGCGCGCAAAATTGGCTTTGTCGAGACCCAAGC
>JABDJK010000108.1 GCA_013002535.1 Hyphococcus sp.
CGCCCAGCATTTCTTTCGCATACTGCGCGGCTTGTGAGGTTGATTTTGCAAGGCGCACGCCGCCGCCCTCGCCCGCTTGCGATTCCTTGAATTTCCCTTTGCCGCGTCCGCCCGCATGAATTTGCGCTTTCACCACATAAAGCGGTCCCGGCAGTTCTTTCGCCGCCGCTTCAGCCTCTGAGGCCTTATAAACTGCGCGGCCTTCAGAGATCGGCGCGCCAAATTCTTTCAAGAGGCGCTTGGCCTGATATTCGTGAATGTTCATGGTGCAAGACGCCTCTTCCGGATTATTCATTTAAATTTTGACCGGTTATAACTGCATCGCAGCGTTAGACAACAACCGAGGCCGCCGTTTGGCCTAAAGAAAATGATGACTGAATACATATTCACGCAGATGACCGCCAATGACCTGCCGCTGGTTGGCGGTTGGCTCGCCAAACCGTTCGTGGCGAAATGGTGGGGCGATCCTGAGAAAGAACTTGCGGACATCGCTGATGAATTGGACGAACCGCATATTCGGCAATGGATTGTTTCCTTAGGCGAGCGTCAGGTTGCATTCATTCAGGATTATGACGTCCACCAATGGCCGCAGCCGCATACGGATTCGCTGCCGCCAGGCGCGCTCGGCATTGATATGTTGATCGGCGATGAAGGCTTGACCGGCAAGGGGCATGGATCAGCGATGCTGCGCCAACACGCCCTCGCGCTAAGGGCCGCCGGAGCGCCGGCGATCATGATCGATCCGGCGCCGGATAATCTATGCGCAAGGCGCGCTTACGAAAAAGCCGGATTTAACGGCGACGAAGAATTCATCAGCGAAGACGGCCCGATCATTTTGATGATGTTTGAAGCGTTGGCTTAAAACTTACTTCTTCAATGTCGCTAAATGGTTGGCGCAGCGCACTGCATATTCCTCAACCAGCGCTTCGTGGGTATTCCAGAATGGTTTTGGCGTTTGGCTGTTCAATTTGGCGGCCATAATGTCAAGATGGGCGTGCCAGCCGCCGAGGGCGCCGAGGAAGTGTTCGGCAGACGTATCGCCGCGCTGAATCAATTCTAGGCGCACTTTGCCCGCTTGTTCGGACAAGCGAATGTCGATTTCGGAATAATTGCCGTCGCGCCAGACCATGACGAGGTGATGGGGCGCGTCGCAGGTTTTGATCTCGACGTCATAAGCGACGCCCGCCTCCATCGACTTGTATTTTTCCGGATAGGCCTCGCTATGGGGCGTCAAGTTTTGATGCTGGAATTCAAATCTCACCGTTTGCCCCGCTTGGGAAATGTCGCCGCCGCCGCCCAGCCAGCTCTCCCGCTTTTCACCAATTGTCAGCCAAGCCCAGACATTTTCGATCGGCGCCGGGAGCATACGCACAAATTTCATCGATCCGTCTTCGAGAATTTCACCGTACTTATTCATCGTCAGCCTCCGCTGTTATGAGTTGTTCGAGTTTATCGAGACGCGCATTCCAGAGGACGCGCTGCGCCGCGAACCAGTCGGCGGCGTCATTGATGGGTTTTGGATCGGCGCTTAAAAAATGATCGCGGCCAACGCGGCGCCGGCGCACCAGCCCAGCCGTCTCCAGTTTTTTGATGTGTTTCGAGACTGCATTCAGGGACATTTCGAACGGCGCAGCAATTTCTGTCACCCGCCGTTCGCCTTGACCGAGCGCGGCCAGTATCGCTCGCCGCGTCGGGTCCGCCAGTGCGCCTAGCGTGCCATCAAGCGCCAATTCGTCTCCGTGATTATATTCAACCATATAGTTGAATATATGCAAAACGCCGCCAGGAGTCAATCGCCTACGTGACGCGATGCAGAACTCCTGGAATTGCGCTATCATGCGCGAAGGCAACACACATTTTGATTGCATCGCCGACGGAGGGACCCATGGAGAATTCTTCGATCAAACCATCGACGCCTTGGCACTTATGGGTGATCGGCGTATTCCTGTTATTATGGCAGGGCATGGCTTCGTTTGATTACCTTGCCACTCTATTGCGATATGAGCCGTATTTGTCGAAGTTCCCAGAAGACGCCCTCGAACACTATTTCGCAGCGCCTTTATGGATGTATGCGATGTGGGGCATAGCTTCCCTCGGCGGACTGATAGCCGCCATTTTACTTCTTATGCGAAATAAATTGTCGGTTCCCACTTTCCTCATTGCATGGATTTGCGGGGTCGTCGCCACGGCGTACAGTTTCGTCAATCCCCCACCCAATATGGAAGGCGCGAAAATGTTCGGCGCAATTGTGATTGCCGCCTCGGCGATGGTTTTGTTCTATCTTTACACCATGAAGAAAAACGGCGTTTTGCGGTAACGATTGCAACAACTTATTTGCGGCGAAATTCTTCCAATTGTTTCCGCTGCCGCTCGTCATTATCAAAATTTTCCGGCGCGAGCCATGCCTCGAATGCAGCCTTCACGTCCGGCCATTCATGATCGAGCATGGAAAACCACGCCGTGTCGCGGCTCTCGCCCTTTACGACCATATCTTGCCGAAACGTTCCTTCATAGGTGAACCCCAGCCGCAACGCCGCGCGTTTTGACGCTTCATTGGCGTCATTGCATTTCCATTCATAGCGACGATAGCCGCGCGCCTCAAAAATGTGCCGCGCTATCAGATACATCGCTTCTGTCGCAGCAGGGGTGCGCTGCAACGCCTTCGAAAACATGATGCATCCAATTTCGGCCGATCCTTGTTCGGGCCGGATGCGCATGAAGCTCGCCATGCCCACGGCCGCGCCAGTGCGCGCATCGCGCAACAAATGCGTCTGCCAGTTTTGTTTATTGACGACTTCAGCAAGCGTCGCGCCAAGCGCCGCCGCATCGTCAAACGGACCAAACGGAATATACCGCCAGAGTTCATCGTTTGCCGCGCCGGCAAGCGCTGCAAATAAATCGTCGCCATGATCCGGCAATTGCAATGGCGCGATCTCAATATATCGACCTTTGGTCACCGGCATGTCAGGCGGCGCGCAACCGCACCATTTTTTCAGATCACGCATCACAGCAACTGCAAAAATTGTTCGACTTGGATGTTCGCGAGGCTCCATGATGGATAGAGCATTTTTTTCAAAGGAACGCCATCATGATTATCGTATCGGGCAAGGCCAAAGTAAAACCCGGCGCTGTCGAAAAAGTTCGCGCCGTTATGGAGGCAACCATCAAGGCGACACGCGAAGAAACCGGCTGCATTGATTATTCTTACGGGCTCGATGTCCTCGATCCGAATACCATTGTCGTCCTCGAATATTGGGAGACGGCAGAGGCGCTGCAGGCGCATTTTACACAACCCCACATGGCAGAATGGATGACGGCGCTCGGCGAGGCCGGCGTCATCGAACAGGACATCAGGGCGTTTGAAATCGCGAGCGAACGCCAGCTTCTCGGTTGAGTCATCAAAACGGAATTTAAAATGAACAAATTGTCTGCTGACTATCTTGTTATTGGTTCCGGCGCGGTTTCCATGACGTTCGTCGATACGATGCTTGATGAAAGCGACGCGACATTCATCATCGTTGACCGTCATCATCTGCCCGGCGGTCATTGGAACGACGCCTATCCGTTTGTCAGACTACACCAACCGTCCGCATCCTACGGCGTCGCGTCACGCAGGCTTGGCTCCGACCGCATTGACGAAAGCGGGTCAAACAAGGGCTATATGGAGCTTGCGTCCGGCGCAGAAGTCAGCGCCTATTTTGAGCAAATTATGCGGGAGCGGTTCTTGCCGTCGGGACGCGTCCAATATTTTCCGATGTGCGATTACAAAGGCGACGGTAAATTTACATCGCTTCTTTCCGGCAAACAATTTGAAGTTGCAATCGAAAAGAAAACGATTGACGGAACTTTCTTTCAAACGAGCGTGCCGTCCACCCACAAACGCAAATATGAAACCGGTGAAAAAGTTGTCTGCATAACGCCGAACGAATTGCCGCGGCGCGCTAGCGAGTTTCGCCACTTTACTGTCGTCGGCGCCGGTAAAACCGGCATGGACGCCCTTGTCTGGCTCTTGGACAATGGCGCTGATCCAGACAAGATGCGCTGGATCTGCCCGCGCGATTCATGGCTTATCAATCGCGAGACAACGCAACCAAGCGCCGAATTCTTTGAACAGGCAATTGGCGGCTTTGCACACCAGCTTGAAGCCTTTGCCGCCGCATCCTCCGTCGATGACGCCTTCGCGCGCCTTGAAGATACCGCGCAGATGCTTCGGATCGACAAATCCGTCTGGCCAACCATGTGTCATTACGCAACAATTTCCCATGGCGAGATCGAACAATTGCGTCGTATCAAGAATGTTCTGCGACAGGGCCGCGTATCTCGCATCGATGAAAATGAAATCACATTTACAAGTGGCGAAACGGCGGCGGCAAAACCGGGTACGCTTTACATCGATTGCACCGCGACGGCGGTCGCATTCTCGCGAGAGAGCAGACCAATCTATGAGCAAGACCGGATTACCATTCAACCGGTTCGTTCACCGCTTGTAACTTTGAGCGCGGCAATCATTGCTTATGTTGAAGCAAGGTTTGAAACCGACGCCCAGAAAAATCAGATGTGCACGCCTGTCGTCCTCGCCGATACGCCCGCCGAGTACATGGTCTCGTTCCTCGGCAATATGATGAACCAGAATGCCTGGTCGCAGGATGACGCGGTGAATAAATGGGTTGGAACTTGCCGCTTGAATGCATTTGGAAAAATAGTGCGCGAAGCTGACCGAAGCGATCCCGCAAAAATGAAAATACTCGCGCGAATTAAAGAAAACGCCATGCCGGCGGCCATGAATTTGCAAAAACTAATCAACGAACAGGCGGCTTGAAACGCGGCGCTGCCGCCACACCAGATTAATCGAGCTCGCCGTGCGTTAATCTGCAGCTTGCGCTCATTGCTTATTCGCGCCGGCGCCCCACATCGTCCAACCGAAGCAGCTAGGAGAGAGATGGCATGGTCGCGTCGGAAAAATTCTGGAACAACGTCGCTGAGAAATACGCGAAATCGCCGGTGCGCGACATGGAGGCCTATGAAGCGACGCTCGATCGAGTGCGCGCGCACATTTCCAGCGACGCAAACGTGCTTGAGGTCGGCTGCGGCACAGGAACAACGGCGTTGAACCTCGCTGGCGACGTTGGAAGACTGACAGCGAGCGACATTTCCTCGAAGATGATCGAGATCGCTGAAGAAAAACGAAACGCGGCCGGCGCCGATAACGTTTCGTTCATTCGTGCAACTCTCGATAATCATGATTTTGAGCGAGCATCCTACGATACGGTTCTCGCCTTCAATTTTTTGCATTTGGCGCCGGATATGACTGCGGCAATCAGCGAGATCCATCGGCTGGTCAAGCCGGGCGGCTTATTCATCTCAAAAACCGTTTGCCTCAAAGAATGGAAGCCCTTTGCGTCGGTGATGCTTCACCTCCTACCGCTGATGCGTCTGGTCGGCAAAGCGCCTGATATTGTGCGAAAACTCAATGCCGAAGAACTGGATGGCGCCATTACAGCTGCGGGGTTTGAGATCATCGAACGTGATTACTTGCCGAAGAAAGCACGCAACCGATTTATCGTTGCGCGAAAACCCGTCTAGTCGCTGAGGCGCTTCAATAGACTTTGCGCAAATTCCGACAACGTATCATCGCGGGCGCCCATGATCACGATACGGTCGCCTGCTTGCGCGAGCTCTAAGAGTCTTTCGCCGCATTCATCACGGGTTTCGAAGGTCTCTGCTTGCCGCCCAACCCGGCGCAGGCCTCCGGCGATGTCTTTGCTGCCGACTGATTTGTCGACCGTGCCGCCAAAATAAACAGGTTCCGGCATCATCAGAATATCTTTCTCACCCAGATGATTTGAGAATGTCTCGATAAATTCGTTGCGCATTTTCTTGAGCGGCCCGAAGCCGTGCGGCTGAAACATAACCAGTAATCGGCCCGGAAATTCATGGAGCGTTGTGAGGCTTGCCGAAATTTTGTCCGGGTTGTGCGCGAAATCATCGAATAGCGTTACCCCGCTTGCTTCTCCGACAAATTCGAGGCGGCGTTTAACGCCCAGAAATTCGTTCAATGCGGCGGCGGAATTTTCCAACGACACACCGCAAACATTCGCTGCAGCGATTGCGGCCAACGCATTCGAGACGTTATGTCGGCCCGGCATCTTTAGCGCAATCATCGCCGTTTCATTTGATATATTCGAGACTACATCGAAAGAAACGCCAAACGGTTCTGGCGAAATCTTATCCGCTACAAAATTCGCGGCATCATTGTTTAAGCTATAAGTCAGAAAGTTCTTTTTCGTTTGCACCTTTGCAATTTTCGCTGTCTCGTCGTTATCCAAGTTCAGAATTGCCATATCGGCGCGTTCTACAAATGCGCCGAAAAGCGTGCGTAGTTCATCCATAGATTTATGATCGAGCGCGATATTGTTCACAACTGCGATTGACGGGTTGTACATAGCGATTGATCCGTCGCTCTCATCGACTTCAGCGACGAAAGCCTCGCCGTCGCCAACAACGGCGCTGGCGAACAGCGCGTCTGCGCTCATAAAATTTTTCATGACAGCGCCGTTGATAATCGTCGGCGCAACCCCGGCGTGATGCAATATCCAGCCAACCATCGCCGTAGTCGTCGATTTGCCGCTGGTGCCCGCAACGCCAATTGATTTTTGAGCGCCGTTAAAAAGCAAAGCAAGCAAGTCAGCCCGGCTCATGCGCTTCGCGCCAACTTCAATTGCAGCAACAATATCAGGGACGGTTTCCTCAACGGCGGCGGAAGCGACGACAATCTGGTCAGGGCGCGCAACGCCGCTTCCATCCTGCTGATACAAATCAACCCCGATCGAACGTAGATAATCGAACTTCGCCGTAGTCCGCCCCTGATCTAGCGCCCGGTCGGAGCCCGCCACTCGATGGCCAGCCGCTTTCACGATCATCGCTAGCGGCAACATGCCGGAGCCGCCAACGCCGCAGAAAAAGAAATCTTTCGCTTTTGTCATATATTCAGCGCCTATAAACAGATTCTTTTGATGGACAGCTAACGCGGCAAATGTTTCGGCCAGTCATGCAAATGAACCGGGCGTTTATTATTGACGTTTGCGCCAAATGAAGAAAATTCAACTATTTTTATTGAACTTTAATCCGGCGCTTAACGTAATGATTGGGTGGTAGTGATTGAATTCCATCAACCAAAGATTTAACGACGGTCGTGAAATGGACAAAGTAGCCGGTTACCAAATGATCGTTGTCGTGAGGTCGCGGAACGTTGAAGAGTGCTGAGTATGAAGCTGCGAGTAGCGCGGAAGCTGGGTTTTGCATTGTTGCTTGGGATTTGCGCTGCGGCCTGCGCCAGCAATGGAAACCGGGCGCCGACGCCCGTTCCGGCGCCGACACCGCCGCCCGCGCCGCCGCCACCGCCCCCTGGGCCAATTGATTTCGATACGACGGAATACAGGGCGCAGCCGGGACTTGACCAAATCAATGCGCTGCCAGCCTACGAGCAAGGGGCGCTCGGCCAAAATACGATCACCGCAATTATCGATACCGGCATCGACCGAGGCAATCCAGAGTTCGCTGGGCGTATACACCCGCAAAGCGCCGACCTCGTCGTCGTTGGCGTCGTCGGCCCTGGCGAAGCACGGGCGCCCTCGCTTCAGGATGAAGACGATCACGGGACGCCTGTCGCATCGATTATCGGCGCAGAGCGTGACGATGTCGCCGTTCACGGCGTTGCGCCAACTACGCAACTATTGATTTTTCGCGCAGACGATGACAGCGCAGACGAAGAAACCATTCTTGGCGCGGCAATTTCGGAAGGCATTACTCGCGCCGGCAATATCGGCGCCGATGTTTTGAACCTGTCGCTCGGTTCCGACGAGGCCGGCGCTCGTTCCGATTTTGCATCGCTCCTTACACGAACGAAAAATAGCGACATTGTCACTGCAATCGCCGCGGGCAACGACAGCGACGCACAGCCTGACGAATCTGCGCTTGGCGCCGTCGATGTCCCTGGCGCGCCCGCTACGATTGTCGTAGGCGCCGTCGATGCGGCAAATCAGCTTGCGAGTTTTTCAAATCGCGCCGGCGCCGCGCAAGATATTTTCCTCGTCGCGCCTGGCGTGCTTATCCCGGTTATCCGGACTGACACCCCGCGCGGATCGACAGAATTTTTCTCTGGATCGAGTGCGTCGACGCCCCATGTTGCCGGCGCTGCAGCGCTTTTGCGCAGCTTATGGCCGTCGCTCACCGCCACCGAAGTCGTTGAAATTCTGCTGGACAGCGCGACCGATCTTGGCGCGCCGGGAACAGACGCAGCATTTGGGCGCGGGCTTTTGAATGTCGGCGCGGCTGTATCGCCGTCCGGCGGCGTTACAACTTCCAGCGCCGACGGCATTGCCTCTGATCCGGGCGCCATCACCGGACAATTGTCACCAGCGTTCGGATCGAGCGTGACTGACCTCGGGCCAATTGTTGTCGTTGACAAGTACAATCGCGACTTTCGCTATGATCTTGGCGCCGCGATTAATGACGCGGCGCCTGATATTTACGACCTGGAAGCACACCACAGCCCTTACAACACACACGCCTTTGCAACGAAACGTATCGGTGAAAATTCGATTGCATCTTTCCAACTGGTCTCCCGTAACCGCTCTATGATCGATTTGGCGGCAAATCGCGCAGCGTCTTTCCAGGGAGCAGACCCGCAACATCATACCGCGGATAATCGCCTGGCCTTTGCTTTCACGAATCGATTGTCCAACACGCAAACCATGACTGTCGCACAAGGCTTTACGCCGCGCGCTGTCGACACCATAGGCTTGGCGAAGCGCGAAACACCGTTCCTGACCCGCAGTTCCTTTGCAGATGGATACCTGTCGCAATCTACAAATTCGCTCGTTGCCGTCGCGAAGCGAAAATTGACCAACGGTATGTCCCTGGACATTCTGCTGTCTTATTCCTTTGAACATGAACCAGAAGAATTCTTCGTCGCACCTTTGTCCATTGACCATTCAACCCGAAAGACATCAAATTTACGAGTTGGTTGGAATGCTTTTACGGGCGGCGCCAATTTGCGCTTTGAACAAGGCCTTCGCTTTGAAGAAGGCGCCATTCTTGAGGCGACATTCGGGGATGGAACGGCCGCATCGACTGTATATAGTGCGGTTGACGCTGACTGGCGCACTGGAAAGAACTGGCGCTTAAAAGCGCGATATTCGGCCGGTTACACATTTGCAAAGACCGACGGGCTTGGAAATTTCATTGACGGGTTTTCAAATCTGATGACATCGCAATTTTCCGCCGCAATCATACGCTCCTCCCTCATCGCAAAAGGTGACAGTTTTTGGATCGGCGTCAGCCAGCCGCTGCAGATTGAAACTGGCGCACTCACTTCAACCCTGCCGACCGGTTTCGACAAGATCACTGAAGAAATAATCTTTTCATCACGACGCACGCCGCTCGCCCCTGAACGGCGCCAGCTGGATTTCGAGGCAGGATATACGCTCCGGGCGGGCCCTCTTGGCGACATCGATTTCAATCTAATTCACCAGACTTTTGGCGAAGCCGGGATCGCGCCGGCGACAACAGCGCTTGTTCGCGGCGGATTTGACTTTTAGCCAGGCGCCGGCGTTTGAATTTT
>JABDJK010000111.1 GCA_013002535.1 Hyphococcus sp.
GATCATATTATTGCTGTTGGCGGCTATGCTGGCCTCAACGACCGCTGGGAAGCGTATAAAGAAGCTGTCGGTCACGATAAACCACTGCGTTATCAAATTGCCACCCATCACCATACAGATCATTTAGGCGGCATGGGCGATGCTGAAGCGCTGGGCGTGATATTCGTGACGCCGTCTAATGCTGTCGCCAATATTAATACAGCCGCAGGAACAAAAATTTCCGAAGATCGTTTGGTGTTGCTTGATGAGAAAATGACCCTTGGCCCCGTCGAGATTTACGATATCGCGACCAACCACCAGGAAAGTTATGCGTTAGTTTATATCCCGTCAGTCAAAGCTGTCTTCCAGGCAGATCATTATACCGGTCTTTACGAGGACGCGATTGCACCGGCGGCGCTTGGCTCCGTGAAACTGAAAGAAGCAATCGACGGCCTCGGTTTTGACGTTGAAATGGTTCTTTCCGCGCATGGCCGCAAACCGGTTTCGTGGGGTGATTTTTCCGCAGCGGTCGCGGCGTATGTGCCAAACCCGTGCCCGAACAATCGTCCGATCTGCCGGGGTTAAGCGGTATTGGTTCGGCCCATTAGAAATTTCCCGGCTGGAAAAGCGCCTGAAGTTTCGTTCGCGAATTTGTGTTATTTCTCACATCAAAAATTGCAAGCATTCGATATGGCTGGCTCGAGACCAGCCGGGAGAGATCGTTATGACCAAGAAAACTGCGGTCACCGTCATTCACGGCATTGGCAGCCAAGGTGAGACGACACCAACGCGAACAAGCAAGCTCGTCTTTTCGAACGAGCTCCGTGATTGCATCGCTCGTGAATTGGGTGAGGCGCAGTTCGACGCTGAATTCGCATGGCGGGAATTTTTCTCGTGAGTTGTCTTGCAGAAACGTCAGGACGAATATCTCGCGAGCATCAAGGGCCGCACACGCAGCGACAAGATCAGATCATTTGTCTTATGCAATCTGGCGGGCGCGTGTCGGCCTATCAAAAAACCGGCGATCTCAATGACACGACCTATGAGGATATTCACGCCCGCGTTGAGAAAACCATCAAAGACCCGTAGGGTGATGTTGATCCCGGTGCGCCGCTGATTGTTCTGGCGCACTCTCTTGATGGTCATATCATGTCGAATTATCTCTATGATGTGATGAAAAAACCGGCCTCGCGCCCGACAGATTTTCAGCGCCTCAAAACCATGGGTGGGTTGATCACTTTCGGTTGCAATATTCCGCTTTTCACGTTTGCTTATCGACCCAACAAAGTGTTTCCGATCGAGTTTCCGGAGACAAACCTTCAGCCAGATAAAACGCTCAAACCCTAGTGGTTCAATTTCTATGGCAAGGATGATGTGCTTGGATATCCGCTAAAGGACATTGGCCGGAATTACGAAAAACTGGTTGACGGGGAAGAACTGCGCGAGACGCCAATCAAAGCCGGCAATGCATTCACCTTCTGGAACCCGCTTTCCCATAACGGGTATTGGAAAGACGATGATTTCTACCGTCCAGTGGCGCGTTTTCTTTAGGTCTTTATCGGCGTTGGTGTCTTGCGTCTGATCCACGCTTCGGCCGGGCCGCTGAGGAAATAAAGGGGGCCTGCCCAGGCGGACATTGGCGTGAATTGCGCCACGGCGATGACAAACAAGGCGATTGCCGCTTGCGCCAGCGCGGCGTCGCGGGTTTGTGTTGTCAGGATAAGCTCGATCGTATCGAGATCGAGCGCATCGCGTTTCGCCAGCGCATGACCGTACATGCCGGCGATGATGAGGAACACAGCAGCGTAGCCAAAGGAATAAATGATCAACAGATCGCGCCCATCCTCAATCGAGCGGACCATAGGCTCCAGAATGTCGAATCCGACGAAAAACGCCGGGATCAGCGTAAAGATGAAGTCGGTCAGAAAGCGCAATGGATAGACGAATAAAAGCACGACGAACAAAAGCAGCGCATTCAAGAACACCGTCTTGCCATCATTCAACCCGTACCGCCGGAAATAGATATAGTGATAATGCCAGATCAAGAGAAGGATTGCGAAGGCGGCGGCAAACGCAAGCGCGCTGCGGAAGATGTCGGTCAGCTCAACAAACGTCGCCGGGGCGCTCGATGCGACAGCGAGCAAGCTGAGCGACAGCGCGAAGACAATATCGGAAAGGTTTTCAATGCGCGAAACATCGCCTCCGCGCCAGCGAAAATTCGGGTCTTGATCGAGAGATTGTTGGGTGGAGCGGATCATGTCGGCGCGAATGATAGAGTGCGTTTGTCAGAAGGCCAAATCGCCGGTTAACTTACCCGTCGATCTTCAACGCTTTGATAAACGCTTCCTGTGGGATTTCGACTTTGCCGAACTGGCGCATTTTTTTCTTGCCGGCTTTTTGTTTTTCTAAAAGCTTGCGTTTGCGCGTAGCGTCGCCGCCGTAGCATTTAGCGGTGACGTCCTTGCGCATGGCGGCAATGGTCTCGCGCGCGATAACGCGCCCGCCGAGCGCCGCTTGAATTGGAATCTTGAACATGTGACGCGGGATCAGGTCTTTCAGCTTTTCGCACATGGCGCGCCCGCGCGCCTGCGCCTTGTCGCGGTGAACGACAATGGAAAGCGCGTCCACCGGCTCGTCATTGACGAGGATTTGCATTTTGACGAGATCGCCGGGGCGATGTTCGATTAATTGATAGTCAAAACTCGCATAGCCTTTTGAAACGGATTTTAGACGGTCGTAAAAATCAAAAACGACTTCATTGAGGGGCAACTCATAGACCACCATGGCGCGCGCTCCGGCATAGGTAAGGTCCTGCTGAATGCCGCGGCGTTCCTCGCAAAGTTTCAAAATCCCGCCGAGATATTCGTCGGGCGCCATGATCGTCGCCTTGATCCACGGCTCTTCGATATGATCGACGCGCACAGGGTCTGGCATGTCCGCAGGATTGTGCAGCTCAATCTGCGTCCCGTCGGTAAGGTGGATGTCATAGACAACGCTCGGCGCCGTCGTGATGAGATCGAGGTTGAATTCGCGCTCCAGCCGCTCGCGAATGATTTCCAGGTGTAGGAGGCCGAGAAACCCGCAGCGGAAACCAAAACCGAGCGCAGCTGAGGTTTCCATTTCGAACTCGAAGCTGGCGTCATTGAGGCGGAGCTTGCCCATGGCCTCACGCAGATCTTCGAAATCGTTGGCGTCGACCGGGAAGATGCCGCAAAAAACAACGGGGACGGACGGTTTAAAGCCGGGCAGCGCCTCGGCGCAGGGCGCTTTGTCGTCAGTAATCGTGTCGCCGACTTTGGTGTCTGCAACTTCCTTGATGGAGGCGGTGAGGTAGCCAATCTCGCCGGGGCCAAGTTCGGCGACCGGTGTTTTCTTCGGCGTTGAAACGCCGACCTGATCAACGCCGTATACTGCGTTGGCGCCCATCATGCGAATGCGCATGCCTTTTTTGAGAACGCCGTCGATAATCCGCACCAAAACGACAACGCCAAGATAAGGGTCGTACCATGAATCAACTAAAAGCGCCTTCAGCGGCGCATCGCGGTTCCCTTCCGGCGCGGGCAGGCGCGAAACGATCGCTTCCAATACATCGGGAACGCCAACGCCGGTTTTGGCGGAAATTTCGACCGCGTCCGAGGCGTCTATGCCAATGACATCTTCAATCTGCGCTTTGACGCGATCAGGTTCCGCGGCGGGGAGATCGATTTTGTTGAGGACCGGTGCAATCTCGAGATCAACATCAATCGCCTGGTAGACATTGGCGAGGGTTTGGGCCTCAACACCCTGACTTGCGTCGACAACCAGAAGCGCGCCCTCGCAGGCTGAAAGCGAACGCGAGACTTCATAGGTGAAGTCCACATGACCGGGCGTGTCGATGAGGTTCAAAACATAAGTCTCGCCGTCAGACGCCTTGTAGTTGAGGCGCACAGTCTGGGCCTTGATGGTGATGCCGCGCTCGCGCTCCAATTCCATGGAATCGAGCACCTGTTCTTTCATCTCGCGGTCCGATAGGCCGCCGGTCACCTGGATCAGGCGGTCGGCGAGCGTCGATTTCCCATGGTCGATATGGGCGACGATCGAAAAATTGCGGATGTTTTTAAGCGGCGTCATGGTTTCTAACGTTAAGCGACAAGGCGTGGCATATAGACGGCGCTCGCCGACGCGGCAATGGGCGATGCCCGACTGTTTGTGGGGTTATTGGTTGGGCTGACGCCGCCGGGTGCTTAATGCCGGGTCTGCCCGCGCCGTTTCTTTGCAATAATCCGACTGTGTGCGTATCGTCATTGGTTAAAACGTTGCATTTCCCCGGTTGCGTATAATTCTGGTGACTTGGCGCCTGCGAAGGGCGAGATCGGAGTAACGGAAATGTTGTTTTTTCTGTTTGCGATAGCATGCTTGGGATTTTCCGGCTGGTGGTTTTACAAAAACACATCTGAGGCCGGAAAGCATATTGAGGCGAAGATCGGGTTTTCCGCGGTTGGCGTAGCCTTTTTTGTTGCTCTGACGACTTATCTAGCGAAAACAATCACCAGAATTTTGGGGCGGAACAATGTAAATTTATACGACGCGCCGCTCAGTTATGTTTTTTTCCTGGCGTGCGCCGGCATTACCTTTGGCGCTGGGACAATGTTGCAGCGCGCGTTGAAAAATACGCCAAACACTTTCCTCAGCGATGAAAACCGCGCCGCTGTCGGTGATGGCGATGCGGCTGGCGAAATGAAAGATCGGGTGATCAGGGCGACAGCGTTTGTATTGCTGATCGCCGGCGGCCTTGCTGGCGGCGCGAAAGGATGGGCTGGCGCGGCTGACAAACTGCCTTTCCAAGTCTGGTTGGTTACACTGCCGGCTCTCGCCATATGGTTTGGGCGGAGAAGCGAAACTCTGCAACAGGCGGCGATGCGCGGCGCGGCATTCGGCGCGGCATTTTTTCTGCCGTCCTTCGTGTTTTACCTGGCGCGCAACTTTGGAGAAAACCTGATGGGGCTGGCGATTTCAGTTCTAATTCCGGCCGTAATCGGAGCCATCGCGTTTTCAACCAAAGGCCCTGAAATTGGGGAAACGAGCGACGACGCACTGTTGAAATCGCGCGCCGAAAAAATTACCATCGGCAGCTTTATCGGAATAATACTACCGCAATTTTTTCAACCAGCCGTCTTTGACGAAGTTCGAAAATTTCACGCGGTGTCGAAAGCGCGCGGCGATGAAAGCATAATGCAATCAGTCTCAACACCGAACATCATATCGCGCATCATGTTGGTGCTGATGATCGCGATCTGTGTTTTATCAATTCTCGCAGCTGTTAGCGACGCGATGTGAAGCCCGCTGAATTCGGATTTAACTTCGCGCCGCCTTTTCCAGCGCGTCGAGCTCTCCGCCGCAAATCGCTGCTTCGTGCTCCAAGATTTTCTCAATCGGCCAGTTCCACCAGGCGACTTCCTTGAGGCGCGTAATTGCCTCTTCGGGAAAGCGCGGGCGCCGTAAGACCGCCGGATTGCCGGAGACAATAGCGTAATCCGGAACGGAACCGCTGACGACCGCGCCGGCGCCGACGATAACGCCGTCACCGAGCGTTGCGCCCGGCAGTATCATGGCGCCTTGTCCGATCCAGACGTCATTGCCGATAATGGTGTCCGGCCCTGGTCCTGGCATGGATGGGCGGTCCTGCGCTGGGCCGCCGCCAAAGACGGCGAATGGGAAACTCGAGAACCCGTCATAGCGATGGTTTGCCGATGCTGTAATAAACTGCGCGCGGTGAGCGATCTGGCAAAACTTGCCGATCACCAGTTTCTCCGGTGAGAAATCATAAAGATGCGGCGCCAGGCGTGACGCCCAATCATCAGGAGGATCAAAAGTCGATGCGTAACTGTAATTGCCAACCTGCCAGCGCGGGTGGTCGATGACAGCTTTCAGAAAAACAGTGCCGGGATGGTGCGAGCCTTCAGGCAGCGGAACGGGAAAGCGCGTTGCTGGCGGCGGGAACGAATGCGAGTCTTCGGCGGGCATGGGAAATCCTTTCAGTCAAATGTCGTAAATAATTAGACTGCGGATTAGTTCACCTGCGCCTCCATTGGTTGAAGAGCTATTCTACGCGTGCGAGCATGAAGCGCAATATACTCTCAATGAAAAGACCCGGTCTCGCCTTTTGGGTAGAAACCGGGTCTTTTTACTCACTGGGGTGGGGTAGACTGTTTTAAGAGCGTGCTTGCTTTTTAGCCCCGCGCTTTCAGGGCATCGCGAATTTCTTCCAAAAGCACTTCGGATTTCGGCGGTGCTGGCGGTTCGGCCGGCTCTTCCTCGGCTTTTTTCTTCATCTTGTTCATGCCTTTGACCAGCAGGAACACGGCCCAGGCTACGATCAGAAATGAAATGATATTGTTGATGAACATGCCAATGTTCATTGTCACCGCTTCAGCATCGGCCGTTGCTTCTTTCAGGGTAAAGACGATATTGGAAAAATCAATGCCGCCCATGGCCAACCCGATCGGCGGCATAATAATATCATCGACCAGCGATTTGACGATGGTGCCGAAAGCGCCGCCGATAATGATGCCGACAGCCATGTCGACCATGTTTCCCTTGACGGCAAACTCCTTGAATTCGTCCATCATGCCCATATTTTGCGCCCTTTCTTGTGGGTGTTGTGCGCGCGGACGCGCAAGCTCTCGCCCCCGGAACTTTTATTTGCGCGGCGGACGCTAGGGTGATTTGCTTTGGCATGCAAAGCCTTCAGCGACGAAAATGCGCACTTGGTGATCGGGGTTTGCAAATCAGGCTGGGCGGTCTACTCCGATGCAGCGCCAATTGCCGCATCAGCCGCATCGAAAAACAAAATTGCATGTTCAACAGGTTGATAGACACGCTCTCCGCCCTCGGCGGTGTCGCCGTTCTTGTCGATATACTTTGCTGCGACGCGGATGACATCTCCATCAATAATAATTTCAGAGCGCACCTCGACGATAGATTCATGTCCCGCGACAGACTCGCTCGCTGTAAAGCCCGTTTCAGTTGGTTCAACTTCGCCGGTCGTATGGAAACCAGCAGTGGTGAAATAGTGGAAGATGTATTTCTTTGCGCCTTCATCGAAAAAGAAAATCGTGCGCCCGCCATAAGCGCTGTCTTTCAGCTTGTGCGTCGCCTGAAACGCCCGCCCGCCGAGAATGAATTCGTAGTTGACGATATCGATTATCGGTTCGCCGCCAGGGCCCGTACCGTCTCCTTTAAACGTTCGCCCTGCAAGCGGTGCAAATATTTCCATCGGTGCGTAAGCGGCGGCTTCGACGACTTTGGCTCCGTTGCTTTCCGCAGCGTCGCCAGTGCTGGCGCAACCAACGACCAATAACAATAACGCGGATAGGGATTTCAATAGTTTCATTACAGGCGCCAATAAGTTGTCGATGTCTCTACGCCAGCTTACATCAATCGTCGCTGGTTAGGCCAGCAGACCATAAGGGAAAGCCAAAGTGCCGGCATACCAACTCGCCCAGATAAATATCGCCCGGTTGAAAGCGCCGGAGGGGGATCCATCGAACGCGGTCTTTTTCGACAATCTCGACCGGATCAATGAACTGGCTGAGGCGTCGCCGGGTTTTGTCTGGCGTCTGAAAGATGAGAGCGGCAACGCCACCGGCATTTCCGCCTTCGACGACCCGTTAGTCATTGTAAATATGAGCGTTTGGGATTCGGTCGCTGATCTGAAAGCTTTTGCCTTTAATTCAGCGCATGTGGAAATCTTCAAACGGCGCGCCGAATTTTTTGAGCCGATGGAAGCGCCCCACGCTGTTCTCTGGTGGGTTGCCGCCGGCCATTACCCAAGCCTTGACGAGGCAAAAGCGAAGTTGGAGCATTTGGCGAAATTGGGTCCGCGGCCGGGCGCATTTACATTCGCAAAGCCTTTCGATCCGCCGATTTAGCGCGTCACTTGCCGCTGCGGCTCTATGGCGCGGGGCCCCTACGATTATACTGACGCCGGGCCCTTGGATTTTGGCGGCGCGACAGTATAAAACGGCGCGAAATCCTGAAAGATTCCATGAGGGGCGATAAATGGCCGGCGCAGAAGTCAAACACCAATACCACCTCGTCAATCCATCTCCCTGGCCGCTGGTCGGATCCATTGCGGCTGCGATGATGATGATCGGCGCAGTTGCATGGATGAAATCATCCGGCGGCGGCGACGGTCTCGTTCTTGGGTCATCCGCGAGCCCCTTTCTCTCACTGCAAGGCAACTGGCTCTTTCTCATTGGCTTCACGGGCATTTTGATTACGTTTGTCGGCTGGTGGCGCGATGTCATCAAGGAAAGCCTGACGGGCGAGAATACGTCCACCGTTGTTCGTCTTGGCCTTCGCTACGGCATGCTCCTTTTCATTGCGTCGGAAGTCATGTTCTTCGCGGCGTGGTTCTGGGCGTTTTTTGGCGCCGCTCTTTTTCCTGGCGCCGGCGACCCCGTTATGCTCGCCGACGGCACACAAATGCTGAACGCCAATGGCGATCCTGCCTATATCGGCAATGACGGGCGCATTCATTCAACTGGCGGGGTCTGGCCGCCAGTTGGCGTCGAACCTTTGTCGCCCTGGGGTTTGCCGCTGATCAACACGATCATTCTTTTGTTGTCCGGCACGACCGTGACATGGGCCCACTATGCGGTTCAGAACAACGACCAGAAAGGTCTTGTTCAGGGCCTTATCATAACGATTGTCCTCGGTCTGTTTTTTACAGCCTTGCAGGCGGTTGAGTACTACGAAGCGCTCGCCTATGGCCTATTCAAGTTTTCAGGAGGCGGCATATATGGCGCGTCGTTTTTCATGGCGACGGGCTTTCATGGCCTCCACGTTATTATCGGAACGATCTTTCTGATTGTTTGTCTGTTCCGTGCTCTTGCCGGTCATTTCACGCCAGAACGCCATTTCGGTTTTGAATGCGCGGCCTGGTACTGGCACTTTGTCGATGTGGTCTGGCTGTTCCTGTTTGCCTTCATCTATGTCCTCGGCAATCAGGGATTGTTGTCGTAAGGCGAAAACCAAAAGGAGGGCGATGATGCGCTCTCTGACGATTAATCGAACAATGGCAGCCGGCGCGGCGTTTGCGCTCAGCGGGTGTCTCGTTTCCGAAGTTCCTTTGCTGGATGAGAATACCGGGCGCGCGACGCCGATTAACAATGGCGTCTATACGATCTGTCCGGTTTCCGATGACGCCGGCGATGACTGCAACACTTTTGCAGTCGATAGCGACGAGACCGGGCTATATCGTTTCATCAAAGATGACGAGCCGGACGATGCAACGCTGATGCGTTTTCGCCGGGTCGGGCGTGGCGGCTATCTGGTTCAGTCTGATGAGAGTGACGAGAACTACGCCTATTATTACGGCGCGGGCGACAGTGAATTTTTCCGCTTGCAAATGATGATGTGCAATGATTTGCCGGAGCGCGAACGTCAGCGGTTAATAGATCGCGGCGACATGGAAGTTGACGACGACAATAGCGATATCTGTATTTTGAAATCGCTGCGCGGCGCCAGGAAAGCCGCGAAGATTTATCATCGCGGCAAAACGGTTGCGCCGGAAGACGGCGATATCATTTTCGAGATCGAGCCGGCGTCAGCGCAATGACCTATTATCCGCCGGTGTCGCCCTATTCGGTTGGCATGGCGTGCAAATGCCCGCGCTGCGGCCAGGGGGCGCTCTATGACGGCTTCCTGAAGCTTGATGAGCGATGCGAAACATGCGGGCTTGATTACGCCAAAGCCGATAGTGGCGACGGTCCTGCTGTATTCGTGATTTTCATTGCCGGGTTTTTCGCCGTCGCGCTAGCCTTCATCGCTCGATATGTCTGGTATGCTCCCATGTGGGCCGCATTTGCAATCAGCGCTGGCTCAGTCATTGTTTTGTGTCTCGTTTTGTTGCGCCCATTGAAAGCGACCATGATTGCGCTGCAATACGTTAACACGGCCGCTGAAGGCCGGCTGGAAGAGTAGCGCCATGTTTGCCGGCCGTCGGTTTCAGTTTCGTCCCGTATTGACGCTGTTTGCTGCGCTTGGGTTAGGCGTCCTTGTTTCTCTTGGGAATTGGCAGCTAGAGCGCTTGCAGTGGAAGCGCGATCTAATTTCCCGTGTCGATGCCCGCATTGATGCAGCGCCGATTAAATTCGAGGAGGCAATCTCCGCGATGAATGCAGGCGATGAATTGGATTATACGCCGGTTGTCGTCGAAGGCGTATATGTGCGCGATCATGAAACGCGAGTTTTTGGCGCTATCAAAGGAACGCCGGGCGTTTTTGTGTTTACGCCGTTGCAACTCGAAAGCGGATCGTTCGTCTACATCAATCGCGGATTCGTTCCGCAAAAGCTGGCGCAGGGTGAAAATATTGCCGTGGCTGAAGATGGACGTGTCACCGTCACCGGCCTGTTCCGCGCACCGGCAAACCCGGCCCCGCCAGCGTCATGGTTCCAACCGACAACACAATCCGCAGACGGATTATGGCATCTGCGCGACCCTGCGCTTTTCGCTAGGTCCGCAAATATCGACGCCGTCCCGTTTTACCTCGACC
>JABDJK010000016.1 GCA_013002535.1 Hyphococcus sp.
TATCTTACGCCATCATTTTTCACTGACCTGGGTTGGAAAAGGTAGTCCGGCGTGTGGGAGAGAATCTGGTTAAACTCATAACTCGAAGGAGAAGAGAATGAGCCGGAAACGATTTAAACCAGAACAAATTATCTGAATGCTGAGTGAAGCCGAGGTGCGCCTCAACCTGGGCGCGAACCTTTTTAGAAATCTTGCGAGTAACGTGGATCAATTCCGCGCCTTTGACTTGGAAGAATCATCGCGAAAACTTGAAAATTGCATTCGAATTAGTTGCGTTTCCCCGGTCAAAAATTGGAATCAAGGAGGTCGAGGACGGCATTTGGCTCACCAGCTTCATGCACTATGATCTTGGCTATATCGACTTGGAACAGAGAACGTTGCAACCTATCGACAACCCGTTCGGCGCGAGGTTGTCACCTATGTCTTAGGTACAATCTGTTACCATTGTCTCCGGGTCGGACATTAAGAAAATGGCGCGAGTGACGGGACTCGAACCCGCGACCTCCGGCGTGACAGGCCGGCGCTCTAACCAACTGAGCTACACCCGCAAAATTTGCGCCGGCGCGCGCGCCGGAAGGGCTGCGGTGTATGACAGCGCATCCCAGTCGTCAAGGCAGTATTTTCGGTCGAATCATCAGGCTTTGTCGGGGCCGACCCGAACGACGGCCTTGCCAGCGTTTTCGCCCTTGAACAGCCCTAGAAAGGCCGCCGGCGCCTGCCCGAGGCCGTCATATTTCGTCTCCTGAAACTTGATTTTTCCGGCGCCCAGCATCGGTGCAACCTCCATGGCGAAATCCATCGCCTTATCGGCGTACTCAGAAACAATGAAGCCCCGGGCCATAACGCCCCGGCCTATGAGGTTCACAAGGTTTGGGGGTCCCGCGGGCGGGCTCGTATCGTTGTAAACAGCAATCATCCCGCACAATGCTATTCGCCCCCCCATGGCGATACAATTGAGCGCCGCTTCAAGGTGGTCGCCGCCGACATTTTCGAAATAACAATTGACGCCTTTTGGTGCGGCTTCGGCCAACGCCTTTGTCAGTTCGCCGGCGTTTGAGTAATCTTTGTAGTTCAGCGCCACGTCGACACCCGCTTCTTCGCGCAACCAGTCGCATTTTTCTTTAGAACCGGCGGATCCGATTACACGGCAGCCCTTTTCTTTACCAAGCTGGCAAACAACGGAGCCCACAGCGCCAGCAGCACCTGAAACAAACAGAGTTTCCCCCTCAACCGGTTTCAGGATTTGCGTAACGCCGGCCCACGCCGTCATCCCCGGCATACCGAGTACGCCGAGATAGGCCGATAGCGGCGCCATATTTGGGTCGACTTTCTGGGTTCGTTCGCCCTTTGAGATATAGTGGGTTTTCCAACCGCCAGCGAAATCAACGACATAATCGCCTGGCGTAAACCCTTCAACATTCGATTCGAGAACTTCCGACACAGCGCCGCCTTCCAAAGGCGCGTCCAGTGAAAATGGCGGTATATAACTCTTAACGTCAGGGCGCATTCGACCGCGCATATATGGATCAACGGACATCCAGACTGTGCGGCAAAGCATTTCACCATCGCCAGGTTGAGGAATGTCGATATTCTTGATTTCAAATTCGTCCGCCGCGGGCATGCCGACCGGGTAGCGCTTTAGGTAAATTGCTTTCGCTTTCTGCTCCGACATGATTTGAATTCCTTTTGTATGATGTGATCGCCAACTTACCGGCTTTGCGAGACCTCGCAACACTGTGAAGCAGATGACCCAATTCGGACAGACCCTTGCCTCATTCTGGCCTTGGATGGCCGTCAATTTTGGCATTGAGGCGGCTGAACACCGCAAACGGGCTGGGTTTTCCAGCAATACAGGCCAGGAATTGACAACAAGGCGCTGGTCAAAAGGAGATGGGCAAATGAAGAATTTGATTGTGGCTTCTGGCGCAATGTTGCTTGCCGCAACGGGGTGCCAATCAACAGGCGAAGGCGCGCTTACCGGCGCTGCAATCGGTGCCGCTGGCGGCGCAATTGCTGGTGAAATTTTCGCTGGTCGTCCGGGTAAAGGCGCAGCTTATGGCGCGCTAATCGGCGCAGCGCTTGGCGCATACGAGGGCTGTTCGCGCGCTGGCACGTGTTGGGGCCGTGCACGCGATCACGGTCACCGCCGATATGATCGGTATTCAGGCCGGTACTATTATGAAGACCCGCAATATGGCGATACCTATTGGGAAGACGGCTCCTTCCGCGAGTATGGCGGCCGCGATCGCAGACGCCGCGGTCGGTACTAAAAACAACTAACGCTTTTCATTGTTGCGTAGAATTGGCCCACCCGGGATTAAATTTCCGGGTGGGTTGATTTTTTTCCGCCTTTATTCAGTTGGCTTAGCGCAATTAACGTCAGTGTAGGGATGAATCCGTCAACTTGACCAGTCGGGTCGCCAAGCTCCCAAAATGCAAACAATCCTGCCCAGCCGAACAATATGACGGCGGCAACGCCCATAACCACATCAAAGACAAATTCAAATCCCGGAATACGTCCAACCGTAAAGTCGAGAATATCCAGAACAATCGCAACAATCAATTTGGCGATGTTTGGGTTCATGCACCTCGCTCCATTCTTGCTTGCGTTTCGATAAAGGAAGATGCCCGTCGGACTGCAGCCTTCGCCTCTGGCGTCCAGCTTACAAATATCGGCCAGGCATGCGTCAGATCGTTTTCCACAACCAACGTAGCATCGACGCCAACGGCGCGCATCCGCTCATAAAGCCTTGTTGAATCGTCAAGCAGCACTTCATTGTCGCTGGCGAAGATCAATGTCGGCGGAAAACCTCGATGGTCCGCAAACAAGGGCGACGCGAACGCAGCGGATGGCTCGCAGTCGCCAAGTACACGCTTGGCGCCGCCGATGATATGCGCCGCCTGAAACATTGCATCTGTCTTTTCATTCGACCGAATGCTTTCTCCGGAAACCGTTAGGTCGGTCCAGGGAGAAAACAGCACGAGACTTCCGGGCATTGCAATGCCGCGTTCTTTTACCGCCAATGTCAGTGCAAGCGCCAGGCCGCCGCCGGCTGAATCGCCAGCTAATGAAATCGAAGCGCCATCATAGCCCATCTCCAGCAATGCGCGATAACAAGCGAGCGCGTCGTCAACCGCAGCAGGCACAGGATTCTCTGGCGCCAGCCGGTAGTCCAGCGAAAATACACATCGTCCTGCGCCGCGCCCAAGAGCGGCGCTCACAGGCCGATGGGTTTTTGGCGAACCAAAAACATAACCGCCGCCATGAAGATACAAAATCAAACCGTCGCCGGTGGAATTTTCCGGACGTTGCCACTCGCCGATCAGGGCGCCGTCATCGACACGCTCGACCGAAACCCCTTTGGGGTTGGCATTTAAAGACCATTTCTCAACATGCGCACGAAGCTCGTTAGGATCCATTTCATGAAGTGGTTTTGATTTCATGCCCCTGCGCAGGAACAAGTTCAGGGCGTGCGTTTGCAGGCTTGGCATTATTTCCACGTCGATTTCATTGTTGGAACCGAAATCCTATTCCTAGCGTGCGCTCTTCGCCCGGGAAAAACCGCTCACGGCCAAAGGCGAAATCTGCGCGTTCGGCATAGAGGGTGTCGCCGACATTTCGCAGCGTTACATACGCAGACAACCGGTCAGAAAGATGCGCCTGTCCCCGAATATTGACGAGATCATAGCCCTCATAGGAATGATCATTCGCAGCATCGGTGAAATATTCTCCGATCTTTCGCCATTCTACCTCCAACGTCAGCGCCGGCGCCGGACGCCAAATGACGCGCGTATTGGCGAGCAATCGCGGCGCTGTGTCAACGTCGGCGCCGCTCATGATGCTTTCGAATATATTGCCGGTTGCCCGATTAAAGCGATAGGTATGCGCCGCCCAACTAACGGCGCTGACGATTTCAAAAGTCTCATGAAGCGTGATGGCTACATCGGCTTCCATGCCGACATGGCGGGTTTTTCCATTTGCAACATTAAATCCGTCTGCGTCGCGAAAGAAGAAATTTCGCTTGTCCATGAAATACCCGGCAAGGCTTAATTGAATTGCCTCAGCTGGTGATGCATTGAAGCCGGCCTCGAACGCGTCGATCAATTCAGGGCGGGCGCGATCACCTGTCTGGTTTATCTGCAGACGGTATAGGTCCGTTGTCTGTGGCGGGCGGGCGCCGCGCGCATAGGAGGCATAACCGGAAAACGCATCCGAAAAGTGATGCCTTATGGAGACTTTCGGGCTTGCCGTTAAGAATTTATCGGTCTGATCAGGCAGCCGCAAAAACCGACCGACGATTCCATCGGGCGCATTGTTTTCATACTGATAGGTTGACCCATCGACACGCACGCCCGCGCGAACCGTCGTTTTTGAATTAAGGGCATAGTCGGCGGTTAAGAACACGGACGCATTTACGGCGCTAACGTCGTAGTCGTAATGCAGCCCTTGTGTAAAAGAGAAAATTGTCGATCTCTCTTGAAACTCGCGTAACGCGCCTTCGGTGTATTCTGCATCGACGCCCGTGATGACAGAGAGCTTTCCTGCATCGTGATAAACGGCGCTTTGAACGCCGATACTCCAATGTGAATTTTCTTCCAGCGCATTAGAGGGAAGGAAATGCTGCGGAAACTCCATCTCGTTCCAGCGACCATAGGGAGTAATACGAAGTTCAGTTTTCTCATCGAGGTTTAGCGCCAGCGTGGATTGCAAGCGTAGCGACTTGGCGTCGCGATAGGCTTGCGGGAAATCATTTGTTCGGCGCGCGTCACGATCAAACAGCGTATCACGGCCAAAAATAAACCCGGCTGTTTCCTGTTCGGTATTCACGAAGGAAAAAATGGTATCGATCGTGTATGCGTCGCCATTGGCAAAATGGCGAAGATTAAATTTTTGTTGGTCCAGCCCGGCGTTTTCACGATAGCCAGCTTCCGACGTCACCGAAACGCCCGCCAGAAACTGTTGCGCCTGGTTGCCGCCGGAAATTACTCCCTTGCCTTTGAACCGCGCTTCGGTGTCGCCGAAAACTTCGGCGAAAACGGAAAGGTCTGCACCCGGTTTCGGCGTCAGCACATTGACGACGCCGTGGATAGCATTGGCGCCGTATAATGCACCCGATGGCCCGCGAACGATTTCGATTTGATCGGCAATTTCGAAATTGGCGTCGAACAATCCGTTTACATTGGCGAATCCTGCCGATCGCAAGGCAACGCCATTTTCCAAAAACAAGAACGATCCCGCGCCGGCGCCGCCCGTAAGCACAGGCGAACGTATCGCGGTTAGATGTTCAGCGCCGGATCCGCGATGAAGGTTGACGCCCGGTGCGCGCGCCAGCGCCTCGGCGATGTGATCGGCATTAATGCGCCGGAGTTTGTCTGAGTCGACAACGGCAATCGACGCCGGCGCATCCTCGATGGGTGCAGCGCGGCGTTCGGCTGTGACGACGATTGTATCTTCTGCTTGGGCAATTCCGACAACGAACGGTAGTGAAAGAATAATCGAACGCAACATCAACATTTCCTACCAAACACCCTGCTCACAGAGCGCAAATTTAAAAAGTACCTTCCGTGGAGAAACTCGTTCCCAGCCTCTGCGCGGGCCGCAGCCGATTCTGGTCCGGTATAGCGGCGTCAAATAATTTGCCGGCGCGGTCATTTTTGCTGTGCATTGGATTTCCATAACGATCATGGAGATACTCATTCTCAAAAATATTGAAACGCAACCATAACGCCATTTTGCGGCGTGAAGATAAGTCGGCTAAATTCTCGACCAACGCAACCGCGGGAACTGCCATGTCTCGATAAATTCGTCACACAAACGCTGGCGTACAGAGCGATGTGGTCCGAGTGCAACATTGGGCAAATCACAACCGCCGGTAATAAAATGTTGCATCCCACGCGCCATCCATATCGGACGCCCGCACATTTTATTCGCTGGAATATGCGGTCAGGAACGCTATCACGCTACCGGCGACCAGGTCCGGTTGCTCTGGCAACAGCGCGTGACCGGCATTCTCGGCAAGGGCGACTGTGACGCGATCAGGATAATTTGCTTTCAAAGGATCTGCGGCATCTTCTTTTGGCGCGATCGCATCTGCGGCTGGCTGCACCACTAGCATGGGCGCAGTCCCCCCAGACCGCCATTCTTTATCGGGGGTTAAACCGCTCGCCGCGCCTTGCAACAAAGCGGTGTCGATATGCCATCCTCGCCGCCAATCATCAGGCGGTTCATTGCCATCGGCGAAAAACGCATATTTCAAATCCGCCAATCGCAGGCGGCCGAAACGTCCCGGGTTGAATAAATTTTTAAGAGCGATTTCTGCCTTCTTAGGGACCGGCTTATATCCGCCTGCCGCCAACAGGATAACGCCGCGCGAAATTTTTTCATATCGCAACGATGTCGCGCGGGCGACGCGATTGCCAAAAGCATGGCCGATAAAAAACGATGTCGGTTCGCCGCCATCCGCGTCGATAACCGCACGCGCATCAGAGCCAAGATCATACAGGTGATGATCGCCCTCCGGCAAATCTGACCGCCCAATTCCCGGCGCTTCAACAGCAACGGTTTTGTAACCGGCGTCGACGAGCGCGCTTGCATGCTGGTTAAAATCGCTCACCGCCCGGCCCGCGCTCGCCAAGAGCATAACGCGGGAACCGGTTCCTTGCACATAATATTCGATTGTACAGCCGCCGCGCGAGATCGTTTTCGCCGTCCCGTCAGCATCGCGTGCGGCTGTGTTCGTGAATGGACTTAGATGGAGATAACCGAATGCGAGAAGTATTCCGGCGCCGAAAAGAGCAACCGTAAAATACTTCACCGCTCCGCCCTATTCCGCTGCGGCTTGTTGACCGGTTTCTTGCGCGGCAAGGAATTTTTCCGCTTCTAGCGCCGCCATGCAACCCATCCCTGCAGCGGTCACCGCCTGGCGATAAATATCATCGGTAACGTCGCCCGCGGCGTAGACGCCCAGAATATTTGTTGCCGTCGAATCTGGCGCGGTATCAAGATAGCCATGGCTGTTCATGGGCAATTTATCGACAAAAAGCTCCGTAGACGGTTTATGTCCTATAGCGATGAAAACACCATGTAAATCAATTTCGCGAGTCTCGCCAGTTCTGGCGTGAGCGATTCGGGCGCCGGTGACGCCGAGCGGGTTCTCATCGCCGAGAATTTCTTCAAGGTTATGATCCCAGATGATCTCGACATTGTCTTTGGCGAACAATCGCGTTTGCAAGATTTTCTCAGCACGCAGTTCATCGCGGCGATGAACGAGCGTCACTTTGCTGGCAAGACCGGAAAGATAGAGCGCTTCTTCGACGGCTGTGTTGCCGCCGCCGACAACCATGACGTCCTTGCCGCGATAGAAAAATCCGTCGCATGTCGCGCAAGCCGAAACGCCAAAGCCCTGAAATTTTTCCTCTGACGACAGACCAAGCCACTTCGCCTGCGCGCCGGTTGCGATCACAAGTGCGTCGCATTCATAGGTTTCGCCGCTATCGCCCTTCAGGGTGAACGGGCGGCGGTTCAGATCAACGTCGATAATGAGGTCCGCGACAAACTCTGTCCCGACATGCTCGGCCTGCTTTTGCATTTGCTCCATCAGCCACGGGCCCTGGATGGTGTCCGCAAAACCTGGATAGTTTTCCACATCCGTGGTGATCGTCATCTGACCGCCTGGCTGGAGCCCGTGAACAAGAACCGGTTTCAACCCGGCGCGCGCGGCGTATATCGCGGCCGTAAGGCCAGCGGGGCCGGAGCCCAGGATTAAGAGAGGGACTTTTTTCATCGAGGCAACCTGTCGTCATGAATTTCGAAAGAACGATATGGCGCTATCAAGCGCTGAGGGCAAGGCGCTAATCGCACAACTGTGATTGGGGCAGAACTGTGAACGCGCGCCGCATCACTCGCGATAATCCGACGCCCGAGGGGTTTTGTCGGAGAATACATTGAGGCCAGTGCAGTCTGTGAACGCCTCCATCGCGACTGTACCGCCAAGGGAATTTCCCGCGCTATTGAGACCCGGCGACCAAACAGCGACTGCGCACGAGCCCGGCGCGATCGCAAGGATGCCGCCGCCAACGCCTGACTTTCCGGGCAGGCCGACACGGAACGCAAAGTCACCGCTCATATCATAATGACCATTGGCCATCATCAATGCATTGACGCGGTTCGATTGCGCACGAGTAAGAAAACACTTGCCGGTTAGCGGGTCCTTGCCGCCCGACGTCAAAAACAACCCGGCGCGCGCAAGATCACGAACCGTCATCTCGATAGCGCATTGCCGGAAATATGTTTTTAAAACTACGTCGGCGGGGTTTTCAAGATTTCCGAAACTTTTCGCGAAATACGCAAGCGAACGGTTGCGATCGCCCCAGGTTTCTTCTGACGTCGCGATCTCATTATTGATACGCACTGCATCATTGCCCGATGCTTGACGAACGACGCCCAGAATTTCGTTCGCCGGCGCATTGCCGCTGTGATCGCTAACTACGGTGTCGGTCACAACGATGGCGCCAGCATTGATGAACGGATTGCGCGGCACGCCGCGTTCATGTTCAAGCTGCACGATGGAATTGAACGGCGAGCCGGAGGCTTCTCTACCCACGCGCTTCCAGAGTTTTTCACGGCGCGCTGAGAGCGCCATCGTCAACGTGAAGACCTTCGATATCGATTGAATCGAAAATGCAGTTGTGTCATCGCCGATGCTTGCTTCAGCGCCGTCAACACCGATGACGGCCATGGCAAATGCTTTCGGATCCGCGCCCGCGAGCGCCGGGATATAATCCGCAACCGCGCCCTTTCCGAGCGACGGTTTCGCTTCTTCAAAGCTGTGTTCGAGCGCGCCGTTCCAGTCCATGGTCATAGGGTCGGCGTGTAACAGCGTCAGGTCCGCGCGCCAAGGCGGTTGCTGCGGCCTCGTGAAAATGGTAACAAATGTTACTAATTTCGATTTTGTAACAAGGAGGCGCCGATGGCGCGCAAATGGATTACGCCAAGCCATGTGGAGGGCGAGGCCTCGCGGCAGGCCCATGCCGATATGCCGGACGGGACCTTCGAGCGTGAAATCTCCAAGGAGGGGTTTTTCGGTCCCGCCGCCTTCATGCATCACAAGCGCCCACCCACAGGATGGGTAAATTTCGAAGGGCCCCTGCGTCCGCGGGCATTTGATCTAGTCAAAATAAACGCTGGCTCGGCGAGTCCCTGGTCGGCGCCGCGTGTGTTGAATAACAAGGCAACGGAAATTCGGTTCTGGAATTTGGACGCCGCGATGCCGGCCCTCGCCCGCAATGGCGACGGCGATCAGCTATTGTTTATTCACGACGGCGCGGGCGATCTATTTTGCGATTATGGTCATCTTGCTTTTGAACCGGGCGACTACATCATGCTGCCGCGCGGGACCATGTGGCGGCTGGCGCCGACGAGCCCTGCAGCGATCCTGATGATTGAGGCGACAAACACTCATTACACTTTGCCTGACAAGGGGCTCCTCGGTCCACATGCAATTTTCGATCCGGCGATGCTGGATGCCCCAAAAATGAATGATCAGTTTCACGATCACCAGGCTGACGACGGAGAGACCCGCGTTGAAATTAAAAAACGTGGTGAAGTGTCGATAGCGACATACCCTTATAATCCGCTCGACGCCGTCGGCTGGCATGGCGACTTATCGCCGGTCCGTTTAAATGTCTGCGACATTCGCCCGATCATGTCCCACCGCTATCATGTCCCGCCATCGGCGCACACGACATTCCTGTCAGACCGCTTTGTCGTCTGCACCTTTGCACCGCGCCCGTTTGAAACAGATCCCGGAGCGCTGAAAGTCCCATTCTTTCACAATAATGACGATTACGATGAGGTCCTCTTTTATCACGCCGGCGACTTCTTCAGCCGGGACAATATCGACGCCGGGATGATGACGTTTCACCCCTCGGGCTTCACTCATGGGCCGCACCCGAAAGCGCTTGCCAATATGCTGGAGCAGAAAATACCGGCCACCGACGAATACGCCGTCATGATTGACACCCGCGATCCGCTGAATGTCGGTGAGGACGCAGCGTCTGTTGAAAACGCGGAATATGTCAATTCATGGAAAGCTACATAACTAAGATTGGATTAAAGGTGGCAAAATCAAATCATTTATTGAAGGTTCTCGCGATCGGGATTGGCGCCAAATTCATGACGAAATTTCGGCGACATATTTCTCGTGCGAACGTGATGGCAAACGCTTATTACAAATTGACCCATATGGACGTGACGATCGTGAAATTCTCGGCAAAGTAAGTCAAAGTCTACAGTTGTATATTGGTGCGGCGATGATTCTTGTGGATGTAATCAGAAAAACTTTTAGGCTATGACCCACACCCAGCACCCCAACCCATCATTGCTGTGTTGCGAGTCCATGCAGGCTGCGCTGGAGATGAACTGCGACACCCATGACGATCCGTTCGACTGCCCGGACAGCTTGATCGCCTATCATGAAGGTCTCAATCAATTTGCACTTATTATTCATGATGGTGGGCGTGATGTCGTCATCATTCGCCATTGCCCATGGTGCGGGTCAGCGCTACATCAAATAGCGTGAGCGAAGGTTCAAAAAAACCCGTCATCGCGATCGCCGGCGCCGGCGCCATCGGCTGCTTTGTCGGCGGGATGATGGCGCTTGGGCAAAAAGACGTGCGGTTCCTCGCGCGTCCGCGCATTGCGACTATGCTGCTTAAACACGGCCTTCGCATTACGGACTTCTCCGGCTTTGACAATCGTATCGCACCGGCAGCTCTGAAACTATCAACCGATCCTTCCGTCTTCGCCGAAGCCGATATCATACTTGTCACGGTCAAAAGCGGCGCAACGCAGCAAATCGCAGAGTCGATTGCGGAACACGCGCCCAATACTGCTGTTGTTGTCAGCTTACAAAATGGCGTCTCAAATGCGGATACGTTGCGCGCCGCGTTGCCGGGCCGCGACGTTCGCGCCGGCATGGTTGCGTATAATGTCATCAACGCCGGCGACGGGCGTTTCCATCGAGGCGTCAGCGGCAAAATCGTTGTCGAGGCGGGCGAAGGCGAGATCGGAAAAACGATTGCCGCGCCGCATCTTGACGTATTTGAGTCATCCGACATGCGCGCCGTGCAGTGGGGTAAGCTTCTGATTAATCTCAATAACGCATTAAACGCCTTGTCCGGACGACCCTTACGCGATCAGGTGTTAGACCGCGATTGGCGGCGCATTTTCGCCGCGCAAATTAGCGAGGCTATGGCGGCGCTAAGCGCAGAAGGGATTGAGCCGCGCTCTGCGACGCCTTTGCCGACAAAATGGCTCCCCGCCATCATGCGGTTGCCGACGCCACTCTACAAAATCATCGCGGCGCGCAATTTGAAGATTGACCCCGAAGCGCGGTCTTCAATGTGGGAGGACTTGCAAGCTGGGCGCAAAACGGAGATCGATGAACTGCAAGGCGCCGTTATCAAACTGTGTGAGAAGCATGGGCTGACAGCGCCAACTTGCTCCCGGGTTATGGCGCTAATCAAAGAATGTGAAACGAGGGCCGGCGGATCGCCGAAATTGTCACCAGCTGAAGTTCGCGGTGGGCTCGACTCAACAAGGTGAATAAAATGATCTGTCGAATATGGCGCGGGTGGACAACGCCCAAAAACGCTGACCGCTATGAGGCCGTCGTAACCGGGAAAGTGATCCCCGGTATTGAAGCACGCAAAATCACGGGTTTTCGCCGTATAGAATTGATGCGCCGAGACTGCGGCGACGAAATCGAGTTTGCGACAATAATGTGGTTTGACTCGGTCGATGCGATACGCAATTTCATGGGCGAAGATTATGAAGTCGCTCATGTGCCGCAAGCCGCACAAAATATTCTAAAACGCTTCGATGAGCGATCCGTTCACTACGAAATTCTCGACCAAAGGGAGCAGACATGAAACTCGCCTCAATAAAATCCGGCCGCGACGGAAAGCTCGTCGTCGTTTCAACTGACCTGACACGCTACACCGATGCCGGACGCGTTGCGCCAACGCTGCAAGCCGCGCTTGATGATTGGGAAAACGCGCGGCCCGGCTTGGAAGAATTGGCGGCGGGTCTCGAGAGCGGTTCGGTGCCGGCGGAACGGTTTCATGAGCGCGATTGTTCGTCGCCCCTGCCCCGCGCCTATCAATGGGCCGATGGGTCCGCCTATATCAATCATGTAGAGCTGGTCCGAAAAGCGCGCGGCGCCGAAGTGCCGGAAAGTTTCTACGAGGACCCGCTCATGTATCAGGGCGGTTCGGATTCATTTCTCGGACCGCGCGATGACATCGTGATGCCGACCGACGACGGCTGGGGCATCGATATGGAGGGTGAGATCGCAATCATCACCGGCGATGTGCCCATGGGCGTAACAGCCGATGAGGCGGGCGATTACATTCGCCTCATCATGCTGGTGAATGATGTGTCATTGCGCGGGTTGATCCCCGGCGAACTCGCCAAAGGTTTTGGCTTCTTTCAATCGAAACCTTCGTCAGCATTCAGCCCGGTTGCTGTTACGCCAGACGCCCTCGGCGATGCATGGCGCGATGGCGCGCTCCATCTGCCGCTTCTTGTTCGCTATAATGGCGAGCCATTCGGCCAAGCCAACGCCGGCGTTGACCTTACATTCAATTTTCCGCAATTAATCGCCCACGCTGCAAAGTCACGCCCCTTATGCGCCGGCACAATCATCGGCTCAGGCACGGTTTCCAACAAACTTAACGGCGAACCCGGCAAGAAAATTTCGGAGGGCGGCGACGGTTATTCATGTATTGCGGAAATCCGCATGATCGAAACCATTCACAACGGGTCTGCAGCAACGCCGTTCATGAAATTCGGCGACACCGTCGAGATCAAGATGAAGGATAATAACGGAAAGTCGATCTTTGGGTCTATTGAGCAGAAAGTTTCGCAATATACGCGCTAAGATGCGCCGCGAGTTTTTCGACATTTGGCGGTTTTAAAATGCCGAGATGATCGCCGGGGATTTCTGCAACAGAAACATTTCCGTCGATATAACCAGACCAGCCGAGGTCGTCGCGGCGAGCGCCGAAATCACTGATCTCCGCACGCAAAACAGCGACGTCGCCTTGATAAGGCGATGCAGCCAATCGCCGATGAGCGTCCCGGTAAAGCGCATCGGTAATGTCTTCCCCCGAAAATTTCTTGTCGCCGCGCCCGGCGAGGGTGCGCAACATTTTCTTAGTATTGCTTATCCGCGCGCGCCACAGCGTTTGCGGCGCGTTGGTGTCAAGCAACCCAACGAGACCAACTTCGTGACCCATTTCGCGCAGCAGTTTTGCCGTGTCGAGGGCGATCAGGCCGCCACGCGATAAACCAGCGAGGTGATAGGGGCCCTGTGGCCGAATACGCAGGATTTGTTCGGCATAGCGCGCTGCTAATTGTTCTGCATCTTTGACGTCATCGTGAGTTTGGCTATTTTGCGATTGCGCTTCTTCTTCAAGAAAAACACCATAGGTATGCGCAGTGTCTTTCAAGCCATTTGCAAGGTCTCGATAGACAAACAGCCCATGGAGCGCGAACAAGGCAGGGGCGGTATCGTCCAAATCCGTTTGCGCCAGCAGCACGGCGCCGCCTTCACCGGCTTCGCTTTTCATACGAAGCGCTAATTGGCGCACTGTCGGCGCTTCAAACACAGCGGTCAATTGCGGTCTGACGCCGAATGCTTTTTCAATCGCTGAATTCAACCTGACGGCCAACAACGACGTCCCGCCATGGGCAAAGAAATCTGAATCGAGGTCGATGTCGGGATTTTCAAGAATATCGCGCCAAACATCGACGAGGTGTGCTTCAAGTTCTTGTAGGTAAACCGGACGGGCAGCAACGTTCTCATCGTTCGATGAATGTAACGGCGGCGACTTTATAAAAGCCGCGGCGTCGCGCGCCAGCGACTGCGCATCAAGTTTTCCATTCGCCGTTAGCGGAAATCTTTCGTGCCGCATTAGAAAGCGCGGAACCGCCGCCGCCGGCAGCCGGGCGACCAATTTATTACGAAAGAGTGCCGCATCGAAGTCGCCGGCATTCTCGGTAACGCAATGACCAACCAACAGGGGATCACGCCCAGCCCCGGGTTCGACCGCGCTGACCCAGGCGTCACGGACCGCATTCAGCGCCCGAAGCGCCTCGCAAATTTCCGGCAAATTAATTCGAACGCCGTTTATTTTCACTTCACTGAGATCAATCCGGCCAAGTATTTCAATGCGGCCATCCTCGAGCCGGCGTCCCTTGTCGCCAGTGCGGTACCAGCGCCGGCCCTCAAGCTCGACAAATTTTTCAGCAGTCAGTTCTGGTTTATTCCAATAACCGTCAGCGAC
>JABDJK010000037.1 GCA_013002535.1 Hyphococcus sp.
CTACAGTTTTGCGCTTCGCTGCAGGATTTTTTGCAGTCGTTTTCTTGGCCGTGGTTTTCTTCTTCACGGCTTTGCGTTTGGCTGCTGGTTTTGCAGCTTTCCCAGTTTTTCTCATGATAGGTCTATCCCCTGATCCGCTGACCCTTATGTCAGCTATGTTCGCAATTGGACGAATTTCGTTAACGAAAAATAAAAACGCTCGCGAAGGGATACGCCGCGAGCGCCCTTTTCTGCACGCAGAATTCGCGCCGAAAACTACTTTACTTCGATGAGTTCGACTTCAAAGACGAGCGCTTCGTTCGGCCCAATGGGTCCGCCCGGCGTTCCGCTTTCGCCGTAACCAAGGTCCGGCGGGATAAAGAACTGATATTTGTCGCCTTCGTTCATCAGCTGAACGCCTTCGGTCCAGCCGGCAATGACGCGATTTAGCGGAAACTCAATCGGCTCGCCGCGATCATAGGAAGAGTCAAACTTTGTTCCGTTGGTGAGTGTTCCCGCATAATGGACTTTCACCGTATCGGTCGCTGCTGGGCTAGCGCCGTCATCCTTGCCGCTGGATAAGACTTTGTATTGCAAACCGGACGGCGTTGTTTGAACGCCCTCTTTTTTGGCGTTATCTTCCAGCCACGCGGTTGACGCCGCAAGGTTTCGTTCAGGGTTTTGCACTTTTAAAAGCTCCACATCAAATATGAGGGCATCGTTCGGGCCGATGGCGCCGCCGGGTCGTGGGGTTTCACCATAAGCAAGGTCGGGCGGGACGAAAAATCGGAAGCGGTCGCCCTCACTCATCAATTGCAGGCCTTCGGTCCAGCCGGGGATTACCTGGTTGAGCTTAAAGGACGCCGCCGCGCCTCGGGCGCGCGAGGAATCAAATTCAACGCCGTCTTTTAACGTCCCAACATAATGAACGACGACTAGATCAGTTGAGATTGGCGAAATCCCGTCTTCAGGTCCTTCTTCCAGCACCTCGTAGAGAAGCCCGCTTTCGGTTTTGGCGATGCCTTCTTGTGCGGATTTTTCGTTCAAGAACTTCATAGACGCCGCGAGACGTTCGGCGGCGATTTTTTCAAACTCGGCTTTTCGCTCCGCGTTGGATTTTTGTTCGATTTTTTGTTCCGCGCCGGCAACTGCGTCGTTGTTCTCTGCAACTTCGGCGCCGTCTGTTTTCGACCCGCCGCACGCCGCCAACGCCAATGCTGCGACTCCGGCTGAAATTTTTAATACATTCCGCAATGGAGATTCTCCTACTTCGAATTGGCGCGGACCCTAGACCATGCCGGCGCGCCGAACAAACCGCAGGGGCGGCGCCGCAACCCTACAAATTGTTCATGCATTAAGACGGATCGCAGTATAGGCGGCATAGACTGCCAGCCAGACACCACCGTGAAAACGCCAATCCCAACGGGCGCGGCCGAACCTGCGCAGGGTAAGATATCCGCCAGTAAACAGACCGATCAGCAATGCAAATCGTGCGAGCCGGGCAAAAAAACTCACAATCATAAAAGGCCAGAAATTGACGCCGCCCGCGCCAACCTCAACCGCATAAATTTTGTAGGGCGCGCCCGTCACGGCGCCAAGCGTAAGATTGACTGGCCAGAGCGATTTCATTTCATCAGACGCCCTCGACAGCAAATCATCGCCAACGAGCGGGATAGACAAAAGAAATTCTCGGGCGGCCTCAGGTTCAGCCGCGCCCCAGCGCCACATGACGGCGCCGCCAAGTATAGCTCCGATCACGGCAGCGCCCGCCAGGCGCAAGGCAAACGCCAAACCAAAGAGAATTACGCTCGCCGTCAACAGAACATCGGGAACAATAAAAAAGAACGTCGCTTCCGCAAGACCCCAAAGAAATGCGGCGGCGAACCACACACGCTGATGGTTCAGGACCATGGCCGAAAATTCCCCTTGTCGGCGAGCGCTGACATGCGGTCCTCAAGCGTTTCCATAAAACGCGATGTTTCCGCGCACCACTTGAAAGGCTCGCCCGCCACCACGTCGCAGTTAAACGGAACCAACACAAGCGATCCTTTCGGCAATGCTTTTCCTAACCCATACATGAAGACGGGATGCACCGGCGTTTCGGGCCGCGCCTTCGCCAGAAAAGCAAGGCCGCGCTTGAAATCTGCGCGCTGTTCCGGCTCGCCGCGCGAACCCTCCGGAAAAAGAATGAGAATGTCGCCGCGGTCCAGCGCTTCTTCAAGAGCGGCGAGCGGATTTTTGCTGACGCCCCGCTGCAGCGGAATAATACCGATGATGTTCAACGCGAACCACGCCAGCAGTTTGTTGCGCATGAAATAATCAGCAGCGGCGACGGGGCGAAGGCGTGGTAAATCTTGCAAAGGAAAAAGCGCAAGCAGCGTCAGCGTATCGAGATGTGAGTTATGATTAGCGACGACAATGGCGGGGCCTTTCGTCGGCAGATGTTCACGCCCGCGCACATTCATGCCGAGAATGATCAAAAGCACCGGCCGCACGACCAGCAAAAAGAATGCAATTCGCAGAATTTTTGTCACGTGATCCGTCCACTGAAGATGAAAAAATGGAGCGCGTGATAGAACACCGGGGCGGCGTAAGTAAGACTGTCAACGCGGTCCAAAATGCCGCCATGGCCAGGGATGAGCCCGCCTGAATCCTTGACGCCAAGGTCGCGTTTAAACGCGGATATGGTGATATCGCCAAGAAACCCGGCAATGGCGATTATGGCCCCGGCGGCCGCACCCATCACATTGTCAAGGGGCGTCAGATACGGCGCTGCAAACGCCGCCGCGGCGCTCGTCGTGACAAGACCGCCGAGAAATCCCTCCCAGGTTTTCTGCGGGCTTACTTTCGGCGTGATCTTGTGACGGCCAAATAACTTGCCCCAGGTAAATTGTGCGACGTCGTTGAATTGCGTCAGCGCAACGAGATAAAGAAGCGCCCCGGCGCCGCCAGCAACGCCCGCCTCATCTCCGGCGGCCAGCAGGATCGCGGTATGCGAGAGCGCAAAAACCGTGATCATCATTCCCCAGCTCAAGGTTCCAACAGCCCGTAAAAAGCCTTCGGTCTTTCCCGCCAGCGTCATCGCCATCGGGAAAAACAAAAACATCCAGACGGGGATGAAAGTGAGAAACAGTCCGTAACGATTTTCGTGTGCAAAATAAAATTGTACCGGAATCGCGAGATAGGCGAACAACAAGATCAACCGGTCGACCCGCCGCGTTGGGATGAGCGAGAGATATTCTTTGAAAGCTAAAAACGTCATGAAAGCGAGAAAGACTGTCGACACGACAGGGCTGGTAACGATCGCGATAGTGAACATGGTGATCATGAACCACCACGACGTGACGCGCCGCGACAATTCAGTCGTCCCTTCGCCGGGAGACATGCGCTTCATGATTGCGACGATCAAGCTTGCGGCGATTAACAGCGCATAGATAACGCCGATGGCCTTTATGACGGGTGACGAAAAATCGATGAGGTCAGCCATCGCCTGCTTCCTTTAACGCCGCACGAGCGCGATTGACGATAGTGAGAGCGGCAAAAAGAATTGCGCCGCCCAAAACGGCCGTCATCCACATGCCAGGCGCAACGCCAAAGCCAAGCAGCAGTGCAAGCGCGCCAAAGAAAAATGCGCGGTCGCTTTTACCAAAGGGGCCGTCATAACGCCGCGAGGCGCCGATCATAACACCAAGAACGCCGACCAATTCTCCGATAATCGCCAACAGAACCAGGGTGACTATTGCAATCGCATCGACACCGGGAATGAGCGCAAAGGGCAAGTATAACGCCGCGTCTGACAAGACGTCTGTCGTTTCATTGAGGATGGCGCCGAGTTTCGTTTTTTGATCATGTTCGCGCGCCAACATGCCGTCGACAGCGTTCATGGCCATGCGAACAAGCAGAAAAACAGGCAAAAGAAAAAGCAAGCCCCGTGCGCCCGGATAATACGCCAGACCAGCGCCCATTCCGGCGCTCATAATGAAAGCTTTCATTGTGATGGCATTTGCCGTGACGCCGCTTTTTGCCAGCGACTTCACAATAGGCCGCAACAGCCCCTGAAATTTCGGTTTAAGATCGTAAATCGTCGCCATGGCGCATTTGCTAGATCAGTTCGCGCCTGCGCGCACCGGCAAAATTACTTCAATTTCCAAATTATTTGTTGAGATTGCGGCAGGTGCAGAGATCAATGGCCGCTACGATAAATGCGCATCATGACCGTATAAAGCCCGCAACCGATGACGTAAAACAGCGCCGCATCGAACGCACGGCTCATGAAGGCGCTGACCCAGAACGAATTGAAACCGTAAAGGCCGGTCGCCAGATGATAGAAAACCAAGGCTGCATGCAGAAAGAACAATGGAGCCGGGAACCACCACCCACGCGACATCAAAAGAAATATATATGCCAGGATAAAGTCCAGCAATCCGTAGGCGAATGACCGGTATATCCCGTCTAAGAATCACCATGACAGTAACGATACCGTCGAGCCAAGCGCTAATAGCAAAGCGGCCGTCACTATTCGTGACGACCGCGATTGATACGCGACAAGAATTGCGTAACTGACAAGGGCTGCGTAGTAAAAAAAGCGTTATCCGATACCAAGTATCGATGCCACTACCTTGGGTGGGTCACCTTTCGGCACACCGCCGGACGCTTCATAAACTTTAGCGCCAGCTTCGATTACTTTTACGTTTAATGCGTCATGGGCTTTGCCGGTAACTTCAGCAAGATTTATGAGCGCTGTTTGTACATCCGCAAGCGCTGTTTGCGCTTCCGTCGCATGAAGCTTGCCATCGGCGGTCTTTGCGACAGCGACCCCGGCAGCAAGTGTCGCCGCAAGGCCGGCGATCTGTTTTTCAAAACGTAACAAGGTTAACTGTTCTTTTCTCAAATCTTTCGTCACAGAATATCCTCGCTTCTTTTAGATGTGGTACTCATACAACCTGGAAAGCTTAACGAAAGCCGCGTTCGGTGAATATGCGTTTTCGCACTAAGGGAGAATTTTTTTGTGACTGAGGACAAAGACCTCTATGCAGCCAGGATTGGCCGGACGGTGTTACGAATGGCTCTGCGCCGGGCGCGCGAAATTCGCCTATGTGAGCCGATTATAGCGGCATCTTGGTCGATTGCTCGAACTACCATGCCTGGTAATAAAGCTCCGTCACCAAGTCTGCTGCGCGATCAAGGGTCGGCGAGGTCGCAGAGCCCACAAAGTCTTTGAGAATTTCTCCGAGGGCCGGCCGCAGAGCTTTCCGAAGACGATCCTGACCCTCGCGGGTCGTAACTTCCGTCAAAGCGGCATAGATATTGACCACCGCTTCCGCAGCGATCTTCAAATCGTCATCTTCGCGCGCTGACTTATCGCGCGGCGACAAGTGATAATCAACAATCGCCATGGCGACTTTGATACGGTTGTGATCGAGCGCAGAGACCCTTTGTCGGGACGCAGTAAATCAAGCGCCGCAAGCGGCTTTCGGCGTCAGGGCGTCAGGGCGTCAGGGCGTCAGGGCGTCTGTCATAATGCGATATAGCGTTTGCCGCAAAGCGCCGACGCGCTTGGCGAAATCGGCAACGGGCCCATTTACGTTTTGCGACTCGCAACATTTCATTAAAAATTGTTGCGCCGCAATATTAGAATTTGCCTGCGCGCCAAGCCGCTCTATAGGAAACGGCAATGGCCGCATTGCTTTTATCGTTGAAACAGATTGCCCTGACATTCGGGGGCGACCAATTGTTGACGGGCGCAAACCTCGACGTAGAACCGGGCGCGCGGATTGCGCTGGTGGGGCGTAATGGCTCCGGCAAATCGACGCTCTTAAAAATTGCGGCAGGTCAAATTGAACCGGACGCCGGCGAGCGTTTCTTGCACCCCGGCAATACCGTCGCTTATTTACCGCAGGAACCGTCTTTCGGGGAGTACGAGAATGCGAGCAATTACATTCGACAATTCCTAAACGATGAAAGCGAGGAACACTTAATTCCAATCACGGCGGAAGCGTTGGGCGTTGATCCAAATCTGTCGCTGATAAATTGTTCGGGCGGCGAAGCCCGCCGCGTGGCGCTGGCCGGCGCTATCGTCGCGTCGCCGGACATTCTGCTTCTCGACGAGCCAACGAACCATCTGGACCTCCCAGCTATCCGCTGGCTCGAAGAAACGCTGGCGAATAAAAACGCCGCCATTGTTGTCATCAGTCACGACCGGCGGTTTCTGAAAACCGTCACCAACAAAACCGTTTGGATTGATCGCGGCGTCACCCAGACGCTGGATCGCGGCTTTGCACATTTTGAAAGCTGGCGCGATAAACTCCTCGAAGAGGAAGAAATGGCGCGCCACAAAGCTGGCCGCAAACTCGTCGCGGAAGAACACTGGTTGCGATATGGCGTAACCGCGCGCCGCAAGCGCAATGTGCGGCGCCTTTCGGAATTAAAGACGTTACGCCAGTCGCTGCGCGAAGAAAAAAGACCGCAAGGCCGTGTCAAATTCGCAGATATTGAAACCAACGCATCAGGCAAACGCGTCATCGTTGCCGATAGTGTGTCGAAATCCTTCGATGACCGTGCAATTGTGAAAGAGTTTTCGACCGAGATTGTCCGCGGCGAAAAAATCGGGATCGTCGGTCCAAACGGCGCGGGAAAAACGACGCTGGTTAATCTATTGACTGGCGCCCTTCCACCGGATTCCGGCGACATTAAAATTGGCGTCAACATTGACCTCGTATCACTCGATCAAAAACGCGCCAGTCTTGATCCCAATATGCGACTCGCCGATGCGATCAGCGATGACCGCGGCGATTTTGTTACCGTTGGCGGGTCGAAGCGTCATGTTGCTACATATTTGCAAGACTTTCTGTTTGCGCCGGAGCAATGGCGCGCGCCCGTTTCGTCTCTTTCCGGCGGTGAGCGCGGACGTCTGGCGCTGGCCGCTGCCCTCGCCAAGCCGACGAACCTTCTCGCGCTCGATGAGCCAACGAACGACCTCGACCTTGAAACGCTTGATCTATTGGAGGAACTTCTCAACGCCTATGAAGGAACGCTCCTCCTTATCAGTCACGACCGCAGTTTTCTCGACCGGATTGTAACATCAATCATAACAACCGATCCGGATCGAGCGGGCGGCTGGGTTCGATATCCCGGCGGCTATGACGATATGGTGGCGCAACGCGGCGCTGCGCCCGGTGATAAGCCTCGTGCGACCGTACAATCGGCCCCGAAAAAAACCAGCGCAAAAAAACCGCAACCGGTGAAATCCGGCGCCGCCAAGCTTTCGTATAAAGACAAGTTCGCGTTGGAACAGCTGCCAGGGAAAATCAGCGGCCTTGAGGCTTCTATTGCAAAATTGAAAAATGCACTTGAAGACCCGGACCTTTATGAACGCGACCCCGAGACCTTCAACAAGACGGCTCGCCGTCTCGAGGCGGAAGAGCAAGAACTTGCCGCAGCCGAAGACGAATGGCTGGCGCTCGAAATTAAACGCGAGGCTATCGCGAATGAATAATGGGAACGACTAACAATGACGAAATACATCCTTGCATATATTTCAACGGCAATCGTTTTTTTTCCGGTTGACCTTTTGTGGCTTGGTGTCATTGCGCAAAAACACTACCAACGCCTTCTCGGCGATATGCTCGCGATCAACTGGCCGGCGGCCATCGTTTTTTATCTAATTTATATTGCAGGCATCGTGGTATTTGCTGTTGGACCCGCGCTTGCAAAACAATCCCTCGGATACGCAGCGCTATACGGCGCGCTATTTGGCTTCTTCTGTTATGCAACGTACGACTTAACCAACCTTGCAACGATGAAGGGCTTCCCGGCCGCTATAGTTATCCCAGACATTCTTTGGGGTGTGGTTTTAACCGCTGTTTCGGCGAGCGGCGGCTATCTGATCTGCAACGCGCTTGCGAAATTATTTTCAAACTGACGAGCGTCGCGCCACGGCGCCTAAAACGCGGCGACTAAATTGGGCTCAATCAAATCCCACTTGTTGCCATAGAGATCTTTGAAGATCGCGACTTTACCATAACGCTCGATGCGGGGTTCTTCCAGAAACCGCACGCCGCGTGCTTTATAAGATTCATAGGTGTCGTTGAAATCGGCCGTGTACAAAAACAAAAAGACACGGCCCCCAGCCTGGTTGCCAACGACAAATCGCTGTTCATCATTCGCCGCCCGCGCAAGTAAAATCCGAACGCCGTTTTCTTCGGCCGCATCAGGCGTTACGACAACCCAGCGCTTAGACGGCGACAAAACGGTGTCTTCAACCAGGTCAAAACCGAGAATCTTTGTGTAATAGGTAATCGCTTCGTCGTAATCCCTGACGAGAAGCGTCATCATCGCGATCATACTCGGCAAACCCTCAAACAAAAATTGCGACGCACTGCCTGCAGGTTGCTATGGGTGTTCGGTCGAGATTCCAAATGGTCATGTCCTGGCTGGAATATCCCTCAACCGCGTTTTCCGCTTTAGATTGTAAAAGCCACCAGTCGGCGCGCGTGACGGGTGTCGAGGTCAAAAAGTTCAATTGCCAGGTAATGGAACTGATGGGTCCGAATGTTTTGAACATCGGCATCACCGCCGGCGGCGGCATGTCTGCGGCGGCAAGAATCGCGGCAATTCCGTCTGCTTCGCTGTCGCGATGGCGCGCCCAGAAATAGTGCTCACTGATTTCTGATCCAGCCATGGGCATGGCGCCTTTGGCGAGACGCAAGTCAAAATTCGCCGTAAACGCCGGCCCTCGGCCGCCCTTGAAGCAATCCTCTGACGCATCGGGCCCCGGCACATCAGGCGCCGCGCACTCCATAAAATCAAAATCGCTTTTACGCGCGGCGCCAAAAACGAACTGCGCCCGCGTCGCAAGGCCTTTTTCGCTGTGAAGGTCCGCTTCAACAAAAAGCGCCGACTTGCCGCGCCGAAGAACTTTTACATCCGACTGCACTTCGCCAGCAGCTGGCCCGACAAAGGTCACCATTGCTGACCGCAGCGGCGGCAAATCGGTGATTTCGTTTTCCACCGCTGCATAACAAAGCGCCGCTGAAAGCCCACCATATGTTGTGCGGCCTTGCATCCAGTGATCCGGGATAGACCATGCGGCGCCTTTATCACTCTTGCGCGCGCTAGTGAGCAATTCAGTAAAGGTAATCTGTTCAGTCATCAGGCGCTTAGAAAAACCGCGCCTCGCCGCGAAATACAAGCACGCACTGCAGTCGCAACTGCAAATGTGATGTTATGAAATACCAAATAAGGTTTTTTTGCGCAGCCTATTGAATGTTGTTTCTTCGCCCTTAGGTCGAATGTGTAACGACATACCCGCACCTAGCATACGCGGAAACATCCCGGGGGAGAATTTAGGGATGATGCTCGGTTGGCGACAATCGAATGACGCGATCGCGGCGCACAGGGCGACCGCTGTCTCTACCTTCCCCAAGAAAAATTGAAAACGGTTTCTGCGTCGCTGCGGAAACCATGAAATTAGGGGAGCACCATCATGAAGTTCTTGATCGGCCTTTCAACGATACAAACTGTTATTCTCATCTTTGCCGGATTGCGTCTGACCGAAATCGACGCCCGCTTGAATAAGATGGAAACCGATATTCATGCGGCTGCGCAGGCGCCGGCAATGATCACGCAGCTGGCTTATGCAAGCGAGACCGGGACAGATGGCAACGTGCACCCCGCACAATTTCAGCCGATCGCCGACGCGGATTTGCGGGGTTTCATTGTTGATGAACTGGATCGCGTCAGCGCCGACATAATCGCAGCGACAGGTCCCGATGCGCGTTACAACACATCCAATATTGCCGCGTCCGCCGAAACCGACGCGCTGAAGAAATCGCTTGAAAATAGATTACAGACTTTTGTCAACGCGGGCCGGATTACCGAGACCGAAATGACAAATTTCCAGATTAGCATCGCGAAACTGCCAGCAGATGACCGTCAATACATGCTGTCACGCCTCACGCAGGTCATGAATACGGGCGCTGTTGACGCTCGTTTTTAAAAAGGCGGGGGGAGGTCTTCCGTCACTTCACTGTTGCGTATCAACCAACCGCATAAAAAGGAGAGTAAACTATGCGCTTATCAACAATTATTCTCGCTGGCGCCAGCGCCCTGATGATAAAGGCAACGGCGTTTGCCGGCCAGGTACAACCAGCCATTATCGACGTCGATCTCACGACGAATTTCGCAGGCGGCGATATGGTCACAACCCGATATTCAAGATTCGACAATACGTTTATCGGTTGTGGCATTCGAAAATTTGATGACGGCGCAGGCGGCGCGACTGCGTTTGGTTTTTGCCAAGCCGAAGACCGAGACGGGGAAAACGCATTCTGCAATACAGCAAATGCCGCGCTCCTCGACGCAATCTCCTCCAGCGCCGACTACGGCTACATCACATTTAGCTGGAATCCAGACACGGGCGAATGCATCCGCATCGGTTTTTCAAACCAGTCCTTTTATTTGCCTAAGGGCTTGATGAGCAACGAATAGCAAAGTTGCGTCCCGGCTCGTTTCGCCGCCATCCCTTCCGGCGGCGGGACGGGCCATTCCAGAAAGGCCGGGCCGGCCCGCCCGGCCTTTCTTTATTGTTCCTCCGCTATGATTGGCAGCGGCAACCCATCTTCCCAACCATTAGCGCGTCGCGCAGCAGCAAGTTCCGCCATCCCAGAACGCGCCCAAAGCGCATGATAGCGCGGATGGCGCAATATTTCCTCAGGCCACGGATCTACTCCATAAAAAGGCGGCATATTTTGCGCACTCTTTATAAATTCCCCCCGATCCATCGCATTTTCGATTGAATCCAGCATCATCGATACAGGTAAATGTCGCGCAACAGTCGGCGCCCATAGACCAAGATCTTGTGAAATAGGCTTGTCATTGAGTAGCGTTTGAACGGTATTGATGCGACTTTCAGCGTCGGGCCGAGACAATCGAATTGATACGGCTGCCGGGATTGCCAGTATCGGCGGTGGACGTTTTTCCACCGGCCATGTTTCCAAAAACGCTTCCTCTTTTTTGTAATATTGATACCATTTCGTAATGCGATCTTCATTGCCGGAGTTCAACGCCTGAAAGAAAACGTAAACGGGAAACCCTTCGCCAAGGCAGCGTGTTTCTAGGCATTCATCATTGAATACGAAGGCTTCATCAAACCTGCCGACTGACGATAGGAAGTTTGAACGAACTCGGCGCATCATCATGTTCAAAGGATCAAGCGATATCGCACGTTCGTATGCCGCGGCAGCACGTTCAGTATCGCCCACGACCATCCAGTATGTTGCCGCTGTATAGTGAGAATCTGCACGATTGGGCGCAATTTCCAAAGCGCGTTCCATATGGGTCTGCGCAGCAACGATGTCGGGCTTACCCAGTCGCCAAGGCACAAGCCCGGCATGCGCTGCCGCATTGTCAGGGTCGAGTGAGAGCGCTTCGTTAAAAGCAGTCTCCGTCATGATGTGATATTCTTCGGCTCCCATTTTTACATTAAATGGGTAGGAATAGGATCCGACGGTCCCAATCGCCGCCCAGGCGTCGGCGAATTTCGGATCAAATGCAGTTGCGTTCTGAAACGCCTTCAGCGCGTTTAGTCTTTGGTCCGGACCGCGGTCTCTTTCGCCCCAAAATGTGAGGCCTTTTAAATACTGCTCGTATGCTTGCTGATTGACGCCCTCACCGCTCGCGCGGCCGGCGCCGGCGCCGATACCAAGGCGCACTTCGAGCGAGCGAGAAATATCTCGGACAATTTCGTCTTCGATGGCGAAGACATCGGCAGACTTTTTTTCGTAAGTGTTTGACCAGAGATGAAACCCGTCTTCGGCGCGGATTAGCTGCGCGGTAACACGCAAGCGATCGCCAGAACGACGCACAGATCCTTCCAACACATGCGCGACACCGAGTTGCTGCGCGATATCGCGAATATCAATGTCTTTATCTTGGAACGAGAACGCCGAAGTCCGCGCAGCAACTTTTAGTTCCGGGAACTTTGCCAGCGCATTCAATAATTCTTCCGCCAGACCTTTACCAAAATAGTCGTCGCTGGCGTCATTGGACAACGCGTCAAACGGCAGGACCGCAATGGATTGGTCTGGCGCGGAGGTCGCCTCCAGCGGGCCGCCGTCAATTTTAAGGCCCGCCTTTTCCAGTCCTTCGATGATCTGCTCCTGCAGCGCAGGCTGCGCATACATCCAGACTTCAAGATGTTTTTCCCGCCATGTTTCAAACCCGTCCGGCAACAGCGAAATGAATTTCTGCGCAGCGCGCTCGGCCGCTTGTATCTGTCCAAGCTGGGCGTGAGCGATCGCGCGCGCATATGCGTCGGCGAAATAATCCGGTTGCCGGATGCGCTCGGCGATTTGCAGGGCCTCGTTGTAATTCCCCTGGCGATAGGCGTCGAAAAAAACGTTGAAGCGATACCAGCCCGGATGGTTTGGATTGAGCGCCATGGCGCGCGTTGTTAATTCGCGCCCGCGGTCCCAATCGCCAGCGTAGCCCGTCAGAATGCCGAGCATCGCCAACGCTTCGGTGTCGCGGGGATTGAGTTCGATGGCGCGCTCCGCAGCGGACCGAAAGGCGCCGAGATCGCCAAGGAAATATTGCACTTCGGCTAGCTCGAACCAGGCGTATGCATTGTCCGGATCAAGCTCAACCGCGCGGCGGGCTGCATTCAGCGCGCGCTTGTCCGCATCCGGTTTCCAGTTGTAATCATGCTTTATCTCTTCAATCGTGACCGCCGCGAGCGAAGCGAAGACATCGGCATTGTTCGGGGCCTGCTCTGCGGCGCGCTCCAGCGCCGCGCGCGCGATTACATGATCCTCGGCGCTGAGACGCTGACGATAAATCGAATGCCTCAACACCGCTTCAAAAGGCGTCAGATTTTCTGCGTTTTTCCGAGCGACCGGCGCCTGGAGATCGCGCATCAGCGCGCCGTACGGGTCGGCCACCGATGCGACGAGATGGTCTTTTAGATCATCTTGAATTTCGAAGGCTGATTTACCCGCGATATTGCGGTCAAATGTTTCACCCCAGACCTGCCGGCCGCTATCAATATCAATCAGCCGCGCTGTTAGGCGGAGATCATCTCCTGTCTGCCGAAGCGTTGCATCAAGCTGATAAGACGCCGCATCGCTTTGAGCCAATGCGGCGACGTCAATCAGGGAAAAGCGTGACAGCCCGGATGCGATGTCTTCGCGGAGCGTTTCAGCCATACCGGAAAGCGCCGCGACATCGCCGGCAACATTGATAGGCGTGACGGCGATACGAGGCGGCGCAGTAAGACCTGTCTGCTCTTCGAGGGCGTGTTGCACCGCCTCTTTTCCTGTCTCGCTGGAAACGCCAAACCAGACAATCGCGACGATCGCCGCGGCTACGATGGCTACAATGGGAATTGAAGGATGAACGCCAGATAAAGCGTGCGCGCCGCCAGGTTTCGACGGGAATGCACTTATCGTGGCCGGCTCTCCCGTCACCCGTGCGTTAACAGCCGAGTTGAAGTCGGCGAATGCGGCTTCTTCAGTCTTACCATGCCACTTCGAAAGGTCGGCGCAATGAAACTGCCGGAAGCCAATCGGCGGCAGCGAACCGTCTATCGTGACGGTCATCAGTTTACCAGCCTCGGCGCCGGCGTTAGCCTCATCCTTTACCCATCGAGAATCGTTCGCGCTCTTTGACCAACAAACAACAACCGCCTTTGCCGCATTCAATTCAGCCTCGATATCTTTCGAAAATTCCGAACCCGATTGAATGCGCCGGTCCCACCAGACGGAGTAGCCTTCGCCTTCAAGCGCTGAAGCCAACTTCTCTATCCGATCGCGATCAGCGCGGGCATATGAGATGAAGATGTCGGCCATTAGTCCATACACTTATTTTCAGCGCACCATGCCTCGTAGCGTCTCTCAAGCGCGATCCAGCGCGGATACTCGTGTATATTTTCGAACGCTTGATAAGGGCGAAAATATCGATAACACCAATCACCCATCGCTTCGCAGGAGCGTTCAATGTAATCCATCGCCCGGTCAGCATCGCCGGCATAACCGAAAGCAATGGCAATAGCCTGATCGCGCTGGCGATTGCCCCAAACATCGTTTGGCTTTTCCCGTTCATAGTCGGCGACAAGTCTTTCGACTTCTTCGAGGTCGCCCGTCAGCCCCGGCAATTCAACGGGATAAACAAAAGCATTCGCCGCCCAGCCAGCGGGATAGGGGTCGGCGCGCGCATCAACGCTCGCTTTGATTTTCGCAAGCAGCGCATCAGCGGCGTCAATATCGCCCAACTCATATAAGGCCGCGGCTTTTGACAAGTCATAATACTCGGGGAAAGACACAACCGAGCGCCGGGATTGAGGCCAGTTCGCGAGCGCCGCCTCAATTTTTTGCCGGTCACGCAGCAAACGCGCGCTTTCAAGGCGCGCAGAATAGAGGCGCGCCGGCGCATTATCGACAAGCCGGCGAGCTTCACGGAATGCACGCTCGACGTCCCCCAACCTCTTGCTATGATAAAATCCGTATAACGCGACGGCCGGGTCACGCGGACTAATTTCCGCCGCTCGTGCAAGGGCGACTTCCGCAAAACCCCACTCACCAGCGAACGGAGCTGTGTCGACAATTTCGATCCAGTTGGTAATATCGAGCGGACTCAATCGAGCCGCGCTTTGCAATCCTTCAAGTGCGCCCACATAGTTACCGCGGCGGCGCTGCGTAAACGCTTTCCCGGCGAGCGTTCGAACATGGCCCGGCGCACGCGCCAAAAGTTCATCGAAGGTTTTGTCGGCCGCTTCGTAATCGAGCTCGCCCCAATATTGATAATAACCGAGCGCAAACAGCGTTTCGATATCGTCCGGCGCGATGGCGATCGCTTGATCCAGCGATTTCTTTGCGGCAGACCGCATCACCTCGCCACCGCCGAGCAACCAATAGATGGCAAGCTGCTGATACGATTTTCGCGCATAGGCGGCGGCAAATTTCGGGTCGAGCGTGATGGCTTCGTTAAATTCCGCGATAGAGCCTTCGCGATCAATTCGCGGCACAGTAAAGAGGTCGGTCGCATCGGCTATGCCCCGTAAATAGGCCTCATAGGCCGCATCATTGTCTGTCGGGCGCGCGGAGAGCGTCGCTTCGTCATCGCCGGAAAGAACCGTGTGAAGCGCCTCTGCGATGGCGCGCGTAATCTCTTCCTGAATGTCGAAAATATTTTCCGCGGTCATTTCGCGGTCGTAGATTTCCGCCCAGAGATGTTGGTCGGTCGCGCCGTCGATCAATTGCACATTGATCCGTACGCGGTTGCCGGCGCGTTGAACGGCGCCTTCCATCACCACGGCCGCGCCGAGCGTTGAGGCAATTTCCGGGATCGGTTGTTCAGTGTCGCGGAAGCGCATGACCGAGGTCCGGGAAATCACTTGCAGCGCCGAAATTTTCGACAATTTGGTCAACAAATCATCATGCATGCCATCGGCGAAGAACGCATCATCAGCATTGGCGCTGCGATTGGCGAAAGGCAGCACGGCAACGATATTATTGTCCGTTACAGTCGCGGTCGCAGGTGTTGAGTGATTATTCACCGACGCCAACGATTTGGATTTTTCCGGCATTTCCGACATCGCCGGTTTTTCGGCGCTGCGCATCGTCAGCATAATGATCGCCGCGATGGCGATCAGCGCCAGCGCGCCGCCGAAAATTTTGGGATCCTTAAACGGCGATTTGGGCGTCGCGCCGGTGGGCGATGTCAAGTTGCTAGGCGTCGCGGAAGCCGATTGTGAATTCGTGGCGCCAATTTTTGAGGCCACAGAGCGCACCAAATCTGCAAGCGCTAATTTCTGATCACCGGTAAAGTCGATTGCGTGAAACTGTTTGAACCCTATCGGCGGCGCAGACCCGTCAATACTGATCGAAACGAGTTTGCCCGCCTCGGCAGCGAGACCCGCTTCGTCCTTGACCCAGCGCGAATCGATCGCGTCTTTTGTCCAGGCAACAATAACTGCCCGTGCAGTATCAAGCTCGCGCTCAATGTCTTTAGAAAACTCTGAACCACCATCGATGTGACGATCCCACCAGAC
>JABDJK010000039.1 GCA_013002535.1 Hyphococcus sp.
CTTCGCATGTGAGCGAAACGGTTTCAGCGGGTTCTAACTGGGTTTGGGCCGTGTTCTGATTGGCTTCTGACAGCGCGCCAGGCCGGAGTTTCGCGGTGAGATATCCTGGATCAATTGAGTTGCAACGCCGCCGGCAAATGCAGCGGCGTTAAACGCGAAGCCGCCTGTCAGATAATTGAAACCAGGCCCCGCGCTGTCGGTGAAGAACTAAGCGCTAAGGCGTTGGCCGCGAAGATGGCGGCCAGTGACTTAGTCATGACGGGAATCTGCTTTTCAAACTTTCAATTACGATCGCGGGCGTCAGCGCCGCTAAATTTCGAAACGGACTTATTTCTGAACAACTCATCGATTTGAGCGATCAGTTTTTGATCCATCCGTAAAGAGTGTTTTTAACCTAAATATTCCCTGAGCGGATGAAAGGAATTGGGCGCCGGGCAAAGAAAAACCGGCCTCTCGATCAAGAGGCCGGTTTTTACCGTGCGAATTGTTAAGAGTTCGTTCAGACTGATTTCTGTTTTCTTGATGCAAAACCTAGTCCCGCAATGCCGGACAGCAAGAGCGGCAGCGCCGCCGGGATCGGCGTCTCAATGCTCTCAATATAAAACTGATCGCCGCCGTCGTCAGCAAAACCGAACCCAAATGCAACGACGCCGTTAATGCCGGCCGAAATCATGTCATGAACGAATGCAAAGGAATCCGTTCCGATCAAAAGGCCGCTTTCTGTGACGATCGCCCAATTCAATAATGCAGTTGAATCATTGATCAGGTTGTGTGCGCCGTCGCGGAATGAGATCCCCTGGAGTGGCAAGGCGCCATCGTCGAACGAAATGGCAATTACCTCTGGGTCGCCAGCGACATCTTCGTCGATAGAATCGTCAGAGCCGATTGCGCATTGTGGTTGCGCCGCCATCGTCAATTCGCGGCAGACGCCAAGACCAGCTGGTTTGCCGCCAGATACGCCGTCAAAATACGGATTGTGAGTAGACGTAAATGTCATCGATACGCCGTCAATGGTCAGCGACGTGCCCGATACAAAGCCTTCTTCACCGTTTGACGCTGCAAAACCAGCAAAACTGACGAGACCGGCATGCGCAGGAGCAAGAGCCATGGCGCTGGCGACAACCGCTGCTGTGAGTATTTTTTTCATGGCCGAAGCCCCTTGTTTATTCCATATCAGGACTGCGACCGTCGCGATCCCGTTGGGGGCATAAAAGCAACGGCCATGCCATTAACCATGACCTCATTTTTAGATAAAAAAACGGCCCCTCTCAGGACGGGGCCGTTTCAAAGTCAGAATTGGTATTTTTTAAATTATGCAGTTTTTTTTCTGCGAGACGCGAAGCCGAGGCCTGCGATGCCAGATAGCAAGAGCGGCAGAGCGGCCGGGATAGGCGTTTCGATAAATTCGATGTAGAATTGATCGCCGCCTTTGCTTGCGAAAGCAAATGTCAGTGACTCAACGCCGTTGATGCCGGCATTGATCAGGGCAAAAACGTTTGCGAATGTGTCAGTATCCGCCAAAACGCCGCTGTCTGTCACGATGCTGTAGACTAGGAAGTCCGTAGAATCATTGATCAGGTTATGCGCGCCGTCGCGGAAAGAAATTCCCTGAACTGGCAATGCGCCGTCATCGAATGTAATTGTGATCGACTCAGGATCGCCAGCGACATCCTCGTCAATTGAGTCGTCAGAACCGATAACGCATTGCGGCTGCGCCGCCATTGTCAGATCGCGGCAAACACCGAGACCAGCAGGCTTACCGCCGGAGACGCCGTCGAAATATGGATTGTGGGTAGACGTAAAGGTCATCGATACGCCGTCAATGGTCAGCGACGTGCCTGATGCAAAGCCTTCTTCACCGTTTGATGCGGCAAAGCCAGCGAAGCTGACAAGTCCTGCTTGTGCGGGCGCAAAGGCCATGGCCCCGGCAACCGCAGCTGCTGTAAGTAGTTTTTTCATGGCCGAAGCCCCCTCTTGATACTCATTTACAATTGCTACGCCCTGCACAAACAGCGCGCACCCTCATAGCTCGCTTAACGAAATGTTAATGTCAACAAAAACCTATGGTTAATTGATATTTATACGGATGGTTATGGTTAATTTTCCCCTGCTGGTTGATTCGCCCTGAAACAATTCTGGCGCAGGTTGAAATATCCCGTAATCAGTATGCGGCGATTTCGACCGGATACCCGTTGTCGCGAAGCGACTGGATTATGCGATCGAGATGATCCTGGCCTTGCGTATCGAGCGTGACATCCATGCACGTCATTTTCGCCGGCAGGTCGGAGTAGGTTCGGTGGTGCCCGACATCGATTACGTTGCCGTCATTCTCCGCGATGATCGACGAGACCCGCACCAACTGACCCGGTTTGTCGAGTAGCTGAACGCGCAAACGCGCTAGCCGGCCATTGCGTGCGAGGTCGCGCATCAAGATCATGGACAACAACCGCGCATCAATATTGCCGCCGCAGATGACGAGGCCGACGGTTTTACCAGCAAAGCGTCCCGGGTCAGCGAGTATGGCTGCGAGGCCGGCCGCGCCGGCCCCCTCAGCGAGCAGCTTCTGTTCATTCATCAGGATGGAAAGCGCGCGCTCCAGAATGCGCTCATCCACAAGGATTATATCGTCCACCAGATCCTTGACCATGCGCCGGGTCAGACTACCAGCTTCGCGCACCGCGATGCCTTCGGCGAGGGTGTTCCCGCCAATATCGCGCGCTCCGCCATCGACGGCGTTGACCATGGACGGGAAAAGCGCCGTCTGCACCCCGATAACTTCCGTCGCTGGCGTTTGCGACTTAAACGCGCGCGCCATACCGGAAATGAGGCCGCCGCCGCCGATGGGAATGATGGCGGCGTCAAACGCCGGGCCGTCTTCGATCATCTCAAGGGCGACGGTTCCTTGTCCCGCAATGACATCGCCATCGTCGAAAGGGTGTACAAAGAATAAACCGCGTTCGCCTTCCAATTGGTGCGCATGGGCGCTTGCTTCGTCAAAGTCTTCACCGAACAAAATAACTTCGGCGCCAAGCTCGCGGGTTTGACGCACTTTGATATCCGGCGTCGTTGTCGGCATAACGATGACAGCATTAATGCCGAGGGCGCGGGCGTGATAGGCGACGCCTTGCGCGTGATTGCCTGCAGAGGCGGCGATGACGCCAGCTTGCTTTTCACCGTCGGTGAGCAACGACAATTTGTTGAGGGCGCCGCGCTCTTTGAAGGCGCCGGTGAATTGCAAATTCTCAAGCTTCAGCCAGATCTCTGCGCCGGTGAGGTGGGAAAGTTTTCGCGCGCGCAAAAGGGGTGTTCTTGCGACATGGCCTTTCAGGCGTTCAGCCGCGGCTGCGATATCGTTGATTTCTGGCGCGTCACTGTTCATTTGGGCTTTGACTCTCCAGCGCTTCTTTGTTGGGGCCGCATGACGTAAGGTTTTCCGGTATTATTTCGCAGATGCAGCAAAACGCCGGGTTTTGGCGTATTTTTACAAAAAGGTCCAGATTGATGGCCGAAAATTATAAACCCGCGGTGGTTTTTGACGCACTCGGCCATAGTGGTGGGGACAAGCAAGGCGGCGACAGCGCCGGCGCGCCGTTCTATGACATTGTCGAGCCGGCGCAGTTTCCCGCCCATATTCTGCGTTACCGCAATGACCGCTGGGCGGCGCGCGTCGGCCTTGATGACTTGAATGACGAGGGGTGGATTGCGGCGTTTGGCAAGTTCAAGCCGCTAATGCGCAACCTCCTGACGCCGCTCGCGATCCGATATCACGGGCACCAGTTTCGCAATTACAATCCGGAAATCGGCGACGGGCGCGGCTTTTTGTTTGCCCAGTTGATGGATGATCAAGACCGCTTGCTCGACCTCGGCACGAAAGGGTCTGGTCAAACGCCATTCTCGCGGTTCGGCGACGGGCGGCTGACATTGAAAGGCGGCGTTCGCGAAATCTTAGCGACGGAAATGCTTGAAGCCCTCGGGGTTTATACGTCGAAGAGTTTCTCGCTGATCGAAACTGGCGAGGCGCTTGACAGAAATGACGAACCCTCGCCGACGCGGTCGTCAGTGCTAGTGCGCCTCTCTCATTCGCATATCCGGTTCGGCGTTTTCCAACGCCTCGCGTTTGAGGAGAATGACGAGGCCGTCAAAATGCTCGTCGATTATTGCGTTACGCATTTCTATCCTGAGTTTTCTGATCTCAGCGATGCCGATAAACCGCTCGCCTTTTTTCGCGGCGTCGTTGCGCGGACGGCGCGCCTTGCAGCGCAATGGATGGCGGCGGGCTTTGTCCATGGTGTTCTGAATACAGATAATATGAATGTCACGGGCGAAAGTTTCGATTATGGCCCGTGGCGATTTACGCCGACTGCGGACCCGAATTTTACTGCCGCGTATTTCGACCAGACCGGACTTTACGCCTTTGGCCGCCAGGCGGAGGCCTGCGCCTGGAACCTTGCGCGTTTCGGCGGAACGCTCGCCCGCATTGCCGATGTCGACAGCCTGACCGCAGGATTGCAAGAATTCTCCGCCGCCTATGAAGACGCTATGGCCGAAGAATATTTCCGGCGGTTGGGGCTTGCGCGAACGGGCGAGGACGATTTCAAGTTTATCGGCGCAATTTTACAATGGCTGACCTCCTCCGGTGCGCCTTATGAGCAGTTTTTCTTTGACTGGTTTGGCGGGCGCGAATCCGAGGCGCGCGCTGCGGCGTCTCCTGCGGCGGAATTTTATGAAAGCGAGGAATTTGCGACGGTCAAGGGTCTGTTATTGACGCGTGATCCGGTGAAACCGGAACGGCTGTCCCATGATTATTTCAAAGGAGAGGCGCCGTGTTCAATGTTGATCGACGAGGTTGAGGCGATTTGGGCGCCCATCGCCGACGCCGACGACTGGTCGGCGTTCGAGGCGAAACTGGAAGCGATCGCGGCCATGCGGGAGGCATACGGGTTTGACGCGTCAATCTACGCCACTACCGGTTTCCAAATTTGATAATAGCGCCAACGCGCGCTGGGGGGTTGATTTATCCGTCTGCGCGCGCCGCCGCCAATTTTGAAAACCCACGCCGTAGAATGTAGATGCTGGCAAGGCCCATATTAGCGGCCATGAAGCCGTATAGCACCATTTCCACCAGCGACACCCCTTGAAGCAAACTAATTGGCTCAATCATTCTCGCGCCCTTTCGAACTACCCGAGAGCGAAGAATGGCGCAAAGCATTTAAAAATTTTCCTAATATTTACAAGGGGTTGGTTACTGTCCTGGTAACCATTTAAGGCCGCGTAAAGACGCTGGAAACGCCCATTTGCGCCCGTTAATAGAGCGTTAACGATTGTTCCCTTCGCCGGCTTTTGCCGCTAACATTGATCTGTTACGCCCAAATTTCTTGACTTTGGGCGGGCGTCAGCTTGGGGAAATGGTGAGGGGCCGATGACATCGGAAGTTGTGTTGATGAACCGCCAGTCGGTGGCGATGGCCGCAGATAGCGCGGTGACGATTTCCGGCGACCGCTATTTAAAAACGTATCAATCCGTAGACAAATTGTTTCCACTGGTCGACGGCCAGCCCGTCGCGGTGATGATCTATAACAATGCCGAGATCATGTCGACGCCCTGGGAGACGGTGATCTCGCTTTATCGCGAGCAAGCCCGCGGTCGCCCGCTGGAAACTGTCGCCGCCTACGCTGAAGACTTCATGGAATTCATCTCCGGCAATCCGGACTTGTTTCCCGCCGACCATCAGGATACAGAATTTTTTAAAGTTGTCGCCGTCGTCTACACGGTGCTCGCTGAAGAGTTCGACAATCAGGTCCGCCAGTTTGAACAATCGCGTCGCGGGTCCGTGCGCGACCATGTCTCGGCGATGTTTGAATATGTCGTTGGGCAAATGCATGCCGATTATCAGGTTTATCCGGATGGCAGCCCGCGCGGCGATCTTCCGTGCTTTCCGGGCGGCATGTCGGAGCAGGTCACGCGCCGTTACGGGGCTGAGATCGATCAGCTTTTGTCGAGCCTCCTTGCGTCATTGATGAACGAGTATCCGGGGCTTGCGGTTTCAGAGGATACGAAAGCCAAGCTGCGCGAGATCGGCCGCTTCGCCGTCACCAAAGACGCGTTTTTTGAGCATTATACCGGCGTCGTGTTTGCTGGCTTTGGCAGTCGCGAGAAATTCCCGTCCATGCGGTCATACCTTACGTCGAGCGTTATCCTCGGCATATTGAAGCGCAAGCAGGATCGCAAAGCCGACATCAATGCCGATTCAGGGCCGGTGTTTCAGCCTTTCGCGCAAGACCGGATGATCCGAACGTTCCTTACCGGCATGGACCAGTATTTGCGCATGTTCCTTTATTCGGAGACCTTGAAGCTATCCCAAGGCCTTGTCACTGACATTGTCGGGCGCACGCCGAACCTAACGGACGCCCAGAAAAACACGATCTTCAACGATTACAGCCAGAATAATCTGCGCGTAGCGCTTCAAGAATTTTTCCGGTCCATCGACGGCTATCAATATGCCGTTCACACAAAACCGATTTTGCGCGCGATCAACTCGCTGCCCAAGAAAGAGCTCGGTGAAACGGCGGCGTCGCTGATCAAACTGAATTCGTTCCAGCAAAAAGTGATGCATTCCGTTGAGACGGTGGGCGGGCCGATCGATGTTGCGGTGATTACTCGCAATGGCGGGCTTGAATGGACGCGTGAAGGTCCAGACCTTTAGGGATTGGTGGAGTAAGGCGAATGGCCGAAAGACTGAAACAGATTTGGGCGGGCTTTGAAGAAACGACCAGCCGGCGCCTCGCGGGCAAAGGTGTCGATAATATCGTCGTGCCGGCGCGCGTAGATTACGCCGCTTGGGATGACGCATTCTTGCCGGAAGAATTCGAGGCGCCTTCGGACCGTGCGTTTGATGCGCTGCGCTCACAATTTTCAGCCAAGGGCCGCCGTAAAAACCGCCGCAAAAAGAATGCGCCCGATGAAGCGCTGCAGGAAAAAGGCCTTGGCGCGCCGTCCGAGAAAACATTTTCCGATGATGAATTAATTGCCGGTCTCCGCGCCACTGCCATGCGCACTGAGCGGCGCTATTCGGATTACGAGATGTTTCTTGAAACCGACGAAGGCAAGCAAGCGCTTAAGAAAAACAAACGCAAAAAACGCTTCGGCTTGTTTTAACGGCGCGACATCGCGCGCGACTTGCCGCGTTTAATTGCAGTTGCCATCTATCTCCCATCATCAAAGACGGGAGCCGATTTCATGATTATCACGACCACTGACACACCGCCGGGCCGTGAGGCGGGCGACAGCCTCGGCGTTGTCGCCGGCGAAGCCATTATCGGCGTCAATATTTTCCGGGACCTCTTCGCAGGCGTAACCGATTTTCTCGGCGGGCGATCCAAGGGTTATCAAAAGGCGCTACGTGAGGCGCGCGAACACGCCATGCGCGACATGGCCGACGAAGCATCTGCGCTCGGCGCCGACGCTGTAATCGGCGTTGATATCGACTATGAAGCGATCGACACCCAGAAGGGCGCCATGCTCATGGTTTCGTGCAATGGAACCGCAGTTCGGTTGCGCTAGGGCTTAATTGTCGTCGCCATTGACGGCGTCGCTGACAGCGTCGTCCTCGACAGCCTCTTCAATCGCTGCTGCGGTGTCTTCTGCGGCGTTCTCGGTGTCTTCCAGAATTTCCTCAGCCGATTCGACTTCCGCCTCGATAACCGGCGCAACCGGTTCCGGATACGGCGCCGGGTTCGGCGACATCGATCCGAGGTAAGCCAAAAGGTCTGCGCGCTGATCGTCTTTCGGGAAGCGCTGCACCATGGCCGTGCCGGGAATATATTCCTGTGAATTTTTTAGATAGGCGTCGAGGCGTTCATAGGACCAAACGCCTCCGTCATTGGCGAGAGCCGATGAATAGTTGAACCCTGGAACCGTACCGACCGTGCGGTTGACGATGTTGTAAAGGTTGGGGCCGGTGCCGTTGGCGCCGCCTTCTTCAAATGTGTGACATGATTTGCAGATGGCGGCCCGGCGTTCACCGCCAGCCACATTCGCGTTCGCCAGCGCTGTCCCGAGATCAAAAGCTTTCTCGCCATTGTCGCCGCCTGTCGCCGTGGTTTCCAGATCGACGCAGCAATAGGCGAGGTGCAATTCATCGTCTTCACCGCCGTGGTGCCCGCCGCCGAGAATCGCGCCGGCTATATGCGGCAAGCCAAAAATCAGAAGCAATACGGTCAGCGCCGCGGCAGCAATCTTGTTGGAAAGCAGCGGATCTTTGTTGTCGTCGGCCTGCATGGCTTATCGTCCCGGTTTTTCTTTGGCGGGCAAGGCTTCTGGCCCGCCAACTTATTCACGTTTGCCGGGGTTCTAGCGATCTTCAAGGGCCTGCGCAATTGGCGCGCGAATGAGACCGGGCGCGGCTTTTTCGCGCGGGCGACCCCACTGCTGGCGCGGCCAAAGATTTGCATAAATTCTGGCCGACGGGCATAAGCCCGGCCTTGGTTTTCGCAAATTTGACGGTGGGAGCATCAAGACCGATGGCTGGTAGTGAGAATTTGGCGTCGAAAGGCGGTCGGATCGCTTTTCAGGGCGAGCCCGGGGCCTATTCAGAAGTCGCTTGCCGGAAATTCGCGCCCAATTTGGAGCCGATGCCTTGTGCAACATTTGAGGACGCGTTTGAGGCCGTTCGAACCGGCGCCGCGGCGCGCGCGATGTTGCCGATAGAGAATTCTTTGGCTGGCCGGGTTTCAGACATACATCACCTCTTGCCCGACGCCGGTCTCCATATCGTTGCCGAATATTTTCTCCCCATTGAACATCAGCTCATGGCGGCGCCGGGCGTTGCCTTGGACGATGTCAAAACTGTTCGCTCGCACGCAATGGCCTTAGGCCAATGCCGGAAGTTTATAAAAGAACATAAACTACGCGCCGAGATCGCAGGCGATACGGCCGGCGCTGCGCGCAAATTATCGGAAACGCTAGCTAGTGATGAGGCCGTAATTGCCTCGGCGATTGCGGCGGAAAATTACGGCCTCTCGATCATCGCCCCAAATATTGAAGACGCCGGGCACAATACGACGCGCTTTCTCGAAATGTCAGCGCAGGCAATGGATGCGCCAGCCGATAGTGGTCCGATTGTGACAAGTTTTGTTTTCCAGGTGCGCAATATTCCTGCCGCCCTTTACAAGGCCATGGGCGGATTTGCGACTAACGGCGTCAATATGACCAAGCTCGAAAGCTATCAGCTGGACGGGTCATTTTCTGCAACCATGTTCTATGCGGACATCGAAGGGCATCCTGAAGATCGTTCCGTTCGTTTGGCGCTGGAGGAGTTAGGATTTTTCTCAACGAAATTGACGATCCTTGGTGTTTACAAGGCGGCGCGCGACCGCGGATGATCGTTGCGAAAAATATAGATGGCGTTGCCGTCATCTGCATTGATGATGGCAAGGTCAACGCCTTCAACTTTGAAATGTTTGACGCTGTGAGCAACGCGCTGCGGGATGCAGAAAGTGCTGACGCAATCGTATTTTCTGGGCGTAAAGGCGTATTTTCGGCTGGTCTCGATTTGACGATCGTAAAAGATACGGCCGAGCGGCGCGATGCGCTGCTCGAAAAAACGGCGACATTGATATTGTCGTTGCTCGAATACCCGCGGCCCGTCATTGCGGCGGTAACCGGCCATGCAATGGCGCTTGGCGCATTGCTTCTTACTGCGTGCGACTACCGTATCGGCGCGGAGGGGAATTTTAATATCGGCGTGAATGCAACCGCTAATGGTATCGCGCTCGCGCCGCCTTTGTTGCAGCTATTGCAATCGCGCATCAATCCGAGATTTGCACATCTTGTTATATTGGGCGCCGAAATTTTTGATCCTGAAGGTGCTTGTGAAGCGGGTTATCTGGATGCGCTCGCGCCAGAAATTTCACTAAAGACGGCAGCTTTAGACAAGGCAAAGCAATGGGCTGCATTACCGCGTGACACGTTTGCGGCGCACAAAGCGATCATGACTGCGCCGCATATAGACGCCCTCAGGAAGCTGGGTCGCTAGCCTTTCGACCACCGCTCTAGCAACTGCCGGGCTATGGTGAATTTCGGCGGGATGAAAAAGTCACTCGGATCGCCAGCGAGAGCGGCGACAATATTTGCGCGATCAATCCAGCGGGCTTCGACAATTTCATTCGTATCGAGATTAAGTGTGCGGTCCTCGGTGTCGGCGATGAAACCCATCATCATTGAGTTTGGGAACGGCCAAGGCTGCGAAAATTGATAGCGGATATCCGTAAGGGTGACGCCAGCTTCCTCAAATAGTTCGCGTTTGGCCGCTTCTTCCGGCGTTTCAGACGCTTCAATAAAACCAGCGAGCGCTGATAACATACCCTCAGGAAATTGCGGGCCGCGACCCAAAAGGCAAGCGTCTTCGTGAACGGCAAGGACAATCGCGACGGGGTCCGTGCGCGGAAAATGTTCCGCCTCGCATGACGGGCAAATTCGTTTTGCGCCGCCATTGACCATTTTCGTGGCTTCGCCGCATTTCGCGCAATGGGGATGTCCCCGATGCCATTCGAAAAGCCAACGTGCGTGCCCGATAACCGCCAAATCATCGCGTGGAACTTGTGCCGCGGCCTCTCGTATTGGCGTATAGACGCCAATATCAGCGAATGGCGCAACCTCCGGCGTCAACGCCGCAGACGCGTCAATGCCGAAAAACGTTACGCCGTCTTTAACGCCAAGGAGAACCACCGGCGCTCGCGCGCCGAATTCGCTGCGCGCCGCCGCAGAAAGAAACGCTGCGGCTCCGTCCGCAACTAATGGATCGCCGCGCCACAGGGGTACAAGTTGGCTTGACGGATCAACAAGTTTCTCTTCGATGAAGTCGTCCTGGGAATATTCCGAATTCACGCGCTTTAAAGGCGAATGAGCGAACCAGTTCGGGTTATCGGCGGGTTTCATCCGGTTCTTTTAGCGGGCTCGCCATTGCGATCAACCGCCAAGAACATCGTCTTTCTTCAAGAGCATGATGAGGACCGCGAACACCCAGCTTGCGCAGGCGGCGAAAAACAGCGCTGATGAAAACTCTGTCGGTTGGCCGTTCGCCCATTCAACCGGTGTTTTTATACCGAGCGGCGTGAACAAGTGAAAGATTATGGCGCCCGACATAATGCCGAAAGCGATGAGCGCACCAAGAAATTGCGACTTGCCGATTAGTGCTGTTTTTTTCGCGAGAAGAAAAATCAGCGGTAAGCCGATCAATAAAGTGGACGACGCCAATTCGCCAAGACCAATGATCCAAGGACCTGCGGGGAAAAACAAACCGATGCCCGACCATTCGCGCAGCGTCGTAAAGATATGTTCCGGTGTCGGGTGGCCGGTAAATTTGAACCTCAGCGAATCCAAAAAGATTGCGGAAATAAATAGCCCGCCCGCCCAGGGAAATAGTGATTTGATTTTGTCCAATCTGGTCTCCGGGAGTTTTAAGTCGCGTTGGCTGGCTCCTTAATTTCCAGCTGCAACATCTCAGCGCGGCCTGAAACCCATTTATCAAATCGCGCATAGACCGCCTCAATGGCGGCGATTTCTGCGTCTGTTAAATCAGGATGATGGGTTTCGAAAATCAAAACGGCGCGATCTTCTTGTGATCGGTTCCAGGCCTCATGTTCAAAACTGTCGTCGAAGGCCGTAATCTTGCCTTCGGTCCATTTGTAGATGTCGTCAGCAACGCGGATTTCGCAATCGTCAGGGACAATCAACGGAAGATGAACGGTGAGCCGAGTGTTGGTAAGGCCGCAATGGGGCGGAATATGCGCGCCTGGTTTCAGCCGCGAAAAGAATGTTTCCAGCGGCGTGCCGTCGCGCGCGACTAAGGGCGCGCTCGAGAGGGCTTCAAGTGTTTTCGGGAAGTGTTTGGCTTCTTGTGTTTCGCTTGCATTAAAATGCAAATACAGCGCCGACCAGTCTAGTTTGCCGCGCAAGGTTTGCCATTGCGGTTCAGTGATATCTTCTGAAACATACGGATATTGTGTTATGTCGTTTTTGACGGCTTCACTATATTCGGCGAGGATATCGCCATGGGCGGCTTCGAGTGCGCCCGTCCAATCCAGCATGTCGTTTGGCGTCACCGGACGCGCTGGCAGATCCGGCACATAAAAAATTAACGGCCGTTGTTTCTCGTGGCGGTAACTGCACGGCTCGGTTGCATATTGCATCCAGACGCCGCGCCGGATGCGATCGAGCTCTTCGCCGCCCATCTCATCGACGGTTTTGCGATGCATGTCGGTGAAATGGCGCCGGATCAGTGTGTCGGCATTGCGCGAGTGTTCTTTCAATTCGCCTTGCGCATCAGGGTGCAGCCAGATCGTCCGGATAATCGGGTCTGCGTCCTCGCCAATGGTCCAGACGGCAACGGCCTCTTCAAGTCGCCCAGCGGCGGCTAAGGCGGCCCCAGTGTAAAGGGCGAGGGGCGGATCGTTGGCGCCTTTGCGAAACTCTTCTAGGAATTCATCAGGCGTGTGGTCGTGAATGCTCGGCATTTTTCTCGTCTTCCAGGAAATCTTCGAAAATTTGCGCCCATCGCTACTTGATGACGGGCCGGCGCGCAATTGCTTTGCCTTACCCCCTTGCAATTGGGCGGCTCGCCGCAGATATTCCGCCTCGGAAGGCTGGCGGACGCCGCTCTCGCCAACCCGGTCAGATCCGGAAGGAAGCAGCCGTAACGAGTTTTTGCGGCGGGTCGTTTCAGTCTTCCACCTCTCATCAGTCGCCATTTTATTTTGCCCAACGTCAAAGAGCGGCTTTAATCCCGCGCGTCCAGCCTTCATAATGGGATTTATGAGCGATCTTTTGAGCGATGTGGATAGCGGCGAAGGCGGTGCAAAACCTGCCTATCAGGTGCTCGCGCGCAAATATCGCCCGCAGAATTTTGAAGACCTCATTGGCCATGAGGCCATGGTAAAAACTCTTACAAACGCTTTTGCGTCCGACCGGATCGCTCACGCTTATATTTTGACGGGCGTGCGCGGGGTCGGGAAGACGACGACGGCGCGCATTCTCGCGCGGGCGCTCAACTATGTTGGCCCGAAAGGCGAGGACAACGGCCCGCAGATGGAACTGGGCGCAGAAGGCCTTCATTGCCGGGCGATTGCCGAAAGCAGACATCCGGACGTCATGGAGATGGACGCCGCCTCGCGCACCGGTGTCGGCGATATTCGCGAACTCATCGAGGGGGTGCGCTATGCGCCGGTGGAGGCGCGCTACAAAGTCTACATCATTGACGAAGTGCACATGCTCTCCAATCAGGCGTTCAACGCGCTGTTGAAGACGCTGGAAGAGCCGCCGCCTCATGTAAAGTTTATCTTTGCGACAACGGAGATTCGCAAGCTGCCAGTGACGGTGTTGTCGCGTTGTCAACGGTTTGATTTGCGCCGTGTCGATCCGGAAACGCTGACTGGCCATCTTGCTTCGATAGCCGAAAAAGAAAACGTCAAGGTCGCCCATGATGGCTTGTGGATGATCGCCCGGGCTGCCGAAGGCTCTGTCCGGGATGCGCTATCCATCCTTGATCAGACAATTGTTCAGCATGCGGCGAATTCCAGTAAAAGCAATGACGTCAGCGCCGAAGACATTCGCGAAATGCTTGGCCTTGCAGACCGGTCGGGCGTCTGGGCGCTTCTTGATGCGTCTTTCAAGGGTGACGCGAAGTCGGCGCTTGAAGAGTTCGAAAGCCAGTACAATGCCGGCGCCGATCCTGCCGTCATTTTGCGCGATCTTCTCGACGTCACGCATCTTCTGACCCGCGTCAAAGCTGCGGGTGCGACGGCGGCCAGCCATGGCGCCGCGGGGGAAGCAGACGCCGAACGGGCACGGAACATGGCGGACGCCCTGGAAATGGATGCCCTTACGCGCGCCTGGTCGCTCCTGATGAAGGGATTATCGGAAACGCAGGTCGCGCCGGACCCGGCTGCGGCTGGCGAAATGACCATCATCCGGCTGTGTTACGCGGCGAATCTGCCCACGCCCCATGAGGCGCTCAACGCCTTAAAAAAAAATAGCAAAAACGCGGTAGAGCCCTCCAATTCGGAAAATTCCGCGCCACGGGAGCCAGCGCCGGTCGCGCGTGATGCGGCGCCGCAGACGGTGATCGAGATCAAGCCGCCGTTAAAGCAGGCGCCGCAAAAGCCGCGACGGAAAAGTGGCGGGAAACAAACTTTTCATGCGTTCAAAGAAGTCGTTCAATTCGCCGGGCGTCAGCGCGACGCAAAAATGCGAACGGAACTTGAAAGCTATGTGCATCTTGTTTCTTTCGCGCCGGGGCATATCGACTTGCGCCTTCATAAGGACGCGCCGCCGGACCTTGCCGGGCGCCTGACGCAATGTTTGAAGGAATGGACCGGGCGGCAATGGATTGTCTCCGTCAACGCGCAGGACGCAGGCGAGGCGACCATGCGCGACGCCCGCATGGCGGAAGTCATGGCGCACCCGATGGTTGAAAAAGCTATGGCGCTATTCCCCGGCGCGGAGGTCACCGCAATCCGCGATGTCGAGACCCTGGATGATCCGGACAATAACGAAAATGAACTTGATGAGCCCGACGAAGAGATTAGCGACGAAAAACAAGAGAAAGCGTAAGTGATGGATATTGGCGAATTGATGAAACAGGCCGGCGCCATGCAGGCCAAGATGAAAGAAATGCAAGAGCAGATGACTGAGATTGAGGCGACGGGCGAGGCCGGCGCCGGTATGGTCAAGGTAACGCTCAACGGCAAGGGCTACGCCAAAGCCGTCGCCATTGATCCGGAGCTTTTCAATAGCGACGATCGCGAAGTCGTCGAGGATCTGATCGCCGCCGCTATCAACGACGCCAAGTCAAAGATCGAGGAACAAACAGCGGAACAAATGAAACAGATGACCGCAGGGTTGCCGCTGCCGCCGGGCATGAAATTGCCATTTTAGGTCCGCCTTGTACAAATTGTCATTGCCGGACTTGTTCCGGCAATCCAGACATCGCAATAGAAATTAAAGTGACTGGATCGCCAGGGCGATCCCCGGCGATGACATTGAAGTTAATTTGGTAGTATGCCCACATCCACCATCGGTCCCGAGTTACAGCGCCTTATTGATCTCCTTGCCAAGATGCCGGGGCTGGGGCCGCGCTCAGCCAAACGCGCGGCGCTATATTTATTGAAAAAGCGCGAACAGGTCATGGGCCCGCTCGCATTCGCCCTTGATGACGCGGCGAGGAAAGTGAAGGCCTGCGAGACCTGCGGCAACTGGGATTCGATCGATCCATGCGCGGTTTGCGCCGACGGAACGCGCGATGACGCGATCCTCTGCGTCGTGCAGGACGTTGGCGATCTCTGGGCGATGGAGCGCGCCGGCGCCAATAAAGGCCGCTATCATGTGCTCGGCGGATTGCTTTCGCCGCTAGACGGCGTCGGTCCTGATGATCTCAATATCGGCGGATTGATCGACCGCGCGCGTGGCGACGGCGTGAACGAAGTGATCCTTGCTCTCGCTGCAACAGTCGATGGTCAGACGACGGCCCATTATCTTGCAGAACATTTGGCGAGCGCTGGCGTATCCGTCACGCGGCTCAGTCAAGGCGTGCCCATCGGCGGTGAACTGGATTATCTTGATGAGGGCACGCTAACGGCAGCAATGAAGGCGCGGCGCCCGGCTTAGGCAGAATGCAAAAACCTACATCATCGTCCTTCGAGACAATTTTTCTCCTCACCCTTGAGGGTTTGCGAAGCAAACGTCCCGAAGGGCGAGGAGAAAAATCCCACAGGATGGGGTGACGTAGATTTTTTGCATTCTGCTTTAAATCGTCTTTAATCCGTCAATCCAGACGGTGCGCGCGCAAATCAAAAATGCCAGAAGCGTAATTACGCTTGCAATAGGCAAGGTTTCCGCGGCGCCAATTCCGGTGACAAGGAGCGGCGCAATCCACAATAGCAATAGTGCAGGGCGGTCGCCCGTGCGCCATGTTGATGATCCATCAAGGGCGCGTTTCGCGATAAGCAATAGCGGCGGGATCAATATCGTCAATTCATAATAATAGGCATACGGATTAGCGATGACGGCGCCTGTGCAGAGCGCTACCATGCGCCAATTCCATGCGCCGACTCGACGCCAGACGAAAGCGACAAAAACCGCGGCCGCCGCGCTTACGATGAGTTGCCCATAGAGCGCGATGTTCGCCGGCAGGCCCAAAATAACAAGTCCGCCGAAGGGCGACACCAGTTTATAATTCGATAAATCCCCGCCCTGAATGCGCGCACTGTGTTCGGTGATGGCGTTGAAGAACGCCGACCACAAATCGGGCCCGAATAGCGCCATGCTGGCCGCGGCTGCGCCGACGGCGGTGATCGCGGCTATGCCAAACGCCCGCCAACACCCGGCGGCGGCATAGGCGACAGGGATCAACAGTCCGAATTGCGGTTTAAAGGTCAAAAGGCCAGCTGCGACCCCCGCAATGATTGGGCGCTTGTCGGGTTTGAATGCGGCGAGACAAATCAACGTTGCGGTGATGAATCCTGTCTGCCCGGTGATGAGCGCCTGAAACACGGCCGCAGACGCCAGGGCGATGAATATAGCGGCAAAATTCTTCCAGAGGCGCGACAACATCCATGCGAACGCGGCGAGGCCACCCGTCCACCAGATCAATAGAGACGTCGTGTAGGGCGCGCCAGCAAAGGGCGCGAACATGAGATATGAGTTTGGCGGATATAGCCACGATAGCGAAAAAGATGTGTCGCCTGGAAAAGCTTTCTGCAAATCTGCCTCCAGCACGGCCATGTCGTAAAGCGCGCCGGGGTTTTCCGTGAAAGCGTTCTGCGCTGCGGTCCAGAAGACGACGAAGTCGCCGCCGGCGACGGCATGTTCGCTTGTCGCCGCCGGGTTTAATAGTGCTAGTACGAGCGAAAAAATGTAAAGCAGTGCGAAGAATCCGGCGATAACTAGATATGTTGCTTTCCGGTTTTCCAAAAAGAGCGCCGACAGAAGCGGGTATCGCGCCGCGAACGCGCCCGTGAAATTATTTTCCGTCGCCGCGGTCATGGGGCGCCTTCAGTGCGCTTGTCTTGCAATGCCAGAAATGGCCGGCGCGCGGTGGTGAAAAAGGCCGCACCCGTCAAGACCGCCGTGTACGGAACATACCAAGCGTGGCCGAAATTGGTGATGAATAGCGGCGCCGCCCAGAGGGCGATCAGTCCGGCGCGTTCGCCGGGTAGCCATCCAGTTTCCGTGGCGCGCTTTGCAACGAGCAATAGCGGCAGCACAAAAATAGGCAGCTCATAATAAAATGCATAGGGCGTGGCGAGCGGCGCGGCGGCGCAGAGCGCCATCAATCGTAAATCCCAATCACCAATCTTTCGCCAAACCAGAAAAACCAATGCGCATAGCGAGAATGCAAATGCGGCTTGCAGCGTCATCGCCACTGCAGACGGCGCGCCTATCACCATCAGCCCGCCATAGGGCGAGATGACTTTGTAATAGGGAAAGATCTCCGATTGTAACCGGCCGCCATGGGTTAGGACAGCTTCGTACCATGCCGGCCAGATATCGACGCCGAAGGCAAGAATGCTGAAGACTGCGAGGCTAGCGCCGGCAATCGCAGCAACGCCAAACGCGCGCCAGCACCCTGCTGCTGCAAAAGCGATCGGAATCAGTAGTCCGAATTGCGGTTTAACGGTGAGAACGCCAGCGGCCAATCCGGCAATCAGCGGCTTTTGCGCGGGCTTATACGCGGCCAGGGCCAATAGCGACGCCGTCAATAACCCCGTTTGCCCGGTAATCAGCCCTTGAAAAACCGCTGCTGACGCCAACGCAATCAACAAAGCCGATCCGTCGCGCCAGAGCGTTCTGATCGCGGCGGTGAATAGCACGAGATTTGCGGCCCACCATGCGAAAAGCGCCGGCAAATAGGGAAGGGCCGCAAACGGCGCAACCAATAAAAACATCGTAGGCGGATATTGCCAGCTTACGTTAAATGTGTCGCGACCCGGAAAATTGTCGGCTAGGCGCGCCTCAAAATTGTCGGTGCTGTAAATTGTTGCGAGATTTTCAGCGAAAACAGAATTCGCCGCTGTCCAGAACACGACAAAATCGCCGCCGAAGACCGTGCCGCCAAAAGTTTCCAATTGGTTAACATTGATGGCGCCGAAAATGATGAGGAGCGCATAAAGCATGACGGCAATAAGGCTGGCGCCGACAAACGTTTCCCGGCGATTTTCGAACAATAGCGCTGCGATCAGTGGAAACTGATCTGATACAGCAGCATGAATGCGCCCTTGAATGGGGCTGGCCTCAGCCATGATCGAAAATTCCTTAACTTCTTTCGCCTATCGGGCTTTACCGCCTCGAAATAAAAAAAGGTTTATTCTTGGCTTCGATAGTTAACGGCGCGATCTGAATGAATGCTGAAACAAACCCGTTGCCGCCTGCCCTGAAGCCTCGCGCAGATGTGCGTCCGGCGCTCATTTCCGTTGTTTGCCCCGCCTACAACGAAGCCGGAAATCTCTCCGAGTTCTTTGGCGCGGTGACGACCGAAATGCGCCGCCTTGAGCAACCGTTTGAGCTTGTCTTCGTCAACGACGGCAGTTCTGACAATACGCTGGCGCTGATGCGCCGCCTGCGCGAAAAGCATGGCGGTGTTGCGATTGTCGATCTCAGCCGAAATTTCGGCAAAGAGATCGCAGTCACGGCTGGACTTGATGCGGCGACAGGCGAGGCCGCCATTGTCATGGATTGCGACATGCAGCACCCGCCGTCACTTTTTGGCGAGTTCATCGCGGGCTGGCGCGACGGCTACGATGTTGTTTATGGCGTTCGCCGTGATCGTGCCGATGAGAGTTTTCTCAAACGCACAACGTCGGAACTATTTTATAAGATAATGAATATGCTTGGCGACGTGTCTGTTCCGCCGAATGCCGGTGACTTCCGCCTGCTATCGCGCAAGGCGATAGACGCCGTCACCAATCTTCGCGAGCATCATCGTTTTATGAAGGGTGTTTTCGCCTGGGTTGGATTTCCAACAAAAGCCGTCGAATTCGATGTTGAACCGCGTTTTTCCGGTCAGACGAAATGGAATTACTGGAAACTTCTCAATTTTTCGATTGAGGGCCTGACGGCGCATACGCTCGCGCCCCTTCGCGTATCGACATATCTTGGCTTGATAGTCGCTGCTTGTTCATTCGTTTACGGATTTTTCGTGATCGCCAGCACGATTATGTTTGGAGACCCGGTGCCCGGTTTTCCAACACTGGCAACGCTTGTTTTGTTTCTTGGCGGCGTTCAGCTCATTGTCCTTGGCGTTATCGGCGAGTATCTCGGGCGTATATTTAATGAGACAAAAAACCGGCCACTGTATCTTCTCAACGCGCTTGAGCCGGCGGAAGCATCAAACGCCAGCGACATTCCTTATCGCGGGGAAAAGAATGACGCCGCAAAACCCTTCGAGGCGACGGGCGTCAAGCGCGCATGACTGAACAGCTCGAACCGCACGGTAATGCCGCAAAGCGCCATTCAGGCCAGTTCCTAAAATTTGGAATTGTCGGCGGTTTCAATACCGGCCTGGATTTCCTCGTATATACTATTGTCGTCGTCATGGCGGCGCCGCCGGTTCTATCAAACATCATCGCGTTCGCCGTAGCGAACCCGACGAGCTTTTTCGTAAACTCAAGATTCACGTTCCGTCGCGACGGACGCCCGGCCAAGCTTTCATTTTCTAAGTATGGAAAATTTCTCGCGGCGCATCTGGCGTCGCTGCTGATATCCACAAGCATCGTCTGGGCATTCGCCAGTGAAATTGGCGCTTTCTCGGCGAAATTTGCGGCGATCGTGGTGACAGTTTTTATCAATTACACGGCGAGCGCGCTTCTGGTCTTCAAAGCGCCAGCTACCAATCTTCCCACGCAAAAAGAAAAAAGCCCTCGCGAATCGGCCTAAACGGCTTGGATGGATACGGGATTTCTTCAAAGCATCGGGTTTGCGCCTGAAAACTCAGCGTTCTGGTTTCTCCTCGCCGGCGTATTGTTCATTGCGTTATTGGCAATGGTTTATGCGCGCGAAATTCGCCGCTCGCAGCGATTGCGGAATCAATTGGAAGAGGCTCGTGTCGAGCTATCTGCGGCGCGAACGCGTGCCGGTGAATTGCCCGCGCTCAAAGACGAAATCGATGCTTTGCGCCAGGCGAAGGCAATGCTTGAGTCTGATGCGGCCGCGCAGGCTGTCCGGCTGGCGGAACGTGAACGTGCGCTGGCCGAGATGCGCGAGCGCATGGATACAGATTTCCGCGCAACAGCGTCGGAAATGTTGAAAGATGCTCGAAAAGTATTTCTTGAACAGGCAAAAGAGTCGTTTGCGCATCATCGTGAAGCAACCACGCTTGAGCTCGACAATCGCCGCAAGGCGCTCGATGATCTTCTGAAGCCAGTCAGCGACACGCTCGTCCGTTATGAAAAGGGGCTGAAGGAGCTCCGCGACGAACAGCAAAAATCACGGGGCGAGCTAACCAATCAGCTGGGCGAGCTTTCAAAATTCACAGACAATGTCAGCCGCGAGGCGCAAAAACTGGCGACGGCGTTGCGTGCTGGGCCCAAAACCCGAGGCCGCTGGGGCGAAGAACAATTAAAAAATGTCGTCGAGATCGCCGGTATGACGGCCTATGTCGATTTTACAGAGCAAACATCACACGCTGACGGTGATAAACGCAAAATCCCGGACATGGTCGTGCGCCTTCCGGGGGAGCGGGTTATCGCGGTCGATTCCAAAGTTTCTCTTGGCGCCTATCTCGACGCCGTTGAGGCGGAAACCGACGAGGCGCGCGCCGCCGCTTTGAGCCGTCATGCAGATGATCTGTGGAACCACGTCAAAAGCCTTGCGACGAAAGACTACGCCGCGTCGCTCAAAGACGCGCTTGACTACACAGTGATGTTTATTCCTGGGGAGAGTTATTTCGCAGCCGCACTTGAGGCGCGACCGCAACTTCATCAGGAAGCATTTGAGCGCAAAATTTTGATAGCTTCGCCGACAATCCTGATTGCGGTTTTAAAATCTGCAGCGCTGAACTGGCGCCAGGAAAAAATGACCGAGCACGCCCACGCCGTCGCAGCTATGGCAAAAGATCTCCACGACAGTTTGCGCACCATGGGCGTAAATATTGCTAGTCTTGGCCGTGCACTCGAAAGCGCGGTTAAAAAATACAATTTAACTGTTGGCGGGTTCGAGCAACGCGTCATGAGCCGAGCGCGAAAGTTTGCTGACTACGAAATTCCCGGCATTGAAAACGACATCGAAAATCTCGCCGCTATCGAACCGAGGCCTCGAGAGCTACGCAGCGATAAAGACTTATACGTAACAGACGAGCGCGCCAACGAAACGGACGCGGCGTAAAATAATTTATCTCAATGGAAATGGCGTTTTGTCAGCGCCGGAACGTTTTGCGGCAAGGCGCGCCTCTTCTTCCGCTTCCAGCCTTTCAAGGCGCTCAAACGCCTCTTCCTCTGGCGATAGTGACGATGCCGGTGAAATTTGCGTGGGTGAAGCATCGTGGGCAGCTGTTGCGCCGGGCTTATCCAGTTGGCGGGCGCTGCGAGGCTTTTTCTCATTTTGAAAAGGGTTAGTAGGCCGCATTTGCGCCAGTTTGTCAGCGCGGGTGCGCAGGGACTGAATATCGCTAATTTCGTTGCTTCCGCCGTTTTCAAAAACCGGGCGTTGAAGTGATGGGCGATTTACAGTTGCGCCTGCAGCAAAGTTCTGCTCTGCGCTGGCGCTCGTACTTGCGCCCATCAAGTGGACAATCGCCATCAATGACGTTGGCGATACAATCCAGACACGTGCGCGATAGCTGTCCTGAATAACATCCATGAACTCTGTATAGAGATTGTTGAACACAACATCGGACGGCGCAAACATAATCGCCGCGTCCGCTGTTTCTCCCGGAATGATAAGATACTCGGCAATATCAACGATGTGGCGCAGCAACGCGCGTCTATAATCATTTCCAGCTTGAAACTGGCGGGTGCTGTCGGCGCTGTCGCGCATATAGGTTTCAAATGCTTCAATCGGGAAGCGCGCATCAATCGAATAAGGGCGTTGGCCCGCCGCGGTGACAAGCGCACAGTCGGCTATTCGGCCATTGGATAGGCGGTGCGCGAACTTAAAGCGATTGGGCGGCATGACGGCGCGAACCAACTCGTTCAATTGGATGCGTCCCGCCGTCGAAAGGCTAGCGCGCTGGGTCAGCGCCTGATTGAGAAGCGACAGCTGACGCGTCAGTTGCGCTGTGCCCTCGCCCGCGTTTTCGAATTTGTCGAGGCGTGCATTTAGGGCGTTCAGCGTATTTTCTGTCGATTTCCGCAATTCAGATATCTCGGTGGCGAGATCGTTGCGCTGGTCATTTGAAAATGCTGCAAGGCCTTGAGGGGCCGCTGTGGCGCCGCTTTGGTTTTCATTTTGTTCTGCAAGACGGGCGGATAAATCAGCGAAACGCGCCTCAAGGCGGGCATCGATATCGTTCTTGAGTGCAAGCGATTCATCGCGCATGGCGTCGGTTTTCTCTTCTAGCTCGCGCTCTTTCGCTTCAATCTCGCGCAATTGCTGGGCGACTTCGTTTTCAGCGTTTCTTTTTTCAAGAGCCGCAAGCCGTTCGTCTTCTTCGGCGCGCCGGCGCTCTAGCATATCTTCGCGTTCCTCGGCGAGCCGAATACGTTCGTTCTCGATTTCGCGACGCTCGGCCTCTAATGCCGTGTGATCATCACTAACCGGCTCAATTTCCGATATCGGTTCTGCAGGCTCTTCGTCGTGATGGATTTCAATTTCGGCGCTGTCTGCATCGTCTATTCGATGCGTGTCTGAATTGGGGTCGGAGAAATCAAGATGATCTTCAATCTCGTCGTCGGCTTCCTTCGGCGTCTTGTTGCGAGAGAATAATCCTGCAAATCGTTTTTTCGGTTTGTCAGGCGCCGCGGCCTCATACGCTTCGAATTCTTCAGGCTCCGTTTCGTTTGCTTCGTCTATTTCTTGATCATCAAATGACTCAAGTGAATCGAAATTTGGGAAGTCTTCGTCCGTAGATGTTGCGAGGTCAGGTGCTTCTTTTTTCTTTTTCTTGCGCCCGAAAAATCCTTGTTTTTCTGGCTTACTCGGCTCAGGCGCTGCTTCGTCGTCAAACGGGTCATCAAATGAAATGTCGGCGTCAGCGCCGGCCGGCGCAAATACGCCTGCGTCAGGCGGCTGGTTCGCCTTAGCGCGCGCGGGCGCGACCACCCGCCCGTGAATAATCCAAAACAAAACGACTACGAATATGAAGAGAAACGCCAGAACGCCAACCCACAAGGCGGCATCGGGCCCTTGAATAAACGCCCGACCCGCGTCCATTGCATCCTGTATGCGATTAGCGCCGTCTGTCCCATCCTGGGCCAGCGGCAATATATTAGGCATCTCTATCCCCCACCGGATACTCCACACCATTTTCCCCACTTTAAAGGAAAAGCTTATAGAATGCGAGGGGTTAGCATTAACCATAATCAGCCGGAAATGGCGCAAATCAGCGCCAAACAGCGATCTTGACGGCTCATGCCCGGGCTCATAGGTGAACGCCATGGCTATTCGACCGATTATCACGGCGCCTGACCCGCGCCTCCGCGAGGTTTCAAAACCTGTTCAGGCCGTGGACGACGCTTTACGCGCCCTCATGGATGACATGCTGGAGACCATGTATGACGCCCCGGGTATTGGTCTCGCGGCCATTCAGATCGGCGTGCCCAAACGTGTGATCGTAATGGATCTGGCGCGTGAGGATGAAGACCCCGAGCCGCGTTATTTCGTCAATCCCGAAATTCTCGCCCCCTCATGTGAAAAGAGCATTTATGAAGAGGGATGCCTTTCGGTGCCTGAGTTCTACGACGAGGTGGAGCGCCCGGCGCAGTGCCGTGTAAAATATCTGGACTATAACGGCGAAAAGCAGATGCTCGACGCAGATGGCATGTTGGCGACGTGCATTCAGCACGAGATGGATCATCTGGAAGGCATTCTTTTCATCGACCATCTATCGCGCCTTAAACGCGAACGCGTTCTGCGCAAGCTCAAAAAGGAACGCCGCCTTGCTGCGGCGGAGTAATCTAGGCGCCAAATTTGTATTCCGTAGCTCCGGCAAGGCGGGCTTGACATCATGCGAATAATTTTCATGGGAACGCCGGCTTTTTCCGTTCCGGTCTTGAGTGAGTTATTGGCGGCGGGCCATGAGGTCGTTGCCGTCTATACACGTGCGCCAAAACAGTCAGGACGCGGGCATCGCGTCAACAAAACGCCTGTTCATACTTTCGCCGAAGAATACGGCATCGAAGTCCGAACGCCGAAAAATTTCAAAGCCGAGGACGAACGCAAAGCCTTTCAGTTATTGTCTGCAGACGTGGCCGTCGTCATCGCATATGGATTAATATTGCCGCAAGCAATCCTTGATGCGCCGCGCCATGGTTGCCTTAATCTGCATGCGTCGCTTTTGCCGCGATGGCGTGGGGCGGCGCCGATCCATCGCGCGATTATGGCGGGCGACGAACAAACTGGCGTTCAGGTTATGCAGATGGAGGCCGGCCTCGATACCGGGCCAATTCTATTGTCGGAGAGCGCTGAAATATCTCCGCAAGACACGGCGGGCTCCATGCATGAACGTCTTTCGCATGTCGCTGCGCAGCTTGCCCCGCGTGCGCTTGCCGCATTGGAGCGGGGCGCGCTGTCGCCGACGCCGCAGCCGCAAGAGGGCGTCACTTATGCGGAAAAGATAACGTCGTCCGAGGCCAAAATCGATTGGGCCCGAACTGCTCGTGATGTCGATTGCCATATCCGCGGGCTTTCACCGTTTCCGGGCGCTTGGGCGCAACACGGCGATGATCGAATCAAGGTGCTGACGTCACGAGAATACGACGTATCCGGCGCGCCGGGTGAAATTCTGCAGGCTGATGAAAGGCTGGTTGTCGCCTGCGGCGGAGGGGCCGTGGAATTACTGGCGCTGCAACGGCCGGGAAAAAAACAACAGGACGCAGCGACATTCTTGCGCGGTTACCCGATGCAAACCGGCGAAATCTTCTGAAATGCCACGCTATAAACTCGTAATAGAATATGACGGGCGGCCATTTGTCGGCTGGCAGCGTCAGGAAAACGGTCCATCGGTGCAGCAAGCCGTCGAGCAAGCTGGCGCCGCATTGTCTGGTGCGGCGTCGCCAACCCAGGCTGCGGGCCGGACTGACGCTGGTGTGCATGCGCGCGCTATGACGGCGCATATTGATCTTGGAAAACATCTCACGGCGGAAAAAGTTCGTGACGCTTTGAATTTCCATTTAAAGCCGGCGCCGATAGCAATTCTTGCTGCTGCAGAGGTTTCGGACGAATTTCACGCGCGGTTTTCTTGCACCGGCCGGTCCTATGAATACAGGATGATAAATCGCCGGGCGCCGCTTACCCTGGAACAGGGCCTCGCCTGGCGGATTTCCGGAAAACTGGATCACGAGGCCATGCACGACGCGGCGCAGCTTCTTGTCGGTAAGCATGATTTTTCTTCGTTTCGCGCAAGCGCTTGCCAGTCAAATTCCTCAGTGAAAACCTTGTCATCGATCGGCGTCGCCCGCGACGGCGATCTCGTCACCATATCCTGCGCGGCGCTTTCATTTTTGCACCATCAGGTCCGGTTTATGACCGGGTCCCTAGTCGAAGTCGGGCTCGGGAAGTGGTCAGCAAATGATCTGCGCGAAGTGTTGGAAGCGCGAGATTGCACAAAAGCCGGACAGGTCGCCCCGGCTGGCGGCCTTTATTTTATGGGTGCGAGTTATCCTGACGGCGCGGCGACAATTTGATAGGCGCCGACAGCCAGCGACTGAACGGTCGTGTGGACGCCAAGCTCGATGAGATAAATAAGCGCTATAATTGCAACAGCCGAACCGACGTCCAGCGGTAGAGTGCGCCGCAAAATATTCCAGAAAATGAAAACATTGAACGCGATTATTGGCAGTTGCAGTATCGCGAACAATTCGAAGCTGTTCGACAAAAGGAATGCTGCGGCTGGAATGACGAACAGGAACAAACCCAGGGGCTGCGCCCAATTGAATAACACGACAATTGTTGAATAATTTTTCTGTGCGCCAAGCTTTTTGGCGATCATAGCGAGGGCCCAAAGGCTGATCGCCCAGATGACCGCATAGGCAACGAATTCGCTGATGAGTAATAGGCCTGACGGCGCCTTCGTAAAAAACGAGTCATCAAAATTTGGTGCTGTGCGCGCCGCCCGCTCCGCAACGTAATAAGCGAGCATAAGAAACGGCGCGACAAATGCAGCCGCCCAAAAAGACTGAAAAACGCCGCTGATGGAATTATCGATGTCGCGCCGCCAGCTTTCATCCTCGGTGCGAAACGCCATGCGCAGGACAGCGGAAATGTGCCGCGCGGCGTCATCAAAATCGATCACGAGTTTTGCCCGTATTGTATAAAATAGCGCGCCAGAATGCCTTCATAAATTTCAGACAAGAGGCCTATATCAGAAACACGCACCTGCTCATCGATCTTATGCATGGTTGCCCCAACCATTCCGAATTCTGCAACGGGCGCCATGTCCTTGATAAATCGCGCATCGGATGTTCCGCCCGAGGTTGATAACTCCGGACGGCGCCCGGTCTTTTCTTCAATGCAATCGGCGAGCAGGTCGATGAATTGCTTGTCAGTTGTCAAAAAAGCTTCGCCCGAAACAATGGTTCTGAGCGCGTATTGCGCGCCGACCTCGACTGCGATCATGTCGAGGCGTTTGCGCAACCATGCGTCAATAGTTTCGCCCGTCCAGGTCGGATTGAATCGAATATTAAAACGCGCTTCCGCCTCTTGCGGAATAATGTTGTGTGCGCGATTGCCGACGTGGATGTCTGTGATCTGCAGGCTTGACGGTTGAAAGTTTTGATAACCATCATCCAACGGCGTTTCGCTAAGGGCGAGTAGTTTTCGTAAAAGTGCAGGGATTGGATTTTTGGCGCGGTCGGGATAAGCGACGTGCCCCTGTTGACCAGTCACCGTCAGCCAGCAATTGATGCTGCCGCGACGGCCAACCTTTATCATGTCGCCAATTTCCTTCGGGTTCGATGGTTCACCAACAAGGCAATGGTCGATTTCAACTTGGTCCCTCTGGAGTTGCTCCAGCATCTTTCGTGTTCCGTTAATGGCCGGTCCTTCTTCGTCGCCTGTAATCAAAATTGATATTGAACCGCCGGGCTTGCCTGCCTGAATGAATTTTGAAACGGCGCCTACAAAAGCGGCGATGGCGCATTTCATGTCCGCCGCGCCGCGCCCACGCAAATATTCGCCGTCCAGCGTCGGCGTAAAAGGCGGCGATGACCATTCATTTTCGTCGCCGGGAGGCACAACATCTGTGTGTCCGGCAAAGCAAAAATGCGGCGCCCCATCGCCAATCTTTGCAAAAAGATTATCGACCTCTTCGAACGGCATGCGCTGGCACGAAAATCCAATACCCCTGAGGGCGCTTTCGAGGGTGTCGAGAGCGCCGGCATCGGCCGGCGTCACGGATGGCGCGGCGATTAGGTCTTTGGACAACGCGACGGGGTCAATTCCACTCATGAGTGATGGCTAGACCATGAATGCCGCGCAAACAAGGGGCGGAAGTTCATGACGCTCTCGCGAAATGTTCAGGCCCGCAGTAATTCGTTCACAGAGGTTTTTGCGCGCGTCTTTTCGTCGACCTGCTTTACAATAACCGCGCAGTAGAGGTTAGGACCGCCTTTGTCGCTGGGTAGCGAACCCGGCACGACAACCGAATAAGGCGGCACTTCGCCATAGAAAATATCGCCGGTCTCCCTCATTACGATTTTTGTGGACGCCGTAATGAAAACGCCCATGGCGAGAACGGATCCTTCACCGACGACGACGCCTTCGACAACTTCCGACCGGGCGCCGATAAAACAATTATCTTCAATGATGACTGGGTTTGCCTGTAGCGGTTCCAATACGCCGCCGATGCCCGTGCCTGCCGAAATATGGCAATCGGCGCCAATTTGGGCGCAAGAGCCGATCGAGGCCCAGGTGTCTACCATCGTGCCTTCGCCGACATGGGCGCCGATGTTCACGAATGACGGCATCAACACCGTGTTTGGTCCGACGAATGCGCCGTGGCGCACCGCGCATGGCGGCACTGCGCGAATGCCGCTTCGTTCAAAATCTTCGGCGCGCCAGGCGTTAAATTTTGACGGCGCTTTGTCCCACCAGGTCGCGCTGCCCGGCCCACCCTCGATGGCGGTATTGGCAAATAGGCGAAAGGACAGAAGAACAGCCTTTTTCAGCCATTGATGCACGACCCATTCGCCATCAATTTTTTCCGCGATTCTCGCGGCGCCGGCGTCGAGTTTTTCAAGCGCAGCGACGACGGCTTCTCTGGTTGGGCCCTGGGTTGTGATGCTAATTTCGTCACGCCTCTCCCATGCCTCGTTGATGATGGTTTCAATTTCCATAACGGCGTTCATTCAAGGTCCTTTTGAGTCAATCGTATTTTGCAAAAACTGTGTGAGATTGTCGGTGGCGTAATGAATGTGATCTCCCGTTTCACCCGGCTGCGCCGGGCGTTTGGCTTCGGGCTCATCGGCGAGCCACGCGGCGTCCGAACAAACGAGAACAGTAGTCATGCCAAGGTCGTGCGGTGTTTCCAGGTTTTGCGCCAAATCTTCGCACATCACTGCGCGAGCCGGGTCTATGGAGAATTTCTGTATAAATGTTTCGTACGGCGCGCGTTTTGGCTTCGGCGTATAGCCAGCAGCTTTGATGTCGAACACGTCGTCAAAATGGTGTGTTATGCCAAGCGCATTAGTGACATTCTCTGCATGCTGTACCGATCCATTGGTGTAAATGTATTTCCGGCCCGGAAGCTTTGAAAGGGCTGCGGCAAGCGCTTCATTCGTCTCGACAACGCTGACGTCTATATCGTGGACAAAATCCAGAAAATGATCGGGCTCAATATCATGCTCGGTCATCAAGCCACTCATGGTTGTTCCGTAGCGCACATAAAAATCTTTCTGCATTTTGCGCGCTTGCGGATAATCCAGCGATAAACGCTCAATGATGAAGTTCGTCATGCGCGCATCAATTTGGGAAAAAAGATCGCAATCGGCGCTGTAAAGCGTGTTGTCGAGATCAAAGATCCAGACGTCTAGCTGGTCCAGAATTATCACAGCGGCGGCGGCTCGCTTTATTGTGTCGGCGGCGCGACGAACATCGTCGGCAGAAAATCAAAGGTTGCTGATTTGGCGCCGCCAATTTCAATCCGTCTGAACAAAGCTTCGTCGAGATCCTGGTCGGCGCAGGAAAGTTCATTTTCGGCGCTGAACATTACAGAATTGACGCACAGACTCTTTTCACCGCCGGAAATTCGGCGTTCATTGAGGCCCTCTTCGATAACGCCGTAAACATAATAGTGGTCGGCGGAAAGCTCACCTTTGAGAATTTTGGCGCAACCCCCTGGTTCGAGTTTCCACCAACCGCGCGAACGGTAGGTTTCGCCCTCAGCCTTTTCGCCGAGCGCCGCCCAAACTGAGTAGTCGGTCTTATTGCAATAGAAAAAGCCCAGCTTTGCTTCGATGGCGTTGGCGTCCTCGATCAGTGAATCAATGAGCTCATCATCGATGCCGGCGCCGTCAGGCAACCCTTTTTGGCTACGGTATTCAGTTATGAAGCGCTGGGTCGATCGGCCCATGGCGCCGTCAATTCGACCAACATTTTTACCAATGTCCTTCAACAGCCTTTGGACTCCAGCGACTTCTGCAGAATAGACGGTGTAATTTTTTGCGTCTGTGAAATCGGTTTGCCAGTTGCCGCCGGCTGCTTCGGTAACTTCTACATCGAAAAATTTGCGTTGCCGCATGGGGTCATCGCTGCAGACCTCCTGATTACGCAAACTGAAGAAACCGGAATTTTCTACACACAGCGGCATGCGGCCCGACCAAGTGCGCAATGGCCCTTTGTGCCCCGGAATGGCTTCGGCGTAGATGAAGTATCTTCCCGGGTTGGTTTGCTCCGTCAACACGACTTTGCATTGTCCCGGCCGGAGGCGCCACCAGCCGCGCGTTGCCAGACGGTCACTGTCGACAAAACCGATGGCGGCGGAAAGCGCGTAGCTCGATTTGTTGCACAAACTATATTTTGCGTTTGCGCTGGCGGAGCTGACGACAAAGGCAGTAAGAACGAATAGAATTATACGCATTACATTGCGACCGCATGTGGCTCGGGAACTTGCGACGCAATTCAGCCGAAACTGACGCCGGGATCAAGCGCGGATAGCGATGAACCAAGGAAAGATTTTCGCCGACGCGGGAAAAATGGCGGTAAATTCCGCTGCCGCCGAAGACGCGTGCCGTGTCAAGATACTGTTTCCATTGCCGCTTTTCAAAGCCTTTGATTATCTTGCGCCCGCGAAATGGAGGCTGGCGCCGGGGCAGTTCGTCAGGGCGCCCTTTGGTCCCCGTGAAATTTACGGCGTCGTCTGGACAGGCGAGCCAGACATTAAGACGCCGCAAGAAAAGTTGAAGGCGCTTAGCGAGAATTGCGACGCGCCGCCTTTAAACAATGATATCGTTGATTTCGTGGACTGGGCGGCGAGCTATACGCTCGCGCCCCTTGGTTCCGTTTTGCGCATGGTGATGCGGAGCGGTGATTGGCTGACGCCGCCGTCAAAACAGACATGGTTTGTGCGCGGTAATGCGCGCCCGCCACGAATGACACCGCAACGAAAATCTGTGCTTGATGCCGCCGACGCGAGGCCTAAGTCAGCGGCAGCGCTGGCGGAGATTGCAGGCGTAAGTGACGGCGTCGTGCGAGGATTGCAAAAAGCCGGTGCGTTGAACGCCGTAGAAATTGACCCTGACCCGCCATTTGAGCCGCCCGATTTATCCGTTGCCGGACCGAAATTGTCCGACGACCAAAACTTTGCGGCAGATCAAATTTGCAATCAAGTTCGCAATGAGGGCGAAGGGTGCGTCCTGATCGACGGCGTCACCGGTTCCGGAAAGACGGCGGTCTATCTGGAAGCGGTCGCCGCTGCGCTTAATAAAGATCCGACCGCGCAGGTCGTAATATTGCTGCCGGAGATCGCGCTGACGGTGCCATTTCTGGAGCGTGTCGAAGAACGCTTTCGCGCGGCGCCGGCGCCGTGGCATTCGGAATTGACAATGGCCGAGCGCCGTCGGACCTGGCGCCGCGTGGCCGATGGCGGCGCGAGGTTGGTCGTTGGCGCGCGCTCTGCGCTGTTTTTGCCATTTCAGAATTTGAAACTCATCATTGTCGATGAGGAACATGACAACGCTTACAAACAGGAAGACGGCGTCATTTATCACGCGCGTGATCTTGCCGTTGCACGCGGTGCTCGGGGAAAATTTCCAGTCATCCTGGCGTCCGCGACGCCGTCGCTGGAGAGCGTCGTCAATGTCGATGAGGGGCGTTACAGCGCTGTTGGGCTGCAATCGCGCTTCTCCGGCGCAGCAATGCCGGAAATTTCGCTAATTGATATGCGCGAATATCCGCCGGAAAAGGGCAAATGGCTGTCGCCCGCATTGTCAGATCGCGTTGATGAAAAACTGTCCGTGAGCGAACAGTCCATGCTGTTTTTAAACCGGCGCGGCTATGCGCCGCTGACATTGTGCCGGCGGTGCGGTCATAAAATGACGGCGCCGGGCTCCGACACGATGCTTGTGGAACATCGGTTTGAAAACAAACTTGTGTGTCATCACACCGGGTTCTCTATGGACAAACCGGATCGTTGTCCGGCGTGTAATGGCCGCAATACGTTGAATCCATGCGGACCCGGTGTTGAACGCATCGCAGAAGAAGCGGTTGAACGATGGCCCGATGCGCGTATCAGTGTCTTGTCATCGGACACCGCGCCGGGACCGCGCGCCATGCGAGAAATTCTGGACGCAATGCAGAATAATGAAATCGATATATTGATCGCAACGCAGCTGGCGGCAAAAGGGCATCACTTTCCGAACCTGACATTGGTCGGCGTCGTTGATGCTGATCTTGGCCTTGCCGGTGGTGATCTGCGCGCAGCCGAACGCACTTACCAACTCTTAAGTCAGGTTACAGGCCGCGCGGGCCGTAGCGAAAAGCCAGGCGCCGCGTTGTTGCAAACCTATCAACCGGAAGCGGCCGTGCTACAAGCATTGGCCGCAAATGATCGCGATAATTTTCTCGCGATCGAGGCCGAAGGGCGGCGCGCGCTTGGCTTTCCGCCCTATGGCCGATTGGCCGCGATTATCCTGCGCGGCCGCGATGAAAACGCGGTTCATCAGGCGGCGCGCGACCTTGCTTCGGCGGCGCCAAATGGCGACGGGGTGGACATTCTGGGGCCCGCTAGAGCGCCGATTTATCGCTTGCGCGGCGTCGTCCGCATGCGGTTTTTGATAAAAGCACGCCGCAATGTCAGCCTTCAGGCCTTTCTTAATGACTGGTTATCACGGGTAAGAACACCGTCGTCGGTGCGCCGAACAATCGATATCAATCCATTCTCATTTATGTAGCCCTTGCTTGGGAGAAAGCTTTCTTAAACTGGCGGTTAAGGTTAATCGGTTACTGATTGCCCAGATTTGAGAGAAGGACGCAGCCATGAAGGCCGTTTTATATCCGCTATTGTTTACGCTCTTTGCTGCCTTCACCAGTCCAGCTTATGCCCAAGGCGCGATAGACGAGATCCGTGCGGGTATCTTTGCGCAGAGCTGTTGCGGTCCGGGATCGAACAAGGAAGAGGGTGTCGCGCTAAACGGTGAAGTCATTTTTAATTCTCCGCGCGCGTTGACGGTGCTCGGTTCGCCGCGGCCCGTTGTGGGCGGAACCATTGCGTCGGACGGCGATGCAACAAGTCTTGGGTATTTTGGTCTTGAGTGGAAGTTCGACCTGGCCCCGAAAATTTTTGTTGCCGTGGGCGGCGGCGGCGCCGTTCACAATGGCGAAACAAAATTTGATCCGCTCGTTGATGCGCCGCGCGTAAACAATACGTTATTTCTCGGGTGCCGCGCCGCAATTCGGATGGCTGGCGATCTTGGTTACCGGATAGCGCCGCGAGTGAGCGCATCCCTTCACTGGTCGCACATTTCCAATGCAGGCCTGTGCCAGGTCAATGAAGGTCTGGACCATTTGGGCGTACGCCTTGGTTTTGATTTTTAGGCTCCCCTGACACCGTCGGCGCATTATCCGCCGATAAAACGACGAAGGCTTCATCGCCGGAGTTTTGAAGAGCGCCAACCTTGTTCGCGTCCGGGGATATTTCCGTGTCCTGGATTGCCCGAAGCGCGCCGAAGAGCGCCCCGATCGACGCCCTGCGCGTTGGCGCCCGCGCCGGATAGCGGCGCTCGGCGTCCCCACGCATTGCGCACCTCGATAGTTTTGCTAATTTATGGCCCTTTCTGAAGACGGTATGGCCACAATCAGATTTCGTTTTTGACCCCGCCGATCGGTCGCACTTGTCTTATGTTGCGTTGCGCCAAGGCCCATGCTACGCCCTCGCGCGATCCTACAAACAGCGCCGCTGCGTTCTTTAGCGATGCTCAATTTTTGTAAGTGATTTCAATAATTTAAGCGGCGTCATCCGGCGCCGTTCCTGACCAGTTGGAGCTACCCCCGCGCATGTCTAACGAAGGCGCTTCAAAATCCGGGATTGGCGGACGCTATGCCTCGGCCCTTTTTGAGCTTGCGACAGAAGCCGGCGCGGCCGACGCTGTCGAGGCCGAGCTTTGTTCTTTTGGTCAAACGATCACCGAATCCAAAGAGCTTTCGGGCTTTCTCAAAAGCCCAGTCTATGATCGTGAAGATCAGGCCCGCGCCATCGCCGAAATGGCGAAAAAAGCTGGCTTTAGCGAGCTAACCTCAAACTTCCTGAACCTCGTTGCGAAAAACCGCCGTTTATTTGCACTCCCGACCATGATCGCGGCCTACGCATCGCTCGCAGCCGAAGCCCGCGGCGAGGTAACCGCAGAGGCCGTCGCCGCGCAGCCTTTGACCGCTGAACAGGAAAAAGCGCTGCGGATCGAAATCGAAACCAAAGTTGGCAAGGCGGTGAATTTAGAGACCCGCGTTGACCCGAATTTACTGGGCGGGCTTGTCGTCAAGATCGGCAGCCAGATGATCGATTCATCGCTCAGAACGAAACTCAACAGACTTAAAACCGTTATGAAAGAGGCTTGAGGTAAAAATGGAACTTAACGCCGCAGAAATCTCCTCAATTCTGAAACAGCAAATCAAAGACTTTGGCAAAGACGCTGAAGTCTCCGAGATTGGGCAAGTGCTTTCCGTCGGCGACGGCATCGCGCGCATCTATGGCCTCGACAATGTTCAAGCCGGTGAAATGGTTGAATTCGCCAATGGCGTGAAAGGCATGGCGCTAAACCTCGAGGCCGACAATGTCGGCGTCGTGATCTTCGGCGAAGACCGCGAGATCAAGGAAGGCGACACCGTCAAGCGCACGAAGGCGATTGTGGACGTGCCGGTCGGCAAAGGCCTTCTCGGCCGTGTTGTTGATGGGCTTGGCAACCCGATTGACGGCAAGGGCCCAATCGACGCCGCAGAGCGCCGCGTTGTTGACGTGAAAGCGCCGGGCATTTTGCCGCGTAAATCTGTGCACGAACCAATGCAGACAGGCATCAAAGCGATTGACGCCATGATCCCGATTGGCCGCGGTCAGCGCGAGCTTGTGATTGGCGACCGTCAGACTGGTAAAACCGCGATCTGCGTTGACGCCATCTTGAACCAGAAAGACATCAACCAGTCGGACGACGAATCGAAGAAGTTATATTGCGTTTACGTTGCCATTGGTCAGAAACGCTCAACCGTTGCGCAGATCGTGAAGACGCTCGAAGACAATGGCGCGATGGAATACTCCATCGTCGTTGCGGCGACGGCGTCAGAGCCGGCGCCATTGCAATTCCTTGCGCCATTCGCTGGTTGCGCCATGGGCGAATATTTCCGCGACAATGGCATGCACTCACTGATCATCTACGATGATTTATCAAAACAGGCCGTTGCCTATCGTCAGATGTCGCTGCTTCTTCGTCGTCCGCCGGGACGCGAAGCGTATCCAGGCGATGTTTTCTATCTACACTCTCGTTTGCTAGAGCGTTCCGCAAAACTTAACGAAAATCACGGCGCGGGTTCCATGACCGCGCTGCCGATTATTGAAACCCAGGCGAATGACGTTTCGGCCTATATCCCGACCAACGTGATCTCGATCACCGACGGCCAGATCTTCCTTGAGACCGATCTTTTCTTCCAGGGCATTCGCCCGGCGGTGAACGTCGGTCTCTCGGTTTCCCGCGTTGGTTCTGCAGCGCAGATCAAGGCGATGAAGCAGGTCGCCGGTAAGATTAAAGGTGAGCTTGCTCAATATCGTGAGCTTGCGGCTTTCGCGCAATTCGGTTCCGATCTTGATGCGACAACCCAGAAAATTTTGAATCGCGGCGACCGCCTGACCGAACTCATGAAACAGGGCCAGTACTCACCGCTGCAGGTGGAAGAACAGGTCTGTGTGATCTTTGCAGGTACGCAAGGCTATCTCGACAACATCCCGACGAACAAAGTCAGCGCCTTTGAAGGGGAATGGCTGCGCAAGCTGCATGCGGACCACGGCGATATTCTCGCTGCGATACGCGACACCGGCAAACTGGACGAAGCCAACGAGAAAAAACTCACCGAGGCGCTTGATGCGTTCTCGAAGAGCTTTGCGTAAGGGAGCGAATTCGGCGCCATGCCTTCACTCAAGGACCTTAAAACGCGGATCACGTCGGTTAAGTCGACGCAGAAGATCACCAAGGCGAAACAAATGGTCGCCGCGGCGAAGCTGCGCCGGGCCGAAGAGCGCGCCACTGAAGCCCGTCCCTATACGGAACGAATGGAGGCGGTGCTTGCAAACCTTGCGTCGTCTGCCGAAGGCAACCCGAACGCGCCCAAACTTCTTGCCGGCACGGGTGAGGATAAAACACATCTATTGATCGTGGCGACGGCCGACAAAGGCCTTTGCGGCGGCTTCAACTCGTCCATTGTGCGTCTTGCGCGCGAAGAGATCGTAAGGCTTCAAGGCGAAGGCAAAAAGGTCAAGCTGGTCTGTGTTGGTCGCAAAGGTTATGAGCAGCTGAAACGCCTTTACAGCGAGCTTGTCGTCTGGCGGACGGACTTTACCGAAGTGCGTCAGATCGGTTTCGGCGAAGCTAACGAGATTGCCTCAAAAGTGCTGGAACTTTTTGAAGCTGACGAATTTGATGTTGCAACGCTTTTCTACGGCAAGTTCAAAAACGTCGTCAGCCAAGTGCCGACGCCGCAGCAGATTATACCAGCCGTTGCTCCGGAGGGCGTTGAACCGCCGGATCTGAAAGGCGCGGTCTATGAATATGAGCCGGATGAAGCCGATATTTTGAAAGTGCTTCTTCCGCGCTATGTCGCTGTTCAAATTTTCCGAGCCCTTTTGGAAAACGTTGCTTCGGAACAGGCCGCGTCCATGACCGCCATGGACAACGCTACCCGCAACGCCGGCGAAATGATCGACAAGCTGAACCTGCAATATAACCGCGCCCGACAGGCGCAAATCACCACCGAACTGATTGAAATCATCGCCGGCGCGGAAGCGCTTTAGGGCGATTAAGACTTAACGCTGAGGAAGACGACATGAGCAAAGAAGGCCGCATTTCACAAGTTATTGGCGCCGTTGTGGACGTTGTGTTTGACGACCACCTGCCGGGAATTTTGAACGCCCTTGAAACCGACAATCAGGGCAACCGCCTTGTTCTCGAGGTGGCGCAGCATCTTGGCCAGAATACGGTCCGGACCATTGCGATGGACTCAACGGAAGGTCTGGTTCGCGGCGGCGCCGTGAGAGACACTGGCGAATCGATCGCTGTCCCGGTGGGTGAGGGAACTTTGGGCCGCATCATGAACGTCATCGGCGAACCGGTCGATGAACTTGGGCCGATCCCGCATGAAAAGAAGCGCGGCATCCACCAGGAAGCGCCGCCCTTCATTGAGCAATCAACGGAAGCCGCGGTTCTTGAGACCGGCATCAAGGTCGTCGATCTTCTCTGCCCATACGCAAAAGGCGGCAAGATCGGTCTGTTTGGCGGCGCCGGCGTCGGCAAAACTGTTTTGATCATGGAGCTCATCAACAACATTGCGAAAGCCCACGGCGGTTATTCTGTTTTCGCTGGCGTTGGCGAGCGCACCCGTGAAGGCAACGACCTTTACTGGGAAATGATCGAATCGAAAGTGAACGTCGATCCGAACGAACATGGCGGCAAGACCGAAGGCTCAAAAGCGGCGCTCGTTTACGGCCAGATGAATGAACCTCCCGGCGCGCGTGCGCGGGTTGCACTTTCCGGTCTGACCGTTGCAGAACATTTCCGCGATGAGGGCCAGGACGTTCTGTTCTTCGTTGATAATATCTTCCGCTTTACGCAGGCTGGTTCAGAAGTGTCCGCGCTGCTCGGGCGCATTCCATCGGCGGTGGGTTATCAACCTACGCTAGCAACCGACATGGGCCAGATGCAAGAACGCATTACGACAACGACCAAAGGCTCGATCACATCAGTACAGGCGATTTACGTCCCGGCGGACGACCTCACCGACCCGGCTCCAGCGACATCGTTCTCGCACTTGGACGCGACGACCGTTCTGAACCGAGCCATCGCGGAAAAAGGGATCTACCCGGCGGTGGACCCGCTTGATTCAACATCGCGCATGCTCGACCCGCGCATCATCGGTGACGAACATTACAAAGTCGCCAGTGACGTGCAGCAGATCCTTCAACGTTATAAATCGCTGCAGGACATCATCGCCATTCTCGGCATGGACGAGCTTTCGGAAGAAGACAAACTCGTCGTTGCGCGCGCGCGTAAAGTTGAACGCTTCTTGTCGCAGCCGTTCCACGTTGCCGAGGTCTTTACCGGGTCACCGGGTAAGCTGGTTTCCCTCGCCGATACGATCAAAGGCTTTAAAGGTCTTGTCGCCGGCGACTATGACCACTTACCGGAAGCCGCGTTCTATATGGTCGGCTCCATGGACGAAGCGATCGAGAAAGCCGGGCAATTGGCGGCGGAAGCAGCGTAAAAGAGCATGGCGGAAAAACTGAACTTTTCTCTGGTTTCGCCGGAACGCGAACTGATGTCGGCGGAAGTCGATCAGGTCGATATTCCGGGAGCGGAAGGCTGGATGGGCATTTTGCCAAATCACGCGCCTTTAATGACGACGTTGGCGCCCGGCATGGTGCGCATCGTCAGCGGGTCAGATGAAAAGCGCATTTTTGTGCGCGGCGGCTTCGCAGAAATCTCACCCGCTGGTTTGACGCTCCTTGCGGAAGAAGCGATGCCAGCGGAAGAACTCGATGCAGTCAAAATCGCCGAACGCATCAAACACGCCGAAGAAGATGTCGCTGACGCGGACACGGACGACAAAAAACTCGCAGCGCAACAATCGCTCGACCGATTGAAAGAATTACAGGCGGCGCTTTAAATGGCGTCGCGGATGTAATCGCGTAGCGGCCTAAATGCGGCGACCAATTCTTCGTAAACTGAACGCTTAAAAGGCACGATCAACGGAGGCGCGTCTTCCAGCGCGCCCCAGCGCCATGCGTCAAATTCCTGATGGTCGTCATTGTCGATGCGGATTTCGGCGTCGTCGCCTTCGAACAGCATGGCGGCCCATTTCTGCCGTTGGCCGCGCCACTTTTTCTTTTTGTACTCTCGGGGGAAATCGTAGGCGAGCCACCCGGTTGAAAGGGCGAGAAGACGGGCTGACGTGACGCCTGTTTCTTCTTTTAGCTCGCGATAGGCCGCGTCTATGATGCCTTCGCCTTTATCAACGCCGCCTTGCGGCATCTGCCAGCAAAATGGCGGTGCTTTGTCGGCGTCATCAACAAAGTCCGATATCCGGCGTCCAAACCAGACTTCGCCTTTTTTGTTAAAGAGCACGATGCCGACATTCGGCCGGTAATATTTATCGAGATCTTTCCGCCGCATGATCTGCTCGCGCTCCGCGTACGGGCGTCTGGCTATCCAGCGCCGCCGCGCAGTTGCAATACCGCTGAGGCGGGCGCCGGCGCAATGCCTTTGCTTTTTAACTCGCGCGCCCATTTTGAAATTTCGTCAATCGACGTTTCATAGGCATATGTTTTACCAAGGGCGACGCCGTCGCGCGCGGCAATTTTTTCTAGCGCTAATAATTCGCGTTTTACCTTGTCACGAGCGGTTTCATCGGCGGCGGGTGGGATGACACGGTTCACGGTTGTCATGGATACGCCGGTTTTATCGCCTGCCATGCGCGCTGCGCCAGTGTCGTCAATATAAGCAACGCCGGCGTCTCGCAACTTCGCTAGAATTGGCGCCATTGCGTCTTCATTCGTCGTAAATTTTGCGCCGAGATAATTCGTTGCACCGAAATATCCGCCAAACCGCGACAAGAGCCAGTCTAGCCGTTGCAGGTTTTCCTTTTCCGTTCGTGACGAGAGAAGCGCGGCGCCGCCCAACGCCTGCTGGTTGCCGCCGTAACCCTCCATAGGCAATTCGATCAGGATTTCGTGACCGGCTTGGCGGGCCTTGCGCGTCCAGAAATCGAGGTTTTTCGCGTAAGGTGCAAAAGCCAGCGAAACTTCCGGTGGTAAGTCGTCTATCGCGCGTTCAGTGAGCGCCGTGTTCAATCCGAGGCCGCCCACCACGATTGCAATTTTTGGCTCGTCTTTTTTCGCCGAAAACTTATGCGCATAGACGTGCATAGCCTTGCGGCCGTCCGCTGCTATGCGCGGCACGTCGCCAAGCGGCGTTTTCTGCAACATTGCGCTAGGCGGGTCGGGGATTGGCGCGGCAAGCGGCGACGAATTCAAGCTGGCGATGGTCGGCGGTTTTGCGCCGGCAATGGTGATTACGACATCGTCTGGCGATAATGGCTCATCGCGCATTTCATCGGAGAAATCATATTCATCCGGATACTCTAGAAAATCTTCCCCTTCGCCGGCCTCGATCGCAGCGATTTCGTATTCGCCATCCGATTCGTTATCGCGCAGTCGCGGCGCGCCAAGTCGAACGCCTTCCTGTGCTGGAGACAACCGCTCTTCCTCGGCTGCTGCGATATTGACGCGCGGCGCCAGCGATTCAATGTTTTCGACGGGCAGGGCAATTCGATTGGCGCCGTGCCCGCTAATCGCGGAGGACACGAAATACCCACCGGTTAGAACCAACAAGGCAGCGGCCGCCCCCCAAGCAATTGTGAGACGGCTTAAAACCGGTAGTCGAAATCTTTTTCTTGTTTGACCGAGCGCCATACCGATTAAGAACGCGTCATCCGCGCCCCTTTGCTTTTTCCCGCCCTATCAATAGGGAAGATACGGTTAACCAAATGGAAACGGGCCCCGCGCCAGAGCAGCGAAAGGGCACGTTTTTAAGGAATTATGGCGATTATTTCGTTGCGCCGGCGTCCGCCAGCATCGCGCGATAGGCGGTTGAATCTGCAAGAATTTCCAGCGCGCGATTGAGTTGGCAATCAACGCCCGTTTCGCAGGCGACAGGTTCCACTGCCGGTTCGCCTTCGGCAACAACATCGTTTTCTGCTTCGGGTTCTGACGCCTCATCCGTTTCGGCATCGAGAGCGCCTGGTAGATCGCTTTCGCTTGGGCGCTGGGCGGTCGTATCCTGGCCCGGATAAACCACGGGCATGGCAATGTCCGGTTCGATGCCGAGCGCCTGAATTGAACGGCCGGACGGTGTGAAATATTTCGCGGTCGTCAACCGCAAGGCGCCTTGCAAGCCATTCTGAAGCGGTATGACCGTTTGCACCGAGCCCTTGCCGAACGATTTGGTGCCAAGCAGCAATGCGCGATTTCGATCTTGCAGAGCTCCTGCGACAATCTCTGAAGCCGAAGCGGATCCACCGTTGATCAAAACGATAATCGGTTTTCCGTTCAGTTTGTCGCCCGGCGATCCCATTTCACGCATGGTATCGCGCGCGCGGCGACCGCGGGTGGAAACAATTTCTCCGCCTTCAAGGAAGGTGTCGGCGACGGCAACCCCCTGATCTAGAAGACCGCCCGGATTCGAACGCAAATCCAGAACCAACCCTTTGGGGCCGCCCGGGATATCGCGCTTCAAATCACGCAGCGCTTTACGAACCCCGTCATTTGCTTGCTCACTGAAAGTCGAAATTCGGATGTAGCCAATATCGCCTTCGGCGCGGGACTGGACAGCTCGCACAGTAACGATGTCACGAACAAGCGTCAGCGCGAACGGTTCTTCGTCGCGGTTGCGCACAACTTTGATATCGACTTTGGTGCCTTTTTCGCCCTTCAATCGCGCAATGGCTTCATCAATGGTTTCGCCGAGAACCGGCTTGCCGTCGATTTCTACGATCAAGTCGTCGGTTTGGAGTCCGGCGCGCGCCGCAGGCGTATCATCAATTGGTGCGATAATTTTGATAACGCCAGCATCCGGTCCTTCGTTTTCCATGACGACCTGAATGCCGAGGCCCGCAAATGTCCCACGGGTTTGCTCTTGCATCGTCTCAAAATTATCAGCGGTCATATAACTGGAATGCGGATCAAGCGTATTCAGCATGCCATCTATCGCGCCTTTGATAAGGTCAGCATCTTCAGGCTCAGATACGTAATTCTCGTGAACCTGCTCAAAGACCTCGCCGAACAGATCAAGTTGGCGGAATGTGTCCGCGGAGATCGACGCGCGCGCAAATACGGCGCTGGTTAATACGCCAAAAACAATAGCGCCGCCAAAGGCGGCGACGACGAGGGCGCCGGCGGAATATCCTTTTTTCAACTCTTTGCGACGGGTGGGCGCGCGATTTGAAAGCCTTGTCATAGTTTCTTACACCTTATCTCGCTGGCGGTTTTCTCAATTTGTGGCGAACGCCAGCTCTTCCATACTCTTTCTGGAAAGCCACAGCGCCGGATCGACTGGCTCTCCATTTTTGCGGATCTCAAGATCCATGCTTGCGCCCCGTGTGACCATCCTGGCGATGGGTTCTCCAGCCGTGATATTCTGGCTTTCCTCCACCAATATGGCCCCAACACCCATTAATAGTACATGAAAGCCTTCGCCGACGTCCAGAACTATAAGGTTACCAATGGGTTGCCAGTCTCGGGCAAAAACAACCCGCCCTTCGAAGGGTGCGGTCACAATTGCCTGATCGCTGACAGTAAATTGTAATCCCTCAAACTTTCCGCCGCCGGGGCGGTCCGCCCCGAACCGGCCGGTGAGCTTGCCAACCACTGGGGCGCGCAGCGCGCCGCGCGCTTCGGCGAAGCGTTTGGCTGTGATGTATGGCTGAGGCGCTATGGATTTCACCGATGGCGGGGTCGGTGTTGTCGCAACCACGATATCCGTCTTTGGCGGCGGCGGCTTCAGTCTGGGCGTCACCCGGTGAGCGAGCCGTTCCAACCGACGCACCACGTCGCGCAGCGATGTCGCACGCGCTGCGAGCGCTGCGGTTTCTTTCTGGGCGGCACTTGCGAGCCTTTCGGCGACATCGCGTTCGCGTTCCTTTTGTTCCATCAACTCAGCCAAGACATCTCGTCGCGCCGCAAGGTCGTCATTTGCCTCCTTGCGCGCGACGCGTTCTTCGGAAAGTTGATTGGTCAAAGTTGAAAGGCGTTCGATTGCATCGCGCAATCTTGCGGCGCGCGCATCGACAGCCGGCGCCGCCTCCGCCAACAGCATCGCGGCGCGCGCGGCTTTGTTTGCGTCCTCCGGCGACACCAAAAGCGCAGGTGGCTTTGATAGCTCAAGCGCTTGCAACGCGCCTAATACCTCGCTCAGATTGTCACTTTCGCGTTTTAATGCTTTTTCTGATTCGGTCTTTTCAATTTCCAAGGCAGCGATCGAGCTGTCTAAATCGGCGATCTGGCGCTCTGCGTCCTGGAGCGAGTTTGCCGTTTCAATTAAACGATAACGTAGCGCTGCAACTTCTTTTTCGCGGGCTTTCGCTTCATCGCGGAGGCGTTTTTCTTCATCGGCCTGGTCTTTCAGGCGGCGTTCGACCTCCTTCAACTCGCTCTCGCTGGACTGTGTATAACCGGAAGTCGGCAAAAACGCCGCAAGCCCTAGAATTAAAGATAGCCGCAATATCATTTCAGCTTCGATGGTAAGGATGGTTGGAAAGAATTGTCATGGAACGATATATTTGTTCCATAAGCATAACCCGCACAAGCTTGTGGGGCCAAGTCGCGGCGCCAAATGAGATCGTTAACGCCGCTTTCGATTTGACTTCTTCTGTGTGACCGTCAGCGCCGCCAATCAAGAATGTTGCATTTGAAGCGCCGCTATCGCGCTGTTTTAGGAGCCAGTTCGCCAGGATGTCGCTCGACATATTTTTCCCCTTTTCATCCAGGCAAATAATAGCGGAATTCTCCGGACAGGTTTTCAGGAGCGCTGCGCCTTCATGCTGCTGGCGTTTTAGGCCTGTAAGCGCCGTCGGCGCCTCAAATTCATTTATTGAGATTTCGGGAAAACCAATGTTGCGGCCAATAGCGCTAGCACGTTCCAGGTAATTTTCGACCAAAGCGTGCTCGGCGTCTTTCGGTCTTAGCTTCCCGATGGCGGTAATTTGGATGCGCATGGTTTGCGCTGCGCGCACTCAGGCGTCGGTTTTCATCGGAGCATGAGCCGTTTCCGACCAAACCCGCTCGAGATTATAAAACTCGCGCACTTCGGGGCGGAAAAGATGGACAATGACATCGGCGGCGTCGATTAGCACCCAGTCGCAGGCGTTGGCGCCTTCGATCTGCGCGCGGCCAAATCCCGCGCCTTTCAACCTGCGCATCACGTTATCCGCCAGTGCGCCAACATGGCGCTGGGAGCGACCGGACGCGACCACCATATGGTCAGCAATATCGGTTTTCCCCTCTAGCGGGATCGTTACAATATTCTCGGCTTTGCCGTCATCAAGTTCGGAAAGAATTATTCGGAGAATTTCTGCGCTTAGCGCCTCCGGCGTTAATTCGCGAAGCGCTCCGCTGATTTCTTCGTCGCCAGCGTCTGAAATATGATCATCGCTATCGCTGACGATCTTCAATGCGGCCTTATCGGCGGCGGCCGCGGCGCCGTGCTGTGTGTTCAGCGTCTATCTCCATCCTTACCGCGGATTTTTTCCGCACACCCAATATAGGTTGGTTTAGAGCGAGCGCCAACGACAAACCGCATTTAATTGTTGCTCAAAAGGCACGCCGCGAACCAGTTTTTCGGGTCCGTCCACATTCTTTCAAGGCGCCAAGGCGTTGATGCGAACAGCGCCTTCAGCCGGTCCGTCGAATATTTATACGAATTTTCGGTGTGTATTGTCTCGCGAGGACTGAGCGGAAACTGGCGTCCGTTAACTATGATTTGAGTTTCTCTGACAGCGCGTAAATGCATCTCAATTCGACTGTCCACCTCATTGTAGAATGCGAAATGTTCAAAATCATCGAGATTCAATTCCGCATCCAGCTCGCGTTTCATCCGGGCCAGGAGGTTTAAGTTGAACGCAGCCGTGACGCCTTCCGGATCGTTGTAGGCAGCATTCAAAATGTTCGATTCCTTTTCCAGATCAACGCCGAGCAAGAACTTTGCGCCCTCGCCCAAAGTTTCGCTGGCGCGTTCCAGAAATTTCGCTGCTGCGGCCGGCGGCATGTTGCCGATCGTTGAGCCGGGAAAAAATCCGAGCCAGCGTTTTGCGTTTGGGAAAAATCCGTCGGGCAATTGAATTGACGTATTAAAATCTGCACATACTGCGGCGACGGGCGGCGCGATTTCGCCAGAAATCGCAGAAGCGTTTTCAAGCAAATATGTCTTGGAAATATCCATGGCGACATAAGCCGCCGGTTCTTCAAGGCCGTTCATCAACCATTCGATTTTTTCGCTGGCGCCTGACCCGTACTCGAAAACCGCTGCGCCGTCGCCGATTGCCGCTGTTATATCTTCGGCGTTCTTGAGGAAAACTTCTTTCTCTGTGCGCGTTGGATAATAGGCTTCGAGATCGGTGATCTTCTGGAAAATTTTCGACCCGAGTTCATCATAAAAATATTTTGGCGAGATCGTTTTAGGCGATGCTGAAAGCCCTTCGACGACGTCCGTCAAAAAATCACCGAGATCCGGGTGAAGGTCGTAGAAAAATTCAAGCGGGCCATGCGGCGCGTAGAGATCGCCGACATTTTGAACACCGATTGCCCGCTCGTCTTCGTTGGCGCGAATTTCAGTCGAGGAAATTGGATTGTTGGTCGAAGAAATGAAAATCCACGCGGGCGCCGCTAATCCCACAAGCAACTTGGCGTCATCTTCAGAGATTTGATGCTCGCGCAAATATTTCGCCGCGATGCTTCCGGTCGCGGCATCGACGCTGCCAGGGCGGCTGAATACGGCGATAGGCATTGTGTTGGCGATTTCTCGCCAATCCTTCCAGCGATGGAAATTCTCAAGACTGTCCGCCCCCATCAGCCATACAAATTTTGTCGCCGGAAAGTCGCGCTGCAGCGCCGCCATGGTGTCAATTGTATATTGAAGATCGTGGACTCGTTCGAAATCACTAACAATGATCTGCGCGTGGTTCGCGACAATCTTTGCTTCACATAAACGGTCGTCATAGGGTGCATATGATTTTTCATCTTTTAGCGGATTGCCGGGCGTGACGAGCCACCACACTTCATCCAAGCCGAGGGCGTCAATTGCGGCAATTGCAATGTCACGGTGACCATGATGTGCTGGATTAAATGAACCGCCTAGCAAGCCGACGCGCTTTTGGGCTTTTTGAGAAACGTCGGATGATTTGTCCTGCACGATGGTCAGCTCCAAGTTAGTTTAAGTGTGAGCTGGCGGCGTTTGCTCAAGCCCGATATAGGAAAATTATGGGCGCCAGCCCATTTCCTCTTCGTTTTGTGAAGCGGACTTGTCATCCGCCCGCTTTTTCGTCGCCAAAAGCGATAGTTTTCCCAGCAGAGGTTTCACGCCGTCACCGGTTGCGCCTGAAATTCTATACACCTCGCCGCCGATTTCGGCTTCGAGGGCTTTGCGTTTTTCTTCTGTTGTTTCATCATCGAGTGCGTCGGTTTTGTTGAGCGCCACAAATTCCTCGCGCGAGGCAAGCGCCGCATCGTAGGCTTCGATTTCCCGGCGAACGGTTCTGTACGCGCCTACGACATCGTGTTCGGTGCCGTCGATTAGATGTAACAGCGCCGCGCAACGTTCGACATGACCTAAAAATCGATCACCGATTCCGGCGCCCTCGTGGGCGCCTTCGATGAGGCCGGGAATATCGGCAACGACAAAACTCTGCCCGTCACCGAGGCTGACGACGCCAAGATTTGGGTGTAATGTCGTAAATGGATAATCGGCGATCTTTGGTTTAGCCGCGGAAACAGCGGCAAGAAATGTCGATTTGCCGGCATTTGGCAAACCAACAAGGCCGATATCAGCGATTAGTTTTAGCCGCAGCCAAACGGTTCGGTTCTCACCAGGGTGGCCCGGATTGGCGCGCCGCGGCGCTTGATTGGTCGCCGATTTAAAGCGTGCATTGCCAAATCCGCCGCTGCCGCCTTTTGCCAGCAACAAGCGATCGCCGGTTTCTTCAAGATCGCCTATCAGCGTTTCCTCGTCTTCTTCGAAGACCTGCGTGCCGACCGGAACTTTTATTACCAGATCTTCGCCGCCCGCGCCGGTTTTGTTTGAGCCTTCGCCCGGTCGGCCTGACTGCGCCTTAAAATGTTGCTGGAATCGAAAATCGATCAATGTGTTGAGGTTGTCCACGGCTTCAAGCCACACGTGACCGCCATCACCGCCGTCACCGCCGTTTGGTCCGCCGAATTCGACAAATTTCTCCCGCCGAAACGAAAGGCAGCCTGCGCCGCCTGCGCCGCTTTTTATATAAATCTTGGTCCGGTCTAGAAATTTCATGCGCTACATATAGACATTTGCTGGATTGGCGCCAGTAAGGCGCCTTGCAATCGGGGTAGCCTGTAATGCCTGCGTGCGTTTTGATCTTTGAGCGCTATGCTCGCGCTGATATCCAAGCACCCATCAACTAGAGGCGGTAATGGGCAGTACGACGAGCGTTTTATTTGAACCAGCAACAATTGGCAGCTTGGAGTTGCCGAACAGGATTGTGATGGCGCCAATGACCAGGTCATTCTCGCCCGGCGGCGTCCCTGGAGATAATGTTGTGGATTACTACCGCCGCCGCGCCGAAAACGATGTTGGCCTGATCCTAACAGAAGGCGTGCACCCCAATACAACGACGGCGGATGGGACGCCAAACGTTCCCGATATAGTAACCGCCGAAGCGAAAGCCGGCTGGAAAAAAGTTGCAGATGCAGTCCACGGCGCCCGTGGTAAAATCGGCATACAGCTCTGGCATGAAGGGCCCTATCGCAACCCGGCGAAATCGTCTTCGCCAGATATTCCATCATGGTCGGCGTCCGGTTTCAAAGTTCCGGGCAAACCGCTTTGGGAACCAATGAGCCAGGCGCAGATCGAACAGGCGATTACGGAATTTGTTGATGCGGCGGTTGCAGCCAAGGAGGCCGGGTTTGATTGTGTCGAATTCCATGGCGCTCATTCCTATTTGCTGGATAGCTTTTTCTGGGCGAAGACAAATCAGCGAACAGATGAATGGGGCGGCGATTGGACAGGCCGAACGAAGTTTGCTTGCGAAATTATCCATCGAACCCGCGCAATAGTTGGCGGAAATTTCCCGTTGATCATTCGACTGTCGCAGTGGAAGCAGCAGGATTTTGCGGCGAAGGCAGCGCAGTCGCCCGAGGAATTATCGCAATGGCTTTCGCCGCTTGTCGATGCTGGTGTTGATGCATTTCATTGTTCGCAACGGCGCTTTTGGGAACCAGAATTTGAAGGTTACGATCTCAATTTCGCCGGTTGGGCGAAAAAATTGACAGGGTTGCCGTCAATATCTGTCGGGTCGGTGGGTTTGAGCGGTGAATTCACGGCGACTTACGCCGGTGAGGTCTCGCAACCGGCGAGCCTTGAGAAGCTAACCGACCGTATGGGCGCCAACGAATTTGATTTCATCGCTGTTGGCCGTGCTTTGCTTCAGGATCCGGAATGGGTTTTGAAAATTCGTGAAGAGCGAAGAGATGATCTTATGGAGTTCTCAAAAGACGCTCTCGCGACACTATATTAGGAATCAGAAAAATGATCATTGTCCATCATCTTGAAAACTCGCGCTCGCAACGCGTTCTATGGCTGCTCGAAGAATTGGGCGAGCCATATGAAGTGAAGCGTTATGATCGCGATAAAAAAACCAATTTGGCCCCGGCAGCGCTATTAAAGGTCCATCCGTTAGGGAAGTCTCCGGTTATTGAAGAAAATGGCAAAGTCATTGCTGAAACGGGAACCATTTTTGAATATCTCCTAAAGCGAACAGATAACAATTTGCGTATCAATGAAAATGACGACGCATATTGGCGCCATCAATACTGGCTTCATGCCGCTGAAGGATCGTTCGCGCCGATGATGATTATCGCGCTGTTGTTGGGTCGCATAGAAAATGCGCCGTTGCCGTTCTTTGCCAAACCAATTGCGAAGAAGCTCGTAAAAGCCGTGCGCAACGGATATGTCGATCATACGACAAAAGCGCTTTACGATTACGCTGAAGACACGCTTGGGAAGTCAGAATGGCTGTGCGGTGAAAAATTTTCCGCCGCGGATATCATCATGAGCTTCCCGTTCGAGGCGTTCTCAGCACGCGGTGATTTAGCGAAATATCCAAACATTACTGGCTTCCTGAAACGTATCCACGCCCGGCCCGGTTATAAGGCGGCTCTCGAAAGCGGTGGACCCTACGGAATCGGCAGGTAAAAATATCGTGATCGCGTCGCCATGGGAGCGCCATTTTCGCGGCTTTTTTTTGCCGCTGGGCAATCCTATTCCATAAACAGAATTTCAGTTGCATGGCCCGCCGATGTGGGCGAATCGGAGAAACTATGATCATCGCAACCTTAACAGCTGCGTCGATACTTTATGTGGGAAGCGCTGCTCCCATTCCGGTAATTGCGGCGCAATCGGCGGTGGCCGAAACCGCCACAAAAAGCCAAGCCATTGCTACGCCGCAAGACACAGGTTCTGGGGCCGCCCCTGTCGAAGCAGCCGCGGTAGATTTTGCCGCAGAAAATGATGCGCTTGATGAAATCGAGCAAGCGGTGGATGTTGATATCGCACCGATAGAACTCGCCTTTGCCGGAAAGACCGATGAAGAGGTGGTTGAACGGCTTGTATCAGCATTGGAAGAGGTAAAAACGCTGGAAGGGGATTTCACACAGATTTCCCCGTCAGGCGCTGTTTCTGAAGGAAAATTTTACCTGCGTCGGCCCGGATTTTTGCGGTTCGAGTATAAACCGCCAACCCCGCTCTTGATCGTCGCCAATGGCGGCATGGTCTATGTTCGTGATGAGGCGCTGGAAACGACGGACTCCTATCCGGTTGGAAAGACGCCTCTCAAATTTCTGCTCCGCAAGAAAATTGACCGCGATGACGCGAAAGTCATCGGCGTCGATCGCGGCATCGATTCCGTCGCGGTTACTTTTGCGTCCGACGAAGAAGAAACCGAAGGCGAGCTGACCCTAATCGTTCGCGGGGAGGCTATGGAGCTCGATCGGTGGATTGTGCGCGACCTTCAGGGCGGCAGCACCGTGGTTAATCTTGAAAACGTTGGTTACGGCGGAAAACTCGCAAATCGCCTTTTTGAAGTTCCCGAAGCAGGCGGTCAGTTCCTTAAAAATTAGCAACGCGGCGCGATTTTCACGAATTGGCTGCATTTGTTATATGGTCACAGGCAAGCTTTTTTTCTGCGACCTATTGAAAAACTGGTTTGTGATGCGTTAATGTAACACTACGTGGTTGGCGGCAGTTGGGCCGGCGTTGCCCCCCCGCTTGCAGGCCCAGAAGCTAACCGCGTCGCCGGAATATCCCCTCCCGGCGTAGGCGCAACAGCGCAGCTTGGCGTCCGATCTTAATTCTAAAGGTCGGACGCCTTTTTATTTGCGCGCAACGCACCCAATTTACGATGGCCGACGAACACAGGAACAACCTCATGGATGACGACGAACTTGAAGAGCTCGAACGCGAATTACCGGGTTTGTCTGTATTGTCGCGGTTCGCTCGGTCGTTGGATCGCGTTCCCTGGTTTGCGAATTTGGGCGAGCCGCTGACGCCGGGCGCGCGGGCCGCCGCTGAGGCTTTTACCAATGGGCTTGGTTTTCCGGACGCCGACATTGCGATATTGGTCGATTGGGATGACGCGGCAGCGGCCGCAGAAAGTCTCGACTGGCACAGCCCGGCATGGGAGGCGGAGGAATTGCAGCGGGCTGATTTGACGGCCCGCGCCCTCGACAACATGTCCGAGGAGGCGCTTCGCATTGGCATGGCGCTGATCGGCGACAAAATTTCTGAACCCGCAAAGGAAATGATGGAACAGGCTTCGGCGATCTGGGATGTCGCCGACGATGATATGAAGAACCTTGCCGTGGGCGCCGCGGTGCAAAGCGCCCATGGCGCAGCGCTCGCGCTGCTGAGCGCCAGCGATCTGGATTTCGATGCAGAGGGCAATCCGTTTGCAGCAAAATTTCAGCTATTCGAATTCGGCCGCTGGCCGGTCAGCGTCGCCGGGCGTTCATTTAACTTGTTCTAAAGTCCGAGATCGCAGCGGCAATAAGATAGAGCGCTACTGCTGACAAAATCGTTTTGAATCCATTACCGAATGTTTGTTCGTCCATTTTGCGAAGAAATTTCGTTCCGACAAACGAACCCGCAAATCCGGCAAGAACGATCAGGATTATTATTCCGGCCCATTCAACATAAGCAAATCCAAGGAAACCGAATGCCAAAATTTTGAGAAAATGTTGCATCGTCATGCATGCGGCGTGGGTGGCTGTGCGATTTAGACGGTCGAGCTTTGTCGCGCTCAACATCGTCGCTGCGATAGGACCGGTGGCGCCAAAAAACATTGTCAGAAATGATCCGATTGCGCCGGTTGCAAAGAACGTTTTTCTACCCGGTGTAAAATTGCCAGGGCGCGGCCCCCAAACAGCATAGAGAATGAAAAAACCGACGCCGCCGCGCAACGCCCATACCGGCAAGTTTACGGCGACTGCGCCGCCGATGGCTGAGCCAAGCAAAGCTCCTGCGGAAAACCATAAGATAATCGACCAGACCACATCCCGAGCCTGAAGGGCGAAGCGGCTGACATTTGATCCTAATTGAGCAACGCCATGGACCGGGATGACGGCGGGAGCCGGCAGGATGGCGCTCATTATCGCCAACAGAGCGAGGCCGCCGCCGAGGCTAAACGCCGCGGTTAGCATCGCCGTAAAGAAGGCTGCAAATATTGTTAGTCCTGCCGCCCACAGCGGCACATCTGGCGGCAAAATATCTGAGTATATTTCCACAGGCGCACATTTAGGCGGGTCCGAAAAATACCGCAAATCGTGCGGTTGACCTGCGATAGCCAGGCGCATAGGCCTTGCCATCCCGACGACAGGAGCGATCCCCGACACCATGAAAATCACCACATGGAATATCAATTCCGTGCGACTGCGTATTGATCTCGTGACGCGGTTTTTAAAAGAAGAAGCGCCGGATGTTTTGTGCCTTCAGGAAATAAAATGCCTCGAAGACAACTTCCCTTTTAAGGCTTTCCAAAAGGCGGGGTATGAACATCTCGCGGTATCGGGCCAGGCGGGATACCACGGTGTTGCTATCGCATCGAAAATTCCTTTGAAGAAAATCGAGAAACGCGAATTTTGCGGCAAGACCGATGCCCGCCATATCGCGGCGAGTTTGCCAGGCGGCTATCGCGTCCATAATTTTTATGTTCCAGCTGGTGGTGACGAGCCTGATCCGAAGAAAAATGAAAAATTTGCGCACAAGCTCGATTTTCTGGATGAAATGGCGGCTTGGTTTTCCGAACTGGGCCCTCGCGCAAAGGCGATTGTTGTTGGCGATTTAAATGTTGCGCCGAACGATCATGATGTCTGGTCCCACAAACAACTCCTTAAAGTTGTCTCGCACACACCGATTGAAGTTGAAAAACTGGGCGCGGTTATCGATGCTCACGGGTTCACCGACGTTGCTCGTGAAATTGCGCCGCCGCCGGAGAAACTTTTTAGCTGGTGGTCATATCGTGCGCGCGACTGGCGCGCCTCTAACCGCGGTCGACGACTTGATCATGTCTGGGTAAGTCCAGCATTGAAAAAGGCAGCGCTTGGCTTCGGCCGCGACGGTTTTAAAATTCATGATGATGTCCGCGGGTGGGAACGTCCATCTGATCATGCCCCCGTCAGCGTTACCTTTAAGCTATAGATGCGGTGCTATCGCATTCAGAAGTCTGTCGATATCCTTTTCTGAATTGTAGAAATGAACGGAAAGGCGAACTGCGCCAAGACGTGTATCGTGGGCGATTTTTGCATCCGCGAGGGCGATCGCCGCGGTTTTGTAATCTTTGACGTTTATCAAGGCGCCCGAACCGCACGCAGACCGGTCTTGCGTCGATAACAGCGCCGCGTCCGGCAATCCGTCCTTGAGGCGGTTCAACAACGCCTGATTATGAGCAAAGATTTTTTCTGCGCCCACCTCATTGAAAATTTCAAGGCCGGCGATTGCGCCAGCGAAGGGCGCAATCGACGGTGTCCCGCCAGTGAACCGGTCCGCGCCTTGGGCGTATTCAAAATTTCGGATATCCATCTCGAAAGGCCGCGCGTGGGAAAACCAGCCGACATCGCGTGGTCGCGATTCTTGCGCCGTTTCTTGCCGCGCCCAGAGAAAAGCTGCGCCTGGCCCGCCGCATAGATATTTCAGCGATGTGCCGACAGCGAAATCTGGTTGCCATTTATTGAGGTATATCGGCACGGCCCCGACCGACTGGGCAACGTCCAGAACTGAATAAACTTCATGCGCTCGCGCGAGTTGTGCGATTTCACGGCACGGCGCGCGAACAGATGAATTCGAATAGACATGGGTCGCTAAAACCAGGTGTACATCTTCGTTCAAGGCTTCACGCCATGTTTCAATATCAGCCAGGCTTTCGCCGCCGGGCAGGAATTCGAGCTCATACCCCATGCGTTCCGCTTGCGCGAGGACGAAACCAACCGTCGGAAAATCATCTTCAGACAAAACGATTCTTTTGCGGCCCGGCCGTTCCGGCAGCGAACAAAGTATTTTTGTGAGGCCGCTGGAAACATTGCTTTGCGGGCAGATATCATTCGCGTCGGCGCCGATCATAGGCGCCAATTGCTCGCGAAATTTCGCCAGCGTTCCAAACCAGTCATCCCATACATCGGCGCCGCTTGAGCGCCAGGGATCTTCGAACCCGGCAGCAAATAAGTTCTCATAGGATTTCGGTTTTGCGCCAACCGAATGAGACAAAAAATAGCATCGCCCGTCGAGATGAAATTTATCGCGGATCACTTGATCTACCCCGCCAACCGGCGCAACTCATCACGCGTTGCCGCGCCAGGCACAACCACAACGGGGATAGGGCGCGCGCCGAGATAGGCTGGCTTCTGCGCAAGGGCTGATACAAGCGGTCCCGGCCCGTCGGCGTGGGTTGAAGCGCCAAGAAATAAAATTGCAATTTTGTGGTCGCGTTCGATCAGGCTCTTCAATTCATCAACAACGCGCCCCTCAACAATGATTTCCTCAGGATCTTCGCCGGATTGCGCTTTTACCTCGGCGGCGAATTCATGCAGAATTTCTTCTGCATGTTCGCGGGCCTCCGCACGCATGGTTTCTTCAACAGAAGCCCAATGACCGAATTCCGGCGGCTCAAGGACATGCAAAAGAGTAACCCGCGCGCCCGAACGCTTTGCCCGTCGTCCGGAGAAGAAAGCCGCAAGGCGCGCTTCGTCGCAATCGGCCGCGACTACCAGAAATTTGACGCGATCATCTTCGGAATTTTCAGTAGCGTTCGCCATTTTTTTATAATGCCCCGAAACGGATAGCCCCGTCCACTTGACGATTACGCCCACTAGCAGCTACCGCCAAGCGGTTGAAAGGGTGCAGGATATGCGCGGATATTTTGCTATAGGCGCAGAGCGCATTTCGAAACCGATGAATTTTGGCGCGATCCTGCGCACTGGCCATGCCTTCGGCGCGAGCTTCGCATTCACGGTAAATGCTCATCCGGATGCGCAGGAGATGAACCTCGCGGACACAGCCAAAAGCGCGGCGCAATTGCCGCTTTACCAGCACGATAGCGTCGAGGCGCTGATGCTTCCCGTCGATTGCCAACTTGTCGGAGTTGAATTGACAGATGAAGCGATTGATTTGCCGAGTTTTCGGCACCCGGCCAAGGCCGCCTACATCCTCGGCCCGGAAAAGGGCGAGTTATCGCCGCTGGCGATTGCGCGATGCGTCCATATGGTGAAAATCCCAACCAAATTTTGCGTCAATCTCTCAGTCGCAGCGGCGATTGTAATGTACGACCGCGTCATATCGATTGGTGGGCATCCGCCGCGTCCGATTAAATCCGGAGGTCCGCCGCCCGATGAAAACTGGCGGCCAGCACGGTTACGATAAAAAACGCCGCCAGCGATGCTGACGGCGTTTCAATCCCCAGAAAATGGGGTGCTTTTAGCGGCGCGTCTTGCGCTTGGCTTTGCGTTTCGTCGCTTTTTTAGCGGTTTTGCGCTTGGCCGCTTTCTTGGTGGCTTTGCGTTTCGTCGCCTTTTTCTTCGGCGCAGCAGAGCTTTGTTCCATTTTGTCGAGGGCTTCCGCGTAGGCCTTCAAGGCTTTCATAAAACCGGCTTGTTGGCTTTTCGGGAGAACCGAAAGGACCGCACGGTCAGATTTATTGACTTTTGATTCTGCGCCGCGGAGCATGCGTTTGCCGGCGGCTGAAATCGAAACTGCATTAGCACGAGCGTCTTCTTTGGTGCGTTTGCGGGTCAAAAGTCCTTTCTTGATCATGCGAGCAATCATGTCCGCCAAAGTTGAGCGATCGATGCCTGTATGACGAACAAGATCGGTCTGGCTCAGGCCTTCGTTCTTGGAAACAACGTGTAGAACCTCAAATTGGCGCGGTGTCGGACCTGATGACCCGACATCTTTCGAATATAGATCGTGGCTGTATTGCTGAGCGCGACGCAAAAGGTGGCCCGGCGAACTTTTAAGCGAGTAAGCCATTAATTTCTCCGTATTTGGCTTTCAATCAGTTTGGAAAAATGGCGCGCCGCACAAGGATATTCCGCTAACGGCGTTTCATTTGCGACGTGCTTTAGCGTAAAACAACTGAGAATGCAAAATTATACCTCACGCTGACAGTTTGGGTACGGCGCTGTAAATTTTTTCGTAAATGATGAAATTTTGGGTTATGACTTTTAAGAGGCAATTATGCTTGTGGAAAACTCGGTTTCGGCGTCGCTATGAACAAAAAATACGATAAGAAACCGGAATTCGAAAGATTTGTTCCAGACGGCGATGACCGTGAGCGTGCAGTATGCACGGCATGCGGCTTCATCGACTATCAAAATCCGAAAATTGTCGTCGGATCGGTCGCCACATGGCAAGACAAGATCCTTCTTTGCCGGCGGGCCATTGAGCCGCGCGAAGGATATTGGACGTTGCCGGCGGGATATCTCGAAATTGGAGAAGATGCTGAAGCCGGCGCCATACGCGAGGCGTATGAGGAAGCGACGGCCCGGATCAAAATTGATCGCTTGCTGGCGGTCTATTCTGTGCCGCGGATATCGCAGGTTCAGTTGATCTACAGAGCGCGCCTAATTTCGTCTGATATCGCCGCTGGGCCGGAAAGCTCGGAAGTCGCGCTGGTCAATTTGGACGACGCGCCCTGGTCAGATATCGCGTTCCCGACGGTGGATTGGGCCTTGCGGCATTATGACGAAACGAAGGGACGCTCGGATTTTGCGCCTTTTTCAAACCCGCAAGACGGGATTTAGGAAGGCAGTGCTCACGCGGGGTCGGATTTGTCTTCATCGATCATGTGTTTGGCAATGAAGGGCGCCTGAAGGCCCGTAAAAATTAGGCTCACGATCGTGAAGCCGAATACTTTCAGATTGACCCAGTGCTTTTCGCCTAGGCAGGCGTCGCCGCCGCCAAGGTCGCATTCGCGCGTGAAATATCGCCAGGCGATCTCATTTGCGATGGCAAGGATCGCAAAGAAAATGACATAACGTTTTGTCAGTGTGCGCCATGCGTCATCGGGCAGGTGCAAGGCGCCGTCAAAGAGCAACTTCAGGAAATCCCGCTTTGCAATCAAACCACCGGCGAGCACGGCGGAGAACAGCGTGTAGGCGATCGTTGGCTTCATATAGAAAAACATCTTGTTCTGTAGGACTAGCGTCAGAGTGCCAAGAACGCCGACGATAACGCCTGTCACCAGCAACATTGGCGCTACGCGTTTTTCTTTCCAAACCGAATAGACGAAAGAAACAAGGTATGCCGGCATAAACAGCCCGACGGCTAAGAACATTTCTTCGCCGTCAGCGATCGACCAGTCCTGACCAGCGATTGCCCCGGCAATTGGCGCCAGGCGCTGACCAAAGAAATAAGCAATCATAAAGACCGCAAGCGGCCCCATGTCGACCAAGAATTTTGCGGTTCCGGAAAGGCGCGTCGGTGATTCAGCGGCGTTCGTCATTTAATTTCGGTCTCCGGGTGGTTCCTGGAAAAAGCGATCAAAGGAATAGATAAGATGATTTTATTTACGATGCGACAACGCCGGCGAGGGCGTTTGCAAATTCCGATGCGCGGAACGGCTGCAAATCCTCGACGTTTTCGCCAACGCCAATGTAGTGAACCGGGATGTCAAACCTGTCGGCGAGGGCGACGAGCACACCGCCGCGCGCGGTTCCGTCGAGTTTGGTCATGACCATGCCGGTGACGCCGGCTGTCTCGGAAAAGGCCTGCGCCTGCGAAATTGCATTTTGCCCGACGGTGGCGTCGAGAACGAGAACCACGTCGTGGGGCGCCGCCGGATCGATCTTTTTCAATACCCGGACGATTTTCGCCAATTCATCCATCAATTCGGTCTTATTCTGTAATCGTCCTGCGGTATCTATAATAAGGACGTCAGTCTGATTTTCGCGAGCCGATGTTAACGCATCAAATGCAAGACCTGCAGCGTCGGCGCCGACCTCGCGGGAAACCACAGGCGTGCGGGTTCGTTCGCCCCAAACCGTCAATTGTTCGATGGCGGCCGCCCGGAACGTATCGCCGGCCGCAAGCATCACGGATTGCCCGTCGTCTTTGAACTTATGCGCTAATTTTCCGATCGTCGTCGTTTTGCCTGCGCCATTGACGCCGATCATCAAGATGACGTGCGGTTTGTTCATTGGCGACGGCGCCAAAGATTTTTCTTTAGGAGAAAGCGTCGTAGCGATTTCGGCTGCAACCGCAGCGCGGACTTCATTGTCCGTAATCTCTTTGTCAAATTTTTCCTGAGCGAGCGCTGATGTGATTCTGGTTGTCGCTGGGACGCCGAGATCGGCCGAGATCAACAGCTCCTCCAATTCTTCCAGCGTTTCGTCATCAAGCTTTCGCTTTGCGAATATGGACGAGACGCCGTCGGACAAGCGTGATGATGATTTCGACAATCCCTGTTTAAGGCGGTCATACCAGTTATGTTTTTGCACCGGCGCTCGCACGACAGATTGTTCCGTCGATGGCGTGTCAGCTTCAATTTCTGGTTGTTCCTGCGGTGGTGGCTGTTCTGGTTCTGGCGGTTTGGCCGGCAGTTCCGCAGGCGCTTCAGGAGCGGAAACTTGCGTTGATTCCGCGTCTTCATTGTCGTCTTTTTTTTTGAAGAGACCCGAAAGAAAATTTTTCGCCACGTTTTAATACCGTCTATATTTTGGTGTTGGTTGTCGCCGATTATGCTTACGACGCGAGGACCATATCACCCTGTCGTCGACCGATGTTCAATTTTGCGACGGACCCAGCTTCCAAATCATTTTGCGATAGTTTGGCGACCGCAAAATTACCGAGCCGTGCGCAGCCGCCGCTTTCCACGATTGCGGTTTCAGTCCGGCCTTCCAAGTCATCAAGAAATTTATGCAGTGCGGCCTCGCCCTTGGCGCGTAGTCGTGCAGCGCGCTCTTTGACAATGCTCCGCTCCAGTTGCGGCATTCGCGCCGCCGGTGTGCCGTCACGCGGCGAAAACGGAAAAGCGTGAACGAATTGAAGACCGGCCTCGTCGATCAAATTGAGACTCCGCTCAAACATATCGTCAGTTTCGGTGGGGAAGCCCGCGATAATGTCTGCACCGAAAGCAATATCAGGCCGCTTTTCGCGCATTGTCTGGCAAAGCTCGATCGCCATTTCCCGGCTGTGGCGGCGTTTCATTCGCTTCAGGATCATATTGTCCCCGGCCTGAACGGAAAGATGCAAATAAGGTGCGATCCGTTGGTCGCCGGTGACCAAGTCAAAAAGTTGATCATCGATTTCGGCGCCGTCAATCGAAGAAAGCCGAAGCCGGAAAAGATCAGGCGTATTATCCAGTATCGCAGCGACGAGCTTTCCGAGCGTCAGGTCTTCAGCTAAATCTGGCCCGTAAGAGGAAATATCGACGCCGGTAAGGACGACTTCGCGAAAGCCGCTTTCGACGAGGCGATTAGCGCGTTCAATGACGACATCCACGGGGACAGATCTGGAATTGCCGCGACCGTATGGGATTATGCAGAATGTGCATCGATGGTCGCATCCATTCTGGACTTCCAGAAACGCTCGGCTGCGTTCGCCAAAACTTTGCACCATGTGCCCGGCGTGCGCACGCACAGACATAATGTCATTGACGCGCATTGCGGTATCGTCTGTCGCAGAAATATCGCGCCAGGTGTCAGCCTCCAGTTTCTCGGCGTTGCCGATAACGTTATCGACTTCCGGCATTTTGGCGAATGCATCTGC
>JABDJK010000062.1 GCA_013002535.1 Hyphococcus sp.
TATTTCACCTATTCAACAGGCTGGAAAGCGGGCGCTGTTAACTTGTCATCGGATTCGCGCCCGCCTGACGCGGCCGGCGTCGGTCGTGCGGCTCGACCAGAAGATGTTGAACTTTTTGAGATTGGCATAAAAGCCGGTTTTGATCGCGGATACATTAACATCGCGCTGTTCGATCAGACGATTAACGACTTCCAATCGAACTTGTTTATTGGAACGGGCTTTGTGCTCGCCAACGCCGAAGAACAATCGGTTCGCGGTTTCGAAGTTGATACTGCTTTCAATCCGATCGATCCGTTGGCGTTGACGTTCTCGCTTACATACCTCGATCCTGAGTTCAGCGTCTTTACGCAAGCGCCATGTGCGTCGTTTGTTGGGTTTACGCCAGCGGGTTGTACGCCTGATCCGGTGACAGGATTCGTACCGGCGACATTTGATGCATCCGGCTTTACACCAGCGGGCATTCACGAAGTCAGCTTGTCGACTTCTGCAACGTGGACACATGATTTCGCCAATGGCGCGCAAGGCTACATTCGCGGTGAATATCTTTATGAAAGCGATGCGCAGGTCGTAGACAATGTTGCGCCGTCAATCGCCTCGCGCGAAGTGAACATTCTTAACGCTTCTATCGGTTATGAAACCGAAAGCGGTTTCGGCGTCCAAATCTGGGGCCGAAATCTTACCGACGACGGGTTCTTGCTAAGCTCATTCCCGTCTGTTGGTCAGCTAGGAAGTTTCTCCGGCTATACCAATGCGCCACGCACTTACGGTGTAACACTGCGCAAAAAATTCTAAAAACACCGGACGTCTGGGAGAGGACGTTGAGCGGGCGGCCCCTGATTGGGCCGCCCGTTTTCTTTTTGCCCAGGGGAATAGTTCCAATTTTAACTTCGCATTTCAGGCAACCTAAATGTCACTTTGCTTATTCTTAATTGAGCAGAGTATGGTGGAGAACAGAATGGGTTTTGGGGCTAAGCAAGCTGTTGCGCGCGTGAGCGAGAATAGATTGTCCGCGGTCGCAGGTGTCGGCGCAGCAGGCTCGTTTCCGGCAGGATCATCGGTTGGCGCTGCCAGGCGCGTATCGATAGAGCCGGACCTTTCAAAAATCAGAAAATGCCGAATAGAAGAAACGCCGGAAGAGCGAAAAAAGCGGCTCGCTGCAAAGACGGTCAATTTCGGCGCAACAATTATTGCCCGATTGGTGATAATCGCGGCTCTCGGCGTTTATGCTTGGGGCGAATATCAAACGTCAGGCCGTATTCATCGCGGCGTTTTGTTTGGGTTAGTCGCTATGGGGGGCGATCTTGGGCGCGTATTATTAAAAATGATGGAGCCCGGCTCGAAGTAAGAGCAATCGATGCGGCATTTTAAAAAAGGCGCTCTTTCAGGAGCGCCTTTTTTCGTAACGATTGAATGTCCGCGTTTATGAGATCTAAGCCGCCAATTTTCTGATGACATAGTGCAATATGCCGCCATGGCGATAGTAATCCAGTTCATCGCCCGTATCGATCCTTACAAGCAAATCTAAAGTTTTGACGTCGCCATTAGCAAACTTGATTGATGCTTTTACTTTCTGACGCGGTTCAATGCTATCGATGCCTTCGATTGAAACTTGTTCATCGCCTGTCATGCCAAGCGCATCCCAACCAACGCCGTCAGCAAATTGCAGCGGCAGGACACCCATCCCAATCAAGTTAGAACGATGGATGCGCTCGAAGCTTTTTGCGACAACTGCGCGAACGCCCAGAAGTATGGTGCCTTTAGCCGCCCAATCTCTTGATGAGCCAGTGCCATATTGTTCGCCAGCGAATACGATAAGCGGTGTGCCGCTTTCCTTATATTTCATAGCGGCGTCATAGATAGGCATTGTTTCGCCGGACGGCGCAAACTTTGTTACCCCGCCTTCAGTTCCCGGAAGCATCTCATTCTTGATGCGGATATTGGCGAACGTACCGCGCATCATGACCTCATGATTACCGCGGCGTGAACCAAACGAATTAAATTCGCGCGGAGAAACCTGGTGCGATTTGAGATAGTCACCCGCAGGGCCGTCTTCTTTAATCGCGCCAGCCGGGGAAATGTGGTCTGTTGTGATAGAATCGCCGAATAGCGCCAGCACCCGAGCGCCCTCGATAGGAGAAACCGGTTCTGGCGTTAGCGTCATTCCTTCAAAATATGGCGGATTTGCCACATATGTTGATGACGGCCACTGGTATGTCTCGTCGTCACTAACATCTATTGAGCGCCATGCGTCATCTCCTTTGAAGACATCGGCGTAGCGATCAGCAAACATTTTTGCCGTAACATGTTCGCGCACAACTTCAGCAATCTCGTGATTGGTTGGCCATAGATCCTTCAGAAAGACATCATTGCCATCCGCGTCTTTTCCAAGTGGATCTTTGGTAAGGTCCACATGCATTGAACCCGCTAGCGCATAGGCGACGACAAGCGGTGGCGACGCAAGATAATTTGCGCGAACGTCCTGGCTGATGCGTCCTTCAAAATTCCTATTGCCGGAAAGAACCGAACACGCGACCAGATCATTTTCGTTAACGGCCCTCGAAATAGGGCCCGGCAATGGGCCACTGTTTCCAATGCAGGTCGTGCAACCGTAACCCACAAGGTTGAAGCCTAGTGCGTCGAGATCATCGGTAAGCCCCGCCGCGTCAAGATAATCGGTGACGACCTGGCTGCCAGGGGCCAGCGAAGTTTTGACCCATGGTTTAACTGAAAGGCCTTTTTCACGAGCCTTTTTTGCGACAAGTCCTGCCGCGATTAGCACTGACGGGTTTGATGTATTTGTGCAGGACGTTATGGCGGCAATCACTACAGATCCGTCATGGATTCCGTAATCACTGCCGGTTACGGCAAATGATGGAACGCCGTAATCCGCAGCTTGCGTATTTTCCATATTCGCGCCTTCGGCTTCGAAGCGCGCCTCGCCGACCGTTTCCAATGCTTTGTCTTCTGAAACAGCGCCGCCTTTTATTGTTTTGACATCGTTTTTGAATTGCGCTGCTGCATCTGCCAGATTTATTCTGTCTTGCGGACGCTTTGGCCCAGAAATTGACGGCAAAACACTAGATAAATCGAGCTCTAACGTATCCGTAAAGATAGGATCGGGCGTATCTTTATCGCGCCACATGCCCTGTTCTTTGGAATAAGCCTCAACCAGCGCGATGCGCTCGTCTGATCGGCCAGTGGCTTTTAAGTAACGCAGTGTTTCGTTATCAACTGGGAAAAATCCGCATGTCGCACCATATTCCGGCGCCATGTTGGCAATTGTCGCCTGATCTTCCAGCGACAGATGATCAAGACCTGGGCCGTAGAATTCGACGAATTTTCCGACGACGCCTTTTTTGCGAAGCATCTCGACAACGACCAAGACCAGGTCGGTCGCCGTTGCGCCTTCGGGCAACTTATCGGTCATTCGAAACCCGATAACTTCTGGAATAAGCATCGAAATTGGCTGCCCTAGCATGGCAGCTTCGGCTTCAATACCGCCGACGCCCCATCCCAGTACGGACAAGCCATTGATCATGGTGGTATGACTGTCGGTGCCAACCAGCGTGTCAGGGTAAGCGAATTTTTCCCCGCCAGCGTCGCTCGTCCAAACTGTCTGCGCAAGATATTCAAGATTGACCTGGTGACAAATTCCGGTTCCCGGCGGCACCACCCTGAAATTGTCAAAGGCGCCCTGTCCCCACTTTAGAAATTTATAACGCTCGCCGTTGCGTTCGTATTCGCGGTCCACGTTCTTCTTAAACGCGTCCGGTCCGCCAAAATAATCCACCATGACCGAGTGGTCGATCACCAAATCAACTGGCGCGAGCGGGTTTATCTTTTCAGGGTCCTCACCGAGAGACTTCATCGCATCGCGCATGGCTGCCAGATCGACCACGGCCGGAACGCCGGTGAAATCTTGCATCAAAACGCGGGCTGGTCGATAGGCGATTTCTCGCTTTGCCTGGCCTGACTGCGCCCATTGCGAAAAGGCTTCGATATCTTCGGTTGTTACGCTTTTTCCATCTTCGAAGCGAAGGAGGTTTTCCAATAAAACCTTGAGCGAAAAGGGTAATCGCGAAATGTCGCCGATTTTTTCGGACGCAGTTGCAAGGCTATAATAGGCGTAATCCTTGCCATTAACATTTAGTGATTTCTTTGTTCCAAGCGTATCGTGACCAGGTATCATTTCGTCCTCAATATAGAAAAAGTGCGGAATTGGCGGCTGTTATGCAGCATCGAAATTGGTCTTGCAAATCAGCAATTCATGGCTTCGCGGCTGGCGCAAAATTATGCTATCCAATAGGCGCGTAGTTTGACCGATTCGATTCTGGAGGCCTCGTTCCATGTTCCGTAAGCTTGTTTTTGGATTGTTTTTTGTTTTAGGCGGCTTGTTTGCGTCCGGCGCAGCGGCTCAGCCGAAATCAGTTGCGACTTACAAAGACTGGAGCGTATTCGTGCGAGATACTGACGCTGGCAAGATTTGTTTTGCCGCGACGGAAGCAACTGACAAGTCACCGAAATCTGTGCGGCATGGAGATGTATTTTTTCTGGTCGCCAGTTGGGCGAATGGCGCTGCATCAGAGCAGCCAAGCCTGATGACCGGGTATGCGATTAACGCAAAGCCCGAGCCGACAATTCGTATCGGGTCGGATCGATGGGAGCTCTATTCGTCTGAAAACGAAGCGTTTATCGAATCGGCGTCGGAGGAAGAGCGGCTCATTCGTGCAATGCGCCGCGGTTCGGATATGAGAATCAATGCGGTTTCGGGCCGCGGCACGGCGACGAGCTATGTCGTTTCGCTGCGCGGTGTGACGGCCGCGTTGCAGCGCGTCGAGCGCGAATGCAGTTGATTCTCGCTGGCGCTAGGAGATCTTTCGATAGGCGCTCAACGTCAAGAACGTATCAAAATTTTCGCTCGTACAAAGTTCATTGAGGATATCGATAGCTTCGTCGAAACGACCGCTGTTCCAACGCTCCGCGCCGACTTCTGTTCTAACAACATCAAATTCTTCTGAAGCGATATTTTCATAATATTCGACAGTCATTTGTTGACCATTTGACAATACAACGCCGTGTTTGATCCATTGCCAGATTGATGCTCGCGAAATTTCGGCAGTCGCGGCATCTTCCATCAAACCGTAAATCGCGACAGCGCCAAGACCGTTTAACCAGGCCTCGATATACTGAAGTGCAACACGAATATTGTTTCGCAATCCATCTTCGGTAAATTCACCCGTCGGCGCTACAATAAGTGCATTGGCGTCTATCGAAGCCCCGGAACCAATCCCTTTCTCAAGCTGATTAGTCTTTCCGGCATCAAAGCTTTCTGAATAGACGGTGTTGACTACGTCGGAGAGTGCGGGGTGCGCGATCCATGATCCATCGTGGCCATTGTCGGCTTCGCGTTGTTTGTCGGCGCGCACTTTTTCCTTATTCGCTGCGTCTTCCTCAGGCGATTTTGCCGGAAGGAATGCTGACATTCCCCCCATCGCAAGCGCGCCGCGCCGATGGCAAGTGTCAACCAAAAGCTTCGAATATGCATCCAAAAACGGTTTATCCATACCGACCGAATGTCGATCGGGCAAAATTCGATCAGCATGATTTTTAAATGTTTTAATGTAGCTGAAAATATAGTCCCAACGACCGCAATTGAGTGCGGCGGCATGATCTTTCATTTCGTAAAGCAGTTCATGCATTTCGAATACGGCGGGCAGCGTTTCGATAAGCATCGTTGCCTTTATGGCGCCGATTGGAACGCCGAGTTTGGTTTGAGCTTCGACGAATACGTCATTCCACCAACGGGCTTCTTCGTAATGTTCAAGTTTTGGAACGTAAAAAAACGGTCCCGCACCGCGGTCACGAAGAGCTTTCTGATTATGATAAAAATACAATGCAAAATCCGCTAGGCATCCAGGGACGGGTTTTTCTTTGAAATAGATATTCTTTTCGTCTAGGTGCAAACCGCGAACGCGGGCGATAAGAATTGCCGGATCGTCGCCTAATTGGTAGTATTTTCCACTCTTTTCATCTGTATAGGTCATTTCGCCGTGTGCGGCGTCACGCATATTTTTCTGGCCGTCGATGACATTTCGCCATGTTGGCGAAAGCGCATCCTCAAAATCGGCCATAAATACTTTTACGTCCGCATTGAGTGCGTTGATCATCATTTTGCGGGTGACAGGACCAGTTATTTCGACACGTCTATCCAGGAGTGTTTCGGGGAGCGGCGCGATTTTCCAGTCGCCTGTTCGGACCTTTTCAGTTTCTGGCCGAAAGTGCGGTAACGCTCCGGCATCGATTTTTTCTTGCCATCTCTCTCTCGCTGTCAGCAATTCATCCCGCGAGGGCGCAAACTTTTCCACAAGGTCGGCGAGAAAAGCGCACGCTTCATCCGTTAGAATTTCCCTGTCAGAACTGGAAACCGCTGATGTGAAGCTAAGTCCGCTGATCGTTGTTGCCATGGCGAAGGGGCCCCTTTCGTTCGCAATTGCAAAAAAGACCTTCTTATGCAGCAATATCGCTTTTGCAATGGCGAAGTGTGCAATTTCTCACAGAGTTTTTGCGGAAAACAGGTCGAATGTTGGATTAGCGCAAAGCGCGGGTCCAAGACTTTAATCTTTCGGATTGCGATTAGATTAATCAACCTATGGGGGCGCAATCATAATTGCACCACTTTTGATTGGTGGTCGGCCGGCCCACCATTGGGCGGGGCTTCAAATTTTTTTGGAACAGAACCCCTAGCCGAGATCGGCGGTTGGGACCCGTTTAATGTCACAGAAGATGCGGATCTCGGGATCAGGCTCTCAAAGCTCGGTTTTCGAGTTGGCAGCTTAGACTCAACGACTTTTGAAAATGCAAATTGCGATCGAAAGAATTGGATTCGCCGTTGTTCGCGGTGGATGAAAGG
>JABDJK010000064.1 GCA_013002535.1 Hyphococcus sp.
TTGCGTTGCTGGGTATCGATCTCGCGAAACACTCCCCCATAATCTTCGCAGCGCTTATTGTCGTCTTGCTCGCGGCAAGCAGTAGCGTGATCGCGATGCTTTCGCCGTACACAGCCGAAGTGTTTCCCGTAAAACTGCGAGCGAGTGGAACCGGTTGGACTGCGGGCTGCAGCAAGGCTGCAGGTGTCGCCACCTTGTCAGCAGCAGTTGTCGGTTTTACGCCGGGCGTTTCGATGGGCGCGCTTATTGCGGCGGCGCCGATGCTTGGAGCTGCACTCGTCATGGCCATTGCGGGAGTTGAAACGCGAGGTGCTAGCCTCGAAACAATTCAAAGAAAAATTAAGTCCAGCAATAAAGATTAAGTGTCCGTTATCGGCGAAAAAAAGTTATTTGAGCAAAGTACGCCTAATGTCGGCTTCTCTAATCGGCGGGTTCAGTCAAGCTCCAATTTTAATTCGATACCGGTTTCGTATTCACTTAGGTCACGCTTCTCTTCGCAGTCTGTTCGCTTTGAGGATCTTTCTAAAATAATAATTCCACCGCAATGCGCCGGTTTGAGGATCTTTCCGAAGCCCGAGTCGCGGGCAGAAGCCGACATTGAAGAATGGGCTATCATGGATCAAATTATCCAACGGCAGGTTTTCAAATTGTGCGTGTCTCAACTCCTCGAAATTGCAATTTTGACAATCGGCGCGGTCGCGAGCATACGGCATGGATAAAATTTGGCTCCACTTGCTCGTTGATAATATTTCAGGAGGTTTTTCAAGGCGATAAAAGATTGCCGGATCGTTCCGGTAACGGATGTTTCCCCGCGATCTTGCCAATGATTTTTCCTTCCCAAGCGTAACGTTGATCATGGAGCGCAAATAACAATCCGTCGGTGTGGGCTTTAACCTCACATTGGTCGCCTGACGCATTGAAAATTTCAGCGACAACTTCTCCATCACGCACTGTATCGCCAAGTCGCGCCTTGTAAACGACAAGACCGTCCGTTGCCGCTTTGACCTGTTGCATCGCTTCAAGCGGTGTTGCTTCACAAAGTAGACGAGGGACAGAGCCCGCCTCGCCGGCGACGATGCCCCGGCGAACAAGAAAACGGAACAGAGCGCGCGCGTCGCGTTCGGCGTACTCCGCGCTGACATCATTATTCGACCGCAGTTCGACAGTTGCAGCGAGACAAGCTGGTGGGATTGCGGCCTCTGGAAACTGCTTCGCCAGCGCCCACCATGGACCCCCGCAAGCCTCATCGAAGCAATTACCGCCTGAATCCTCCGCTAGCAGTACAGCGCGCGCATCAATTTCGGCGGCCAGGTCCATCGCATCCGGCCACAATGGCGTGCCAATATAAAGGTGCAGCTGCGCTTCATTATCTGCATGAAGATCAAGCGCAATATCAGCATCATGAGCCAAAATCATCAACGCCTTACGCAGCATTTTCAGTTCAGTGTCGGCGTCCGCGATCGCCAGCACCTTACCCATCGCCTTGCGAATTTTTTTCGTATTCTTTTGCGCGTCATTACCCAGCTTGGCGCCGACTTTGTCAGCGACAGCTCTCGTCGCATCTGGGAAGTTTCGGTTGAAATTCTCGCCGGATGAAGAATCAAATCGGCCGGAAAGATAATCACCATTGCGCTGCGCCAGTCCAATGGGGTTGGCTGTCGGTACAATAACAATTTCGCCTTCGATGGCGCCACGCGCAGCAGCGACCTCCAGTTTATTGGCAAGGAATTGCAAGACCAGCATGCCGGGAAGTTCATCTGCATGGAGCCCCGCCTGCAAATAGGCTTTTGGCCGGGCGCCAGGCTCGCCAAATTTCAGGACTGTTATTTGACGGCGCGATCCGCGTTCGTTGCATGAAAAATGGATTGTTTCCTCACGGCGATAATGCGTCCGCGGCGTTTCGCCCAAAACAGTATTGTTTTTTCGGTTATCCATTTCTGTCTTCCAAAGCACGGTTTTGTATCTGGATTTTTCCATGCGTTCTCTAGCGGCGCCGACAACGCGCTGTCGAGACAGCGCCAGGCATAATTGCCGGACCGCACCCAAATATATGCCGAAAGAGGAATTATTCCGGCAAAGCAATTGATCTTGAACTGTTTTTCCTGAAATCTAAGATATTATTGGGGTGTGCCGCTTTGCGTTGCGAATTCGCGCTGTAATCGTATGGCGCGCGCTCAATGCGCTGTAATTTCCAGTCTGGAGAGTATTTATGGAGATCCTGTCAACGGCAGTCTATGTCGGGCCAAACATCTTCGATAAACAGCGATTGATCCGCCTCACCGTAGATCTCGGCGACCGCGTAGGCACACCAGTTTCCAGATACGCCAGCGAATTAATTGCCCCCTTGCTGCATCACCTTCCCGGGCTAGCCGCGGCGACCTGCGAAAATGGCGGCTCTTTCATCGATCGCATGAAGAATGATGATGCGTGCCGGCTCGGTGAAGTGCTGGCCCAAGTCGCGCTTGTCCTGCAGAAACAGGCGGCTTCTCCCGGCGAAATCGCGCGGGTCGTTGCCGGAATGAATCCGGACGAAGTCGACGTGCTCTATGGGTATGTCTCGCGGGAAATTGGCCTCGAAGCCGGCGATATCGCCCTGTTGATCATCCGAGAACTTATTGGCGACAGCGCCAAGCGCATCGACATTGCCGAAGAAATCGATGACTTCATGGATTACGCCAGCCGGCGGACACTCGGCCCTTCGGCCATGGCGTTGGTTAAAGCGGCCGACGAACGCGACATCCCCTGGATACGCCTCAACGACGCCAGTCTTATTCAAATCGGGCAAGGAAAATTTCAGAAGCGCATCGAAGCGGCGTTATCCAGTCAGACCCCACACACTGCGGTTGAGATTGCGTCGGACAAAGAGTTCTGTACGCAGCTTCTCTATGATCTTGGCTTACCAGTGCCAGAACAACGCTATGCCCGCAATGCGAACGACGCAGTTCGGATTGCAAACCGGATTGGCTATCCGGTAGTCGTGAAACCTGTCGATGGAAATCACGGGCGCGGTGTCTCCGTTAATCTCACCTCTGATCGTGATGTCGAGACGGCTTTTGACATTGCCTATGATGAGGGCAGCGGGGTTGTGGTTGAGAGCATGATCCCGGGTTTTGATCACCGCTTGCTGGTCATCGATGGTGAGCTGGTCGCCGCCGCCAAGCGCGTCCCCGGCCATGTGGTTGGAGACGGCGAACACACCATTGAAGAACTCGTCGATATTGAAAACCAGAACCCCCTGCGCGGGGTTGGTCATGAAAACATGCTGACGCGTCTGGAGCTTGATGCAGCGGCGGACAAGATGCTTGATGCTCAAGGCTATCGTTACCGCACCGTCCCGGCGAAAGGTGAACAAGTATTCCTGCGCAAGACCGCGAACCTTTCCACTGGCGGCACTGCGGTTGATGTGACAGACGTAATACACCCAGACAATAAACTTATGGCGGAGCGGGCCATTAAGGCCGTTGGTCTCGATATCGGCGGCGTCGATTTTCTAACCACGGACATTACGCAAAGTTTCCGCGATACCGGCGGCGCTATCTGCGAAATCAACGCAGGCCCCGGCATCCGGATGCACATTTCGCCATCGGAAGGCAAAGGTCGCGATGTCGGCGGAAAAGTGATGGACATGCTGTTTCCTCCCGATACGCCAAGCCGTATTCCAATCGCGGCGCTCACCGGCACAAACGGTAAAACAACAACCGCTCGTATGCTTGGTCACGTTTTAAAATTGGCTGGCCATACAGTCGGACAATCGTCGACGGACGCCGTCTATATTGACGGCAATGTCACAGTCAAAGGCGATATGACGGGCCCTTTTTCCGCCAATATGGTATTGCGCGATCCTCAGGTTGATATGGCAGTGCTTGAAACCGCTCGCGGCGGGATTGTGCGCGCCGGGCTCGGTTATGATTTCTGTGACGTAGGCGCTGTTTTAAATGTCAGTTCAGACCATCTTGGAATTGGCGGGGTGGATACCGTCGATGAACTCGCTGCAGTCAAACGGCTGGTCGTCGAGGTTGCGCGCGATACTGCGGTCCTCAGCGCCGACAATGAATACACCCTCAAAATGGCGGCGCACACTCCCGCGAAAAATATTTGCTATGTGACGATGAATAAGAGCAATGCGCTGGTGCGTGAACATATCAAGCTCGGCAAACGCGCAGTGGTTCTGGAGCAAGGCGCTAACGGTGACCAGATCGTCATCTACGATAATGAAAATCAGATACCTCTGATCTGGACCCACCTCATCCCGGCGACGATCGAGGGCAAGGCAATCCACAATGTGGAGAACGCAATGTTTGCCGCCGCCATGGCCTATGCGCTCGGCCTAACACTCGATCAGATTCGCGCCGGCCTGCGCACCTTTAATAGCACCTTCTATCAATCGCCGGGCCGGATGAACGTCTATGACGAGCATGGATTCCGCGTGATCCTCGACTACGGACACAATGAAGCGGCGGTTGGCGCCATGGTCGATCTGGTTGAGCGCCTCGATCCGAAGGGCCAGCGCATCGTCTGTTTCACTTGCCCCGGCGACCGGCGCGATGAAGACGCCCGCGCTATCGCAAAGCGCGTTGCCGGCAAATTCGATCTTTATTTTTGCCATAGCGACCAAGACCCACGCGGTCGGGAAAGAGAGGAAATCCCCGACATCTTAAAGGCGGAGCTGCTTGCAAACGGCGTCGACGAAGACGCTATCCGCATAATTCTGGAAGAAACGGAATCATTGAAGCAGGCATTGGAACTGGCGCGGCAAAATGACCTCGTTTTAGTGTTCTGCGACGCTATCACCGAGTGCTGGAAACAGATTATCTACTTCAATCCGGTGGAAAAGCCGGAACCAGTTTCGCCCGGAAAAGTTGTTGCCGAATCAAGCTTTGATGTTCCAGACGGATTCAAAATAATCAGTGACGATCGCGGTGTTCGAATAATCCCCGACGCCTGAGGACGAGTAACGGCGTATGCCACATAAGTCACTGTTGGCCTCTCGCAGAACGGCCATCCTGAATAAATATGCTGTCATCGGCGGCAGGCTTGAAGACAACAATACCGCCGTCTATGCGGAGATGCATCGCCTTTCCGACGGACGCATTCTCATATTCTCGACCGCTTCATCGGAGCCTGAAGAGGTCGGCGCTGAGTCTTTAGCCGCATTTGAGGCGCAAGGCTTCAAGGCCGCGGTCGCGCCGCTTTATGGCCCTCATGCACGCGATCAGGCGTTTGCAACTGAACTCACGGAGATGATTCATGACTTTGGCAGCGTCTATTTCACCGGCGGCGATCAATCGAAGATATACAGCGCCCTTAAAGTTGATGGCCATGAGACACCCGCGCTGATTGCGATTCGAAGCGCCCATAATAATGGCGGCCTGCTCGCGGGCTCAAGCGCCGGTGCTGCGATCATGTCCAATCCGATGCTGCTCGGCGGCACATCGCTTGAAGCCATGGTGCATGGGGTGACCGACGATCGTGAAGAACCCGGGATATTGATTGGCGACGGGCTGGGCTTTTTCCCTTTCGGGTTTGTTGATCAGCACTTCATCAAACGCGGACGCCTCGGCCGGTTGGTGGTCGCTATGGCCAAGACAAGGCACAAGCGCGGCTTCGGCATTGATGAAAACACCGCACTTATCGTTGAAGACGGCGTTGGCCGCGTCTGTGGTGAATATGGTGTTTTCTTTATTGACCTGACCCGATCACGGATTGATCTTGCGAATCTTGAATTTGAAGATTTCCGGTTGAGCTATCTCGATAATGGCGACGGAATTGATCTACAAAATTTCCGCTCGTGTCCCGGCCACGTCAAGCGTCGCGTGCGAAAATCCGAAATTGCTTATCGTGCGCCCGCGCGGTCACGGCGAAACGTTTTTGGCGGCTATGCGCTTTACGACTTGATGGCGCGCCTCGTTCTTGGTGATCAATCTACATATTCTCATGATGAGTCTGAAGCCTTTGACGTCAAAACAGGCGTTAACGTTTCCGTTTCGTTGCGCCGCGTGAAAGGCGGCACACGTTGCTTAATCTCCACCCCCGTCAGCGGCTTGCGCATGACCGGCATCAATTTCCGCTGCTCGCTCAAAAACGATACGCTTACCGCAACGCAAATCGCCGAACGGGAAGGCCGGCGCGAACGTAACTTTGGCAAGGCGCCGAACGACAACGCACGGATTATTCTGCTCGGATCATCACCGCTAAACAGCAGACTTGAAACTCAAAAGGCTGTGATGAGCCTGATCGGCGACGGCCCAGTCGGCATCTTCGCAGCCGCTTCCGCCGAAGCAAAAGAAGTTGCGGACGATCATGTCCGCCTGTTCCGCAATCACGGAATCGAAGCTTTTGATCTTAATATTACCATCGACACGGTTGAATACGCCGCGTATGATTCAGAGCTTCTGGAAAAAATATCCAAGCTGAAGAGTGTCTTCTTTTGCGGCGGCAATCAGATCAGACTTGTTGAAACGCTGCTTCACAGGGGAGAGGAAAGCGCTGTCCTGCGCGCATTCGCACACGCTTACGCCAATGGCGCCTCGCTCGCTGCCTCAAGCGGCGCCGTTTCCGCGATGTCCAGCGTCATGATCGCCGGGGGCACAACCTATGAAGCGCTTCGCTATGGCGTTGCATCCGATCTCGGGCATGAGGGGCTCGTTATCGAAGAAGGCGTCAGCCTATTTGGCGCCGGCATCGCCGACCAGAATCTCATTCGCGGCAGGCGCCTCGGCCGCCTCGTTGTTGCTTGCGCTGAAGAAGGTGAAAGGTTTGGGATCGGCGTCTGTGAAGACAGCGCGGCGGTCGCCAAGAAATCAGGCAAAGTTCTTGAATCTTTCGGACGCTACGGCTTCGTTCTCGTCGAAATTGTGCCCATGGATCTAGCGTTGCCGGGCGATGAATTCATCGCCAAAAATACTCGGCTAACCATGCTCGGCCCTGGCGATAGCATTGACCTTCAAACCAATCAAATAACTCGCGTCGCATCTATGGATGAAACGGCGGAGACGTTGGAAATGCTGACGAGCAAACTCATGCGAGAGGGTGTCGATCTTGATGATATTGAACGCGAGGGAATCGATACCAGCGCACGCCACGCAATAAAAATTCGAATGCAAATACAGGATGCAGCGTCGGTTTTACTGGATCTCGAATGCTCGCGTGACGAGTATGACTGATGAAACAACGGGGAAAAGCATCGTTATAAAAATAATCGGCTAAGTCATAAGTCCGGTTTCAGGATCATCCGGAAATCCGGGTCGCGCGCATCGGCATGGAAAACCGGGCGCACTGAGAGTCAGTCGAGCTCCCTTACGATTTGATCTTTTGAACCAGGGAAAAACTGACGGCAGTTATTGTTGGATTGGATGTGTCGCCTTCTAATCCGATCTCCAAGACAAGTCCGCAGTCTTTTCGGACGCCTGCTGATCGATCTATGGCATTGTTACGTACAAAAGTGCGTATAAACTAAATCATTCCGCAAAACCTTTATAATCAAATGTCGGCAATGCATCAAAGTCAATTGCTGCAGATGTAGTTTTCATGGAATCGCGCTCAGCCGCTAACGCAAACATGTTCCAGGGAACGGCGGTCAAACGATCACCGATTTCCCCAAGACCGCCCGTCGAAACCACGATACGATTGATTTTCCGATTTGACCCCAAGATAATATCATAGATATCAGCAACTTTCTCGTTTTCGCTATTGTAAACGACTACGCCGAGCAATTTTTTTCCGCTTATTAGAGCGGTATCGATCTCACCACCAACTGAAAAGTCCACCGGGAGAAATTGAACGCCATCGCCGAGTTTTTCGATTTCTTCTTCGCTCAATGTAACTTTAATCGAGAGTTCGCCGTCGGGATTTTGCACCATCGTCAGTCGTTGAAATGCCACAACAACAGTGTCTTCTCCGACCCCGAAAAACCCGCCCTCTTTCAATACTGCCAGAATAGGACGACCCCGTTCGTCTAACAGGATATCGTCAACACGGGCGGCAACGCCGCCGGCGCTCGTGCGTACTTCTTCATTTATTATATTGCGCATCGTCATGCCGAGCGCGTTCAAGTCGTCCAATTCTTCTTGAACGGCAGCGCCGATTTCATTTGCGACGTCCTCCGCGCCCTCCGCCACCGCTTCGCCGACGTCTTCCAACACATCGCCGGCTGTCCCAATGGCTTGTTCGGCATGTTCCCCCGCGCCAGGTTGATTCACGGGTTCCCGCTCTGTCACGTTTTCGGCGCAGGCGCCCGCAATCAAGAAGACTGTCACTGCGGACAACGCCGTGATGTTTGCGCCAATATCCATAAATTTCTCCCAACGCTGCGCTTCCACAAACGATTCCCGGAGGGCCTGTCGCCCCTATTTAAATTCAAACATGTTTTTGAGCGTTTGGTTCCACCGAAAGACTGCCGCTACGTCGTGATCACGTGGTTTAACAAGCTGTCTTTCGACTTTCTCGATAATGGCGGGCGAGCCATTGAATTTAGACAAAGATTTATCGAATTTGTGGGAACTAAATCCACGAGACAGATATTAGTAAGTGTTGCTGCGGTCGTAAAGTTTTTGGGGGAGATCGTAGCCGCCGCTGCGCCGGCGAAGGTACGCGCCCCCCCGTTCCCCACCTTCGCCGGCGACAGCAACGATTTCGAAAAATCTGCGCAAAAATATACATCGTCGCGCCAGCTTTTTCGGGAAAATGCGTTTAGCTTTTGGCTGTTTGCGGTTGACTAAGCTGAGTTCGTTTTTTCGGCAAGAACCGCCCCCGAGCTTCGCTAATTGTCTGCCGAAACCCGACGGGATCAGCTATGTTCGGAGTGTTTAAT
>JABDJK010000067.1 GCA_013002535.1 Hyphococcus sp.
ATACGTAACTTGTTGAATTTAACCATTTGGGGGTTTCCAAAATGAAAAAACTAATCGCAGCAGCTGCGGTCGCAGGCGCAATGGCCTTCGCTCCTGCAAACGCTACAATCGTCAGCTTCGCTGACTATGCGGACACGAATGGCGAGCGCGGCGTCGCCAGCGGCACCACGTTGGCCATTGAAGGTCTGGTGATGACTTTCACGTCCAATTTTAACCCGTATTTTGACGCATCCGGTAGAGACGGACCCGCCGGTCTTGGCGTCTGTAAGGTGCTTGACGCCCGCGATCAGTGCGATCCAGGCAGCGACGATTCCATCGACAACGACATGGGCGCAGGCGAATTCGTGCAAATAGATTTCCACGCAGATCAGGTTGTAAATCTGGACGGAATCGGTTTTCGCGATTTTGCCCACGACCCTATCAATCCTGACAAACTCGTCGATTGGCGCATTAGTTATGATGGCGGCGTTAGCCTTGCCGGCACCGACGGCGCTACTTTCTCAAGCGTCGTTGCAGCGTTCTTGGCCGGCTTTGACGATGTCGTTTTCATCGCCTTCCGCCGAACTGCCGGCGCTGACGGTCTGGACTTCTATGTCGAATTCCTCGACGCGGAATTCGACCCGATCCCGGTTCCAGCGGCGCTACCGCTCTTACTTTCCGGCCTTGCCGGCCTTGGCTTCGCATCGCGTCGCCGCAAAAGCGCTTAAATCAACGAAGCGCTTTTAAAGAATACCCCAAAATGGAAACCGGCCTCCTTCGGGAGGCCGGTTTTTTCTTGACTGAATTCGCCGAATTCTCGTGCACGCGCGCATTTTTCATTGAATCCGCCCCGATCCCGCCTATTTTGAACTTACGGGAGAGCGACGTTTCGAGGGGACGCCAGATCAATGACGCCATCGTATTTGCAATCGCAAAAAAGCAGACCCCCCTTCCTCATATTCTGGAGCATGCTCTTCGCCATCGGCGTCGCCTTGTTCGGGGTTGCCGCCTTCGCCCAGAACGACACAGCTGCGACGAGCCGCAATGGCGTGATCCTCTCGCTTGACGGGCCTGTAACCCCGCCGGTCGCCGATTATCTGGCGCGCGAGATTGGCGCCGCCTCCGACGCCGGCAAGGAGCTCATCATTATCGAAGTCGACACGCCGGGAGGGCTGGTCGATTCTATGAAAACCATCATCAAGGCGATCCTCGCTTCCGAGACGCCGGTTGCAACGTTTGTCTCGCCGCAGGGCGCGCGCTCCGCCTCCGCGGGCCTCTACATTATGTATTCCGCCCACGTCTCAGCCATGGCCCCGGCAACCAACACCGGCGCAGCAACACCAGTTGAAGTCGGCGGCTCTCCCGGCGGCGACGACAGCCCCCTCGAAGAGGATCCGTTTGAGCGCACCACAAATCCAACGCCGGCTGAAGGCGGCGCTGACGAAGAAACGGCCGACGACGCCGAGACCCGCGAGCCTGACGCCCTGCGCGACGCCGATCGCACCGTTGACACTGGCGACCTTTCCGAGACCGCTGAAGATGTTGCCGACGCCGCCCGCGACGTGCGCCCGACCAATGTCGACAATCCGCTCTCCAGCGAAGACGCTATGCGCGCGAAAGTCATCAACGACTCCGTCGCCTATATCCGCGCCCTTGCGGAAAAACGCGGTCGCAACGCTGACTGGGCCGAAAGCGCGGTGCGCGAAGCGGCATCGGTAACCGCCAACGAAGCCCTTGATCTTGGCGTCATTGATCTGATTGCGGACGATATTGACGACCTTTTGTCACAAATTGATGGGCGCACAATCGCCGTCGCTTCGGGCGATAAAATTCTGTCTACTGAAAACATCATCCTTGAAAAAGTCGAGCCGACTTTCGTTGAGCAAATCTTGAGCTTCATCGCCAACCCCAATGTCGCGGTGATCCTGATGTCGCTAGCGACGACAGGCATCATCATTGAGATGTGGAATCCGGGATCGATTTTTCCGGGCTTCGTCGGCCTCGTCTGTCTCGCCCTTGGCCTTTATTCGTTCCAGGTTCTGCCCTTCAACTGGCTGCCGCTGGCCCTCATGGGCATCGGCGCCTTCTTCATGGTGATTGAGGCCTATTCGCCCACCTTTGGGCTCGCCGGGGCGTCTGGCCTCGGCCTTTTCGGCGTCGGCATGTATTTCTTGTTCCCAGAATCCTTGCGAGTTTCGCCTGTCGTTATCGGCACCATCCTCGCCAGCGCCGGCGCCGTCCTTGGCCTCATTCTCTGGGCCGTCATCGGCTCGCGCAGCCACGGGCCCATGATCGGCGCCGACGCCATCAAGAAACGTGAAGGTGTCGTCGATGATTGGAACGGCAAGGAAGGATGGGTCATTGTCGAGGGCGAGCGCTGGCGCGCCCGGTCTGATAAACCTCTGTCGCCCGGCGATAAAATCCGTGTTGTTGAGGTCGACGGCCTTATTTTGGTGGTCAAACAGGCAAAAGCCGGCGGGTTCCTTGGGGGTCTAGCCCCAAGTGACGCCTAAATGAGCGAAGGCTAGAGAATGGACATTTCCGGCGCTAATCCCATAACGCTCATCCTTCTCGGCGTCGGCGCAGCGGCAGCGATACTGCTTGTCATCAAAATCTACGGGCTAATTTTCATGACCGGAAATTCGCCGCATCGCGTTGGCGACGCCATGAACGTCCATCGCGCCAGCGTTACGGAATGGAGTGGCAGTGAAGGTATGGTCAACGCAGGCGGCGAATTATGGCGCGCAATGTCGAAGGACGATCTTGCGCCCGGCGATCACGTCGAGGTGGCGTCGATGAAGGGACTGGTGCTACACGTCCGAAAAAAGCGGAATTGATCCGCACGACGAAGTTTAACCTGAGAGGAGAACCCCATGCCCGGTGTTGGCATTTTAGGATTTCTTGTTTTCGCGCTGTTTTTCATCGCGACAAACGTCATCAAAATTCTGCGCGAATATGAAAAGGGCGTGGTCTTCACCCTCGGCCGGGTCGGGCGCAAGGCGGCGGGGCCAGGTCTTGTCATCCTGATCCCGATTATCCAGCAAATGCGCAAAGTCGATATGCGGACCCTCGTCCACGATGTTCCGACCCAGGACGTTATCTCACAGGACAACGTTTCAGTGAAAGTAAACGCCGTTATCTATTACCGGGTTGTCGATGCGGTGCGCGCGATCGTTCAAGTTGAAAATTATATGGCGGCGACAAGCCAGCTTGCGCAGACGACGCTGCGATCAGTCCTTGGTAAGCATGACCTTGATGAAATGCTGCAGGAACGCGACAAACTCAACAAAGACATTCAGGAGATCCTCGACACCCAGACCGAGGCCTGGGGCATTAAGGTGTCCAATGTCGAGATCAAGCATGTCGACGTCGATCCGACGATGATCCGGGCGATCGCCCGGCAGGCGGAAGCGGAACGCGAACGGCGCTCGAAAGTCATTCTGGCCGAGGGCGAATATCAGGCGGCGGCCAAGCTTTCCGAAGCCGCGCATGTGCTCGCAACATCGCCGGGCGCCATGGAGCTCCGCTATCTCAACTCCCTGCAGGACATCGCCGGCGACCGCACCAACACGATCGTTTTCCCTTTTTCCATGGAGCAAGTCGCGAAAGCGCTGCGCGGCTAGGCTTAACACGTATCAAGTTCTTAAACGGATCATCGGCGCCGCTGAAAAGCGGCGCCTTTGTTGTTTAAAAAACCACAATGGCAAAAATTCGCAGCATTTTATCGCATCGCGCCAACGGACCGATTGTCTGAAGACCGAAATTCAAGCAAGATGATAAAAAGAACCGGCAAAACCGGTCCGGGTATTTAAACAGGGAGTTTATTCATGAAATTCAATATGTCCAAGCGCGTCTCTATGATTGCTTTGGCGACCGCAATTGCTGCACCGCAACATGCTGCAGCACAAGTGACCGACAGCGACCGGGCCGACACCATCATCGTCACCGGTTCGTTCATCAAAAAGAAAAATCAGGCCGACCTGCCGTCTCCTCTCGCCACGGTCGACGCTGGCAACATTGAGGATATCGGCGCCCAGAACATCGCTGACATCACGCAAACGCTGACGATTAACACCGGCGCTCAAAACAACCCGGACGCATTCACGCAAAACGCAACCACGGGCACATCCAATATCAACTTGCGCGGCCTCGGCGTTGGCTCAACGCTGGTTCTTATGAACGGCAAGCGACAGGTGCTTTCCGGATCACCGACCAATGACGGCGTCAACTTTGTCGATACATCATCGTTAGTACCGCTGATCGCCGTAGACCGCGTTGAAATTCTGAAAGACGGCGCCTCAGCCCTTTACGGCTCCGACGCGGTCGCGGGCGTTGTCAACTTCATCACCCGCGAGGGCTATGACGGCATCATGTTGTCCGGCAATTATCTTAGCCACCAGAGCCAGGGCGATTACAACGAATTCAACATTCAGGCGCTAGTCGGCAAAGACTTTGACCGCGGCTCAATCATGCTCGCCGCGAGCTACCTCGAGCGAACAGCTTTAACGACACAAGAACGGCGCTTGTCGCGACCACAGGATGACACATCAGCGCTCGGTAATCCTGGCGCATTCTTTGGCGTGCCAACGGCCCCAGCCGGCGCGCCGATCCATGACCCGGGCTGCGCCGCCGCCGGCGGATTCCCGCTTCCAGCAAGCGCCGCCGCCGCTCCATTCCTTCCTCTCGGCGTTGGATTTTGCGGCTTCGACTTCGGCGACTTCTTCAATCTCGTCCCGGAAGAAGAGCGTTTCGTCGGTCTGGCCCGCGCGGAGGTCGATCTCTCCGATACGATCAACTGGTCTGCTGAATTCAGCTACGCCGACAACGAAGCTGTTCGCGGCAACTCGCCGACCTTCCCATTCCTGCAACTTGGCAGCGCGGTGGTTCCCGGCGCCGCTGACTTTGGCCCGTTCGGCAACCCGTTCAATATTTTCCCGGGCGACCCAACAGTTGTCTTCTTCGGTCGCGCCTCCGGCAATGGCGGCACGGTTTCGCCGAACCTAACGACAACAGAAACATGGCGCGCATCGACCAGCGTTGGCGGCGATATCGGAACCGGCTCCTGGGAAATATCGTTTACCAAGGGCAACAATGAGTTCGTTGTTGCGACAGAAGATACGGTCACGGATCGTTTCCAATGTTCGCTCTCCGGGTTCCTTTCCGTGCCCGCCATTCCAGGCGTTACCGGCGGCACAGACTGCACCAGCGCAAACCCCGACCTGACGACCGGCGGCGCGACGATCCCGGCATTTGGCACATACTTCAATCCGTTCTCAACGGCGCTGACAAGCGGCGTCAACGCCGCGACCAACGCAACGCTTCTCGACTACATGATCGGCACGCAAGTGCGGACCTATGAATCCGATCTTACGGTTGTCGAAGGATATGTTTCGCAAGAACTCTTCGAGATGGCCGGCGGCCCGGCGTCGATCGCTGTCGGCGCACAGTATCGCGATAATGATCTGAGCCAGACGGTGGATGCGCTCTCCGCCAATGACGCGTTCGCCTTTCTTGTGGGCGGTCGTGACTTTGACGGCTCTCAAGATGTCTTCGCCTTCTTTGCCGAGGCGTCGCTGCCGCTTTCTGAGTTCATTGATGTTCAGCTTGCGGTTCGTCATGAACGTTATGGCGAGAGCGAAGGCGGCTCAACTACGGACCCGAAAGTCGCGGTTCTCGTGCGGCCGACTGACGATATTTCGTTCCGTGGTTCATTCTCCACCTCGTTCCGGGCGCCGTCCGTGTTCCAGCAATTCGGCGAATCGACAACGCTGCAACAGGTCGTCGATCCGCTGAACAGCGTCGCCTTTGTCGCGGTTCGTACGCTAGCGCCGGCCGGCATGGCGCGGCCATTGCTGCCGGAAGAATCGGAAGCCTTTAACTTCGGCGCGAGCTGGACCCCGCTTCCGGGCCTTCAGCTTGATATCGATTACTTCAACTTCGATTTCTCGAACGTCATCATCCAGACAAGCCCGCAAGCGATCTTGAATGCTGACCCGAACGACCCGGCGGTCATTCGGGCGCCGTCGCCAACGATGGACGGACCGGTCTTGCAGATCAACAATGACTTTGTGAATGCGTCATCAGTTGAAACATCGGGCCTCGACTTTTCGGCGCGCTACGACATCGAGACAAATTTCGGCACTTTGACGCCGAGCTTTGTTGGCACCTACGTTTTGAACTATGACCTTGTCGACCCACAGGCCGGCGCGGTTGACGGTGAAGGCGTTCGGAACTTCACAAACTTCGGATCGCCGACACCGCAAATGCGGTTCAACGCCGGTCTTGAATGGTCCAATGGCGCCCACTCGGCAAACGTCTTTGTGCGTCATATCGACAGCTATCTTGATGATCAGAATGGCTTGTCGACCATCGACAGCGACACCCGCGTTGATATCCAGTATGCGCTGGCCATCAACGAATATATGGATCGCGACAAAGCGGCGGTGGCGACCATCGGCGTCAGAAACCTGTTCGAGGCGACAGCGCCGCAGGTCTTCACCAATGGCGGTTTTGACAGCCGGGTCCATGACCCGCGCGGTATGCTGCTCTATTTTGGTGTTGATCTAGAGCTCTAGTTTCGCTCGGCTGTACAGCGAGTTTAGCGGCCCCAATCGGCAAGATTTGGGGCCGCTTTTCTTTTGCGCAATTTTCGGCCAAGAGGCGGGCGCTATGACCGGCCTTAAAACCCCTTCGATCGATCTTACGGGATATCGCTGCCCTGTCCCGGTTATCCGCCTCGAGGCGGCGCTCCGGCGGATGGGATGTGATGCACAAGTCATTGTTTTTACTGACGATCCGGTCGCCATCATCGATATTCCGCATTTTTGCGGCGGCGCCGGCCATGCGGTTCAGATTGAGGCTCGTGACGGGGACAGGTGCGTCTTTAAAGTCACGAAAAACGCCAAATCTGCGTGAATCCGGATTTTCGCCGTTTTTTGCATCGAAAAAGTGTAAAGGTTAATATGGAGCGTCGCGGAATTGCGTGCTTTAATGGAATGTAGTGATTCCAGGCCGTTTCAGGCGGCGGCAATGGTTAACGCCGGGTCAGGTTTTTTTGGGTCGGCAGCATTTGGGATTTGTATCGGCGCACGATGTTCGTGGGGCGGTTCGGTTGAGGGGAAGCTGGGGAAATGAAGAGAGATCATATGACATTTGTTCGTAGGGCGCGTTACGCGCTTGGCGGGATCGCGGCTGCGTCTGCGCTCACGTTGTCCGCAATGGTTCCCGCACACGCCACATTTGAAGCTGGCGTTCAGGCGTATATGAACGGCCAGTATCAGCAAGCGCTAGATCTTTGGCGCCGTTTCGCTGTCGCCGGCGATGTTCGTTCCAAGAAAATTCTTGGCGACGTTTATTCCGGAAAATCGCTCGAAGGCGCGAAGACCGCGGCGACGCCTTTGGAAGAATTGCCGGTCGATAATGTCCAGGCGCTGATGTGGTACACCCTCGCCGCCTATCACGACTTTACCGCCTACCAGACGCCGTCCGCCGACGAAGTGAACGCGCGCATTCTCGCCGAGCAGCGCCTGCCGGACATCCGTGGGCGGATGAGTACGGCGGACGTGACCAAAGCTGAAAAGCTCGTTTCACAAACATTCCAAGCTGGCAGCGCTTACGATCTCTATCGCCTCGGCGAGATGTATCAAAAAGGCGCGGGCGTTCAAAAATCAAACACTAAAGCGCTTCAGATGTACGCCCTTTCAAAAGAGCGCGGCGTCGGTGAAGCCTCTGCGGCGTATGAGTTTCTTGAGCCGCTCATGAACAAAAAAGAAATTAAAGCCGCGCTTGACGCGACGGAAAAATGGCAACCGCCGCTCCCTGTCGAGCACACGGGCAAAACCCGCCAGCAAGAAGAGCTAGAGCGCCTGAAGCGCGAGCTTGAAGAAATCAAGATGGCGGAGGCTTTAAAAGCTGTTTCTGACATTGACGTTGAATTGATCCAACGTGCGCTGAACGCCATCGGCTTCCGCGCCGGTACGGTGGACAACAAGCTCGGCCCATCAACCCGCGCTGCAATCCGCCGCTTCCAGTATGCGCAAGTCGCGCGCGATACGAGCATGACCGACGAGGAAAAAGCTTCGGTTCGCACTGGCGTCCTGACGCCGCGTCAAACCGTTGATCTCTTCATGGACGCGGCAAAAGCCGAGCATCCGCTTTCGCAATATGTCGCCGGCATCATGCATGTTCGCGGCATCGGCGTAGAGCAGGACGGCAAGGAAGCGGTCAAATGGCTTGGCAAGGCCGCTGACCACGATCTTGCGATCGCCCATTACGCTCTCGGCGTCGTCTATCGCGACGGCACGACTGGTCTCAATGAAATCTCACCAGATGAGCGTCAATCAGCGCTTCACCTGGCTCGCGCTTCGGCGCTTGGATACAAGCCTGCGAATGACGCGCTTCGCCGGTTGAGCTTCGAATACACGCGCGACATTCAGTAGTTGGAGGGGTTGAGAACATGAACCGCGTAGAAACAAAGAAATTGACCCCGCAAAGGTTCGGCGCTGTCGCCGCGTTTATGGCCGGCGCATTGCTGGTTGCCGATGCGGCAAACGCACAAACCCTTGGCGGTTTTCCGATCCGCGAGCCCGGCGCTGGGGCATCATCAGGCGGCTCTGGATCAGGAGGCAAAACCACCAAAAAAGGCCCGCTCCAGATCATCGTCGATGTAAACGGTCCGGGTCCCTACAAAACAATTTCGAAAGCTATCGATGACGTCGCTGAGGGCGGGGTCGTTTATGTCATGCATGGCACGTACAATGAATCACTGACCCTGAATAAGTCAGTGTTTATTCAGGGTGATCGTGGTCCAGGGTCTGGCGTAGAAATTTCTGCACCGATGAATGCGCCGTGCCTTAAATTTGATCCAAAACAGTCGACAGCCCACGCGGTTGTCGCGAATGTTCAGTTTGCCTCAAAAATCAATTCGGGCGCAGACGCCTGCGTCGATATTCATCAGGGCGTTTTCACCTTGAAAGAAAGCGATGTCCTGGGTTCCGGTGTTCGTCCCGCTGTAAAGATCTCCGGCGGCACGGTGATGCTAGAGAAAAACCGCGTCAGTGCGGGTTCTGAAGGCATCTTCGTTGAACAGACCCATTCCCTTTCGCAAAGCTTCATCATCGATAACAAAATTCTTCAGAACAAAGTCGGTATTGATATCGCGTCGGGTTCGCGTTCGGACGTCGTTGTCGCCGGCAACGAGATTTTCGACAACCTTGATTCAGGCGTTAAATCTTCCGGCTACGGCGCGGCGAAACTGATCGGCAACAAGATCCGCAACAACAAGGGTTCTGGCATCATTCTTGATAAATATGCGAAACTCTCACTGGTTCGTTATAACGAGATTGTTCAGAACTCCGGCGACGGCGTCGCAATTCCGTTTGGCGTCAATGGCGTTATCGAGGACAACGACATTGTCGGCAATGACGGCAAGGCGATCTTCATGCGTGAAGGCCTTGAGCCAAAAGTGACTAACAATATCATCCAGAACAATGGCGGCGATAAGTGCTCACGGCGCGATCGAAAAAAAGGCCGTTGTTAACGATACTTTTGGATACATTGATAGACTTTAAAAACCCCGCTCCGGCGGGGTTTTTTCTTTGCCCGACGCGCGTTCCGACACGGATCTATCCTGTCGTCGAGTTAACCATAAATCACCGATTTTCCGATAACGTGTCCGCGGTTAACAGACAGGGCAGAAACTATGGCAGAGTCAATAAACGCGTTGGAACAGGGGGCGAGGAAGTCCAACGTTAAAATTATGGCGACGGCGCTGGCGGCAGGATCGCTGACGGTCGTTCTGATCTTTGGCGTCTTTGCGGCGGTCAACGACCGGTATGAAACGCAGCTCCGACGGGCGGAACTAAACCATTATGTGGAATCTGTTGGAGACGCGACCGCCTGGGGCGTTCAGAACTGGTTGCGCCAACGCACCGCCATGACTGAAGAGATCGCCTCCCACGTTGCCGATAAACGTGATGCGAGCATGATAGTCGAGGAACTCAGCGCGCCGATCTACCAAAAGACCTTTATCTGGACCTATTACGGCGAAGCCGACAGCACCTACCATATCTGGCCGCCGGACCCGGAACTCCCCGCGGACTATGACCCGCGTTCCCGGCCCTGGTACAAAGTCGCCGAACAGGCCGGCGGCGTGACATTGACGGAGCCCTATTTCGATATCTCGACAGGCGTCGAAACAATCACGGTTGCCGCCCCAGCATTTCGCGAAGGACAATTAGCGGGCGTCGCCGCTGCAGACTTCTCGACCAAGACATTGAGTGAAGTTCTGAGCGAAACGGATTTCGGCGGTCTTGGTTTTGCGTTTCTGGTGACGGGAGACGGAAAAATTCTCGCCCACCCAAATCGCGATTTGATCTCGCAATCGATCAGCGACATCTATCCGGCGACGCCGGAACTCTCAGAAAACATTCAGTATGTCGACGGCGTCAATGCCCCAGAGATCGTGACATTCATCAAAATTCCAACAGAAGCCTCCGTCGATTGGCGCGTCGGCGTATCGATCGATCAGGCGAAAGCATTCGCCAGCCGCAATGACTTTCGCCAACGGATTGCGATCACGACCATTGCCGCAGTTCTGTTTATGGTCGCAGTTCTGGGTTTTGTTATCCATCGCCTTCTCGTTCGGCCGCTGGATGATGCGCGCCGCGCCGCAAACGCAGCCAATGTCGCTAAATCAGAATTCCTGGCGTCCATGAGCCACGAAATCCGCACGCCCATGAACGGCGTTCTCGGTATGGCCGAGGTTCTTGCCGGTACAGACCTCGACGAACGCCAACGAGATTTGACCAACATAATTACGTCGTCAGGCAACGCATTGATGGCGGTCATTAATGATATTCTCGACTTCGCAAAACTCGAAGCCGGGAAAATGCATTTGTCGCCCAAGGGTTTTAACCTGCGCAAAACGGTCCTTGAAATAACGACCATGATGCAAGCGCGCGCGCTCGAAAAAGATCTCGAATTGATTGTGCGCTATGCGCCAAATCTGCCCGAAGGATTTGTCGGCGACGAAATGCGTTTGCGGCAGGTGCTCGGCAATCTCATCGGCAACGCCGTCAAATTCACCGACAAAGGTTTTGTCCTTGTTGATGTCGAAGGCGAAGAGGACGGCGACAACTATAATCTCGTTCTTTCTGTCAAAGACACCGGCATTGGCGTCGAAGAAGATCAAATCCCGCGCATGTTTGAAAAATTCGAGCAAGCTGACGGATCGCATACTCGCCGTTTCGGCGGAACCGGTCTCGGCCTCGCCATTTGCAAAAACATTGCAGGACTGATGGGCGCCAATATTTCGGCAACAAGCAAGCTCGGCGAAGGCTCGACTTTCAAGGTCGCCATATCGCTGCCTGTTGACGCCAGTATTAACACCATGCCGGCCGTGAAGGCTGATATTTTCGACGGCGTAAACATTCTCGCCGTTGACGACAATGAAGTTAACCGCCGCGTCATTTCAGAAATGTTTGACGGTTGGAACGTCCGTTACTCGGTCGCTGATGGGCCCATGCAGGCCATGGCTGCGCTTGAGAAATCAATCGCCCGAAGCAATCGCTTCGACGCCATATTGATGGATTACCAGATGCCGGGACAGGACGGCGCCGCCCTGTCGCGCTGTATCAAGGCCGATCAGCGCTTTGCCGACATTCCGATAGTCATGTTGTCGTCCATCGACGAAGCCGCCTCCAGCGAAAGCATCGCAACCGGCGACATCACAGCGTATCTTACAAAACCGGTGCATCCATCCAAGCTGATGGATACGCTCGCCAACGTTTTGTCTGAAGGTTCGAAAAATGCATTGCGAAAAACCGCAGACGTAATGCGGGATGCAAATAGCATTGTGGATCCTGAAAGCGCAGGTGAACCCGCGACGCTAAAATCCCCGGCCGACGGGCGCACCGTCCTTCTCGCGGCGGAAGACAACATCGTCAATCAACTGGTGCTGTCAAACTTTGTTGAGAAAGATTTGTACAATCTCATCATTGCAGAGAATGGCGAGAAAGCAGTTGAACTCTATAAAGAACATTCACCAGCCATCGTGTTCATGGATCTTTCCATGCCGGTGATGAACGGGTTTGAAGCCGCCGCTAAAATCCGTGAACTTGAAGAAGCCAAAGGCGCCGCCCGCACCCCGATTGTCGCCACCACCGCGCATGTTCTCAATGAAGATCGCGAACGCTGCAAAAACGCGGGCATGGATGATTTCCTCGCCAAGCCGCTGAACAAAGCGAGCCTCAATGAAAAAATCGCGCAATGGGCGGAACGATTGAAAAAAAGCGCCTAATAAGAAAAGCTGGGGGCGCCGCATTGCGCGCCCCTGCTGGGCCATTCTCCGCCTTTTTTTGATCCACTGGATCAAATAATCGGCCTACAAATATTCGGATTGCGGCTGACCAGTTGCGAATGGTGCCCCCCGCCGGAATCGAACCGGCACTCCCGAAGGAACTGGATTTTGAATCCAGCGCGTCTACCAGTTCCGCCAGAGGGGCAAACCAAAAGCTGAAGAAATATTGGTCGACGAAGCGCGCCATGATAGGGGCGCGCCTTTGCCGGTCAAGTCCTGATGATGCGGCAAAATTTTACGTCTTCTGCGGAGCCAGCGGCGCCAAAATTCCAACTTCTTTAGGGATTACGTTTGATCATCCGACCGCAACACCCTAGCAGATGAAACGCCCGGTTTGCCCATGGAAACTATGATGCCCACCGACGACGCCCGCGCAAACAACAACAACGAACCGCCCCACAAAATGCGCGGCGCGACCCAGGCGTTGCACGACATTCTCGGCGATTTGAGAATGGCCAACGCAGACGCCGCTTCCGACAAGAAAAACAACGCCGATATTGAGGCGAGCCTCGGCGATGTGATCACGCGCCTTGATGAACGCGCTTTCGGGCTGCTTCTTTTGCTCCTCGCCCTGCCCTGTTGTCTGCCATTTGTGTATTTGCTGCCGCAGATCGTGGCCTTGCCAATGCTGGCGCTTGCTGGCCAAATGGCGGCGGGGCGTCATCATCCGTGGTTGCCAAACGCCCTCAACAAGCGGCGGTTTTCCATTGGCGAATTTGAGAAAGTCGTCGCCCGCGGCGAAAAATATATTGGCTGGTTTGAAAAACTGTCACGCCCGCGCCTTGGGTTGCTGACAAACCACACCGGCGCGCGCATTGTCGGCGCGATTCTGCTCATCCCGACGGCGTCGATTTTAGTGCCGCTGCCCTCGACCAACACCATCCCCGGCATTGGCGTCGCCATTGCCTCGATCGGATTGATTGAGCGCGACGGCGTCCTTGTGATTATAGGGCTGATTATCGGCCTTCTCTGGGTCGCTTTGCTGGCGACGCTCGGATTTGAGGCCGCGTCCATAATTCGCGCCTGGTTCGAGGCTCGCGCCTAAAATCTGAGGTTATACAATCGCATTCGAACCGCGACGATCCGCGCGGGCGCAAGCGCCGATCCCAGCGCCTATATTGGCAATCATGAAAAGCCTTATCGTCAGTCTCTCTTTGGCCGAACGCGCCCTCGCCGCTGCTTTCGCGGTGAGCGCAGCGCTTTTGATTGGCGCCCATTTGTTTGAACGCGTTGGCGGCCTTGTCCCTTGCATTTTGTGCCTCGACCAGCGCGAGGCTCATTGGACGGCGCTTGGCGTTGCCGCCGCCGGTCTCATCGCATCGCGCGTGTTCAAATCACGCATCGGCGCCACAGCGACCCTTGGCGCCGCGGCCCTCGTCTATGCGGTGTCCACGGGTCTTGCGTTTTATCATACCGGCGTTGAATGGAAATTCTGGCCGGGCCCGGCGATTTGCGCCGGCGGCGGCCCGGTTGATGTTGGCTCCATCGTCGAAGCCCTCGATCAAAAAACCGATGCGCCGGCATGTGATGATGTACAGTGGCGTTTTCTCGGGCTTTCCATGGCGGGCTATAATCTCGTTATTTCAGCCGGACTTTTTGCGCTGGTTTCCATCGTCGCTCTGTTTGAGACCCGGGACGTTAAAAAACTGCGCGCTGCGAATGCGAGGACCGCATGACGAACCGCACGAACCAAAAGCGCCCGCCGCAAAAGCCAGGCCCGCGTGCGCCCCGCGTCGCTGAAATGCTGCGGGTCGATCACGCGGGTGAGTATGGCGCTGTCGCAATCTATCGCGGTCAGCGAGCGGTCTTTGACGCGCTTCCCGGCAAAGCCGCCATCGCTGCTAAAATCGCCGAGATGGAAGACGGCGAAGCCGCGCATCTGGAAGCCTTCGATAAACTCCTGGTTGAACGCCGCGTCCGCCCGACCTTGCTCTCCCCATTCTGGAATGTCGCCGGGTTCGGTCTTGGCGCCGCAACAGCTCTAATGGGCGAGAAAGCGGCCATGGCCTGCACCGCAGCCGTCGAGGACGTGATTGAAAAACATTACGGCGAACAGGCGGAGGATCTTGCGACCAGCGAGCCGGAACTCGCCGCGACCATCACGCAGTTCCGTGAAGACGAGCTAGAGCACAAGCACACAGCTGAGGACGAGGGCGCGCACGACGCACCCGGCTATCGCCTGCTCTCAGCCGTGATCGGCGCCGGCTGCCGCGTTGCCATCAAGGTCGCGGAGAAGGTGTGACCGACGCAACCCCGCGCTTTGATCACCTTGTCATAAACGCATCGAAATTTGACGGCGGCGGCGCTTTCCATAGCCTCAACCGCGATTCGACCGATTGCGCCTTAGGTGCGACGAACGCCCTTCGCCACATTTACGCCCGCTTTGCCCTTGGCGCTCGTCTTGGCTATTGTGCGGCCCAAGCGGCCAGCCCCGGCCGACAATCTTTTGAGGGACTTTGATGATTTTGAAGAAAAACACCCGCGCAATCGGCGCGATCGCCTCCGTTTCCATCTTTGCGCTGTTGACTGCCTGCGGTCAGCAATCAACCGATTCCGCTGCTGAGGCGCCCGCCGCCGACACCGCGAGCGACGCTATCGAGACAGCTGCGCCGGAAGCAACTGCGAGCGATGAAGCGCCAACATCGGCCGACGCCGCTGAATTCATTGAGCGCGTCGAGAATTTTTATCGGGAATTTGGTGAATTCTCTGCACGCATCCAGTGGGCGCAGGCAACCAACATTACCTATGACACAAATTGGCTCGTCACGCAGGTTTCCACCGAAGGAACCGAGATGGGCGTCAAATTCGCCAATGAAGCAAAACGCTTCAACGATCTCGAATTGCCGGCGGAGATGCGCCGTAAGATCGAGAAGATCAAACTTGGCCTAAACCTCCCTGCCCCGGAAACGCCAGGCGCAGCCGGCAAGCTCGCCGAAATCAACACGCGCATGGGCTCGACCTATGCTACCGGCAAGATCGAACTCGACGGCGAAGAGGTCCCGCGCAACGATCTCGAAGCCATGATGGGCGCCATTCGCGACCCTGCGAGACTTCAGGAAATCTGGACCAAGTGGCGTGAAATTCCGATCGAAGAGAATGAAACCGGCGCCAATATGAAGCAGGACTATGCTTCCATGGTTGAGATCGCCAATGAAGGCGCTGCGGAACTTGGTTTTGCTGATGTCGGCGATATGTGGCGTGCGCGATATGATCTGCCATCTGATGAATTTGCTGCGGAAACAGATCGCCTATGGGGTCAGGTAAAACCGCTCTATGACGAATTGCAGTGTCATGTCCGGGCGAAACTGAACGAGCAATATGGCGACGACGTCGTGCCGCTGGATCGGCCGATTCGCGCCGACCTCCTTGGCAATATGTGGGCCCAGAGCTGGGGCAATATCTCTGATCTCGTTTCTCCGGAAGGCGCCGACCCCGGCTATGATCTCACCGAGCTTCTCGTAAACGCTGGCTATGACGCGACAAAAATGGTCAAAACCGGCGAGGAATTCTTTTCATCTCTCGGATTTGAGCCCCTCCCTGAAACTTTCTGGGAGCGCTCTCAAATTACCAAGCCGTTAGACCGCGAAGTCGTCTGCCACGCGTCGGCATGGAATATGGATGGCCAGGACGACATCCGCATCAAGATGTGCACCAAGGTGAACGCCGACGATTTCCAGACGGTGCACCACGAGCTTGGTCACAATTACTACCAACGCGCTTACAAGGAAAAATCCCCGATCTTCCAGACCGGCGCCAATGGCGGCTTTCACGAGGCTATCGGCGATATGATCGCGCTGTCGATTACGCCGGATTATCTGAATACCATCGGTCTTCTCGATGAGGTGCCTGACGCATCGGCCGACCTCGGCCTCCTCATGAATCAGGCGCTAGAGAAGATCTCGTTCATGCCCTTTGGCCTCCTCATGGACAAATGGCGCTGGCAGGTTTTTTCGGGCGAGCTGACGCCCGCGACCTATAACGATGGCTGGTGGGCGCTCAGAACCCAATATCAGGGTATTCGTCCGCCAACGGAGCGATCGAGCGATTATTTCGATCCGGGCGGGAAATATCACATCCCGAATAGCGTCTCATACACACGCTATTTTATCGCTCACATCTTGCAATTCCAGTTCCACAAAGCCGCTTGTGAAAAGGCCGGCTGGGAAGGTCCCCTCCACCGTTGCTCGATTTATGGCGCGGCGGATATGGGCGCTGACTTTAACGCCATGCTGGAAATGGGCGCTGAAAAACCCTGGCCCGAAGCGCTTGAAGCCTTCACCGGCACACGCGAAATGGACGGCTCAGCCGTCGTTGAGTATTTCGCGCCGCTGATGGAATGGCTGCAAGAACAAAACGCCGAGCGCACCTGCGGTTGGTAAATTCGAATAGTCGGCGAAGCCGGCCTCATTAAAAAAGCCCTGCCCCGATGAAAGTCGCGGCAGGGCTTTTTGTCGGGCGGCAGCTGGCAGCGCCCTGAACACTGAGATAGATCCATTACCGGCTCCTCGCGCCCTTCCCCTGATGTTGTTTGCGCTCGGCGCGCTCGGCTTTGTGAGCCGGCGTCGCAGAACCACTTAAAGACCATCGCTAGATATCAATCGTGAAAAGCCCCGCCGGCGCCACAACAGGTCTTTTATTTTGGTCGTTAGCCGATGAATGGCTGACCCGACAGCGCCTGCAGAAATGTTCCAACGGACAGCCCAACGCCGACTATCGCGGCGAGCCAGACGAGGCGCCGGGGCGCCACGCTCTTAGCCCCAAAAGCCCGATCAGCAAGAAAGCCAATAAGCGGCAGCGCCTGCATTAAGTGGGTCGCAAAGAAATGCGCGACCCGCAAATCCCCGCCGTCGCGCGACCAGCCAAAGATGGGCAGACCGCCCGCATCCGTCGTCGGGGCGCCGACCCAATGCCCTGAAGCTTGCATCGACATATAGCCGCCAAGGGTCAAGGTCAGGATAAATCCAAAGAGAAGACCCAGCGCAGCGCCCAGTTTTAACCCCGGTGTCAGGCGCGCGGAGGTTTTCACAAACAAGAACCGCACACCCATGGCGAGCGCCGGCAAGATCAGGACAACGGCGCCAATTCCCATCAACGCGTAGAGAATTTGATCCAAAACAGTCGCTTCGTTGAAATGCGACGGGACGCCCCGCGCCGCCTGCCCCATCAAGATCGCCATCTCAACCATGGTTGCAATCGACGCGGCGACGGCGAACCCGGCAAGCCAGAACGCGCGCCGTGTTTTTTCGGCTAGCAATGTCGCGAGAACGGCAAATGTCGCAAAGTGGAGCGCCAGCGACACTTGGAATTTCAACGGCTTTGTCCAGATCGGGATGTCATTGATCATCCGCGGATCAAGCGCTTTCGCCGCCAAGGTGACCGGGATCAACGCCAATAATAAAAACGCAGTTTGGGCCCATAACCGTTCGGAGAAATAGAGCTGTCTCATGATGCGCCCCGAGCTACGGCGCGATTTGCGGCAAGGCGGTCAGCACCAAGCCAACCGACGCGCGTCAGCTGAAACAGGAGAAAACCAACTGGTCCGAACATTAACGTCATAACGAGAAACGGAAACTGGATGAGGCGCGAAAGGCCGGCGCGGTCGGCCTCAGCCGCGATATAGGCGCCGACAGCGAGATCAAAAGCCAGGTAATGAACCCAGCCTGCCAGCAATAATTCATCCTTGCCAAAGAGCGCGCGAACCTCAGCGAGGGAGCCGTAGCCGCCGCCGGAGTCTGCAAAATGGATGAACATCAACGCGCCATAAAGTATGGCCAGAAGGCTCGGTATCACCGCGCCGGTGAGGGTCAAAACACCCCATCGCCGTGGCCCGAACGCCAGCAATGCCCAGCCGACCATGGCGAGGTTGCCGGCTAAGGAAAACGTATTTTCAAGGTCCAGATTCATGGGCGAATTCCTCCATCGCAAAAACTTTCGATGATCTCGCCATGGCGCGCAACAATTTACCGCCTGATTTACGCCAAGCCTTTGTATTCCTTCGCGAGGCGACGTAATTTCCATTCACGAAGCGCGAATTGCGGGGGCAAAATCGGCGGAAATGGATCTGTTGCGGAAATATTTCATCCACGGGCTGGCCGGCGCCATCGCGCTTGGCTGGATTTTTTCGTTTCTAGGCGTCTACGACACCAACGCCCTGCCATTCTTCAAGCGCTTCGTTTTCTGGACCTCGACGATGATTGTCGGCAGCTTTGGCTCAGCCCTCGCTGGCATATTTTTATGGCGCACCAGCTTGCGGGAAAAACCGCCGGTGCTAATCGCGGCCGTCGCAGCTTTGACATCGTTTCCAGTGTTGCTGGTGCTCGCGGGCTACGATAATTCCCTCAACTTTCGCACGCCGCTGGCCGGGTGGTTTGACCAGTACATCTACGTTCTCATCATTTCACTGATCATCGTGACCGGCGGCTATCTGGCGCTGGCGGCGTCAGGCGTTTTGCGCAGCGCAAAACCTACGGGCTCGCCAATTTCATCGTTTATGGATCGTCTGCCAGCGAAATTTCACCATGCAACGCTTTATGGCGTTTCGTCGGAAGACCATTATCTCCGGGTCCACACGAGCCTCGGAGAAGCGTTAATCCTGATGCGCCTCAGCGATGCTATCACGGAATTGGGCGAGGGTGCGGGACTGCAGACCCATCGTTCCTGGTGGGTGGCGAGCGACGGCGTCGCAGAAGTGAAATCCGAAAACGGCAAGCGCGTTTTGGTTTTGAAATCCGGCGCCGCGGCGCCTGTCTCTCGTTCATTTGCAACTGCGGTCAAGGACGCCGGTTTTGTCAAATAGAATAACGCCAGCCTGTCCACTTTGCCGCGACGGGGATGTTTCTTTTTTTCTCCGCGCCGACGATAAAATCTATTGGAAATGCAGCGCATGCCACATTCGTTTTATGGACCCTGGGCAATTGCCAACGGTAGACGAGGAGCGCCGTCATTACAAACTCCATGAAAACGAGATTGACGATCCCGGCTACCGAAAATTCCTGTCCAAGCTGTTCGACCCGATGCGCCAGTTTTTATCGTCCGGTATGGCTGGGCTGGATTTTGGATGTGGACCCGGCCCAGTTCTCGCGGGCATGTTTGAGAAGGCGGGATATCCGATGGCGCTCTTTGATCCGATTTTTTATCCCGACGAGAAAGCGCTGTGTGGTCAGTATGACTTCATTGTGTGTACTGAGACCGCCGAACATTTTCATGACCCAGCCCGTGAGATTGACCGCCTGGATATGCTTTTAAGACCCGCCGGAATATTGGGAATTATGACTTGTTTCCAAACCGATGACGCGGCTTTTGAAAACTGGCACTACCGCAAGGACCCAACGCATGTTGTATTTTACCGCGAAGAAACAATGCGTTATATAGCGGCGTCGCGGGGCTGGGATTGCGTCATACCGACAAAAGACGTCGCGATTTTCTCCAAGCCGGACGCCGAACCGCTAGAAAGAACGCCGTTATGATCAAAGACCGCCGCTATCATGAGAACGGATACGAGTTCATCGAGGAACTACTCCCGCCGGAGGTGATCTCGTCATTTCTTTCGATCATGCAGATCAATATGGGCGCAGATCGAGCGTCGCAAAGGCGGTTTTTGTCAGAACCGGGCATCGCTTTGCTACCAACCCAGTCCTATGAACTTCCGTCGGCCTATTTCCCATTCTCGCTAGGTCTATTATGGGGACTTACAGCGCGTATGGAAGTTGTGACCAAGACGAAACTCCTACCGTCCTACGCTCACGGCCGGATTTATCCGAAAGGAGCGACTTGCGTCGTTCATAATGACCGGGCCGCAAATGAGCACAGTCTTAATCTGACGCTCGGTTTTTCCGACAACACCATCTGGGATTTTTGCGTTGGGCAAGAGCGGATCGCGGAAAACTATCTCGACAATAAGGACGCTTATCAAGATTTCGGTGAACGCCCGTTTGATCGCATTCAAATGAACGCCGGCGACGCCGTCGCCTATCAGGGCCAACATTATTATCACGGGCGCATCGACCCGAATCCCAACGCCTGGTCCGCACATCTCTTTCTTGGCTGGGTCGATCGCGACGGCCCGCAAAAAGACCACGCATTCGACAAGTTCGAGTTACCGCCGCCAGCAAAGTTTTTCTTTTAGACTTAGCGATAAAGTCCGGTTGCATTAACAAAACGGGATTCAACTCAAGGCGGGTATTCTTCAAGGAATACCGCCTCTGGTGGATTATTATCCTCAAGGCTCGTGGCGGCCTCATGATGGCGTCCGTGAGAATTTTAGACTGCCAACGACGCGCTTTCCTTCTTCCCCCGTTTACGGGGAGGAAGGCGCGGAGCGTCGGTGCGCAATAAATATCATCAGACCCACAAATTGGAAAAATCACCGACGTGAAAACCCAATGGCTTATGCCGCACTGACAGCCCTGAAATCCCACTATTCTCACCGTAAGAACCAGCCCAGATTCGCCGGAAACCAAGTCAGGACAAAGGGTCGTTTCGAAGCTCAAGGGCGCTGGATGTGCGGCAGACATGCAGTGTTTTCGGGCGTCGCCAACCAGTGGCTCGCAGCCTGCCGAATTAACCTGTCGGTAACTCAATCCTCACCTCGCCTTAACCAAGGAAGCATTAATCATGACACAGGCAAAATTTGCCGGGTGAGGGCGCTTCCAATGGCGCATGGCGGTAATTGGCGAGGCGAACATGAATGGTGCGGAAATTCTCGAAATTGCGCGAGACGCATTCTGGGTGACCTTGATGGTCGCCGGCCCCGCTATGCTGGCCGGCCTCGCCGTCGGTTTATCCATCGCGCTTTTGCAGGCGTTGACGCAGGTTCAAGAGCTGACACTCGTCTTTGTGCCGCGCATCATCATCATGTTCATCACGATTGCCATTTGCCTTCCGTTTATGGGCGGCGCCCTCGGGCGCTTCGCCACCGAGCTTTACGCCCGCATCGCGACTAGCGGGATCGGCGGCGGGTAATGTCTGCAAGCCTTACTCTGGCGTCATTGCCGGTCGATGTCTTTTTGATGTTCGCGGTTTTCTGCCGCGTCGGCGCAATGTTCATGACCGCGCCCGCTTTCGGCGATTTTTCCTTATCGCCGCGGCTTCGCCTTGCGGCGGCTCTCGCTGTCACCGCAGCGCTGGCGCCAGTGACGGCGCCGCTTTATCCGAATTGGGCGCAAAGCGGCGGTGTTGGAATTATGGGCGGCATCATCATCGGCGAAGTCCTCGCCGGGGCCTTTCTCGGCCTCGCAGCGCGGTTGATGATGAGCGCCCTCAATGTCGCCGGACAGATTATTGCCTTCCAAATGGGGCTTTCGCTTGCGCAGATCTTTGACCCGACGCAAGAACTGCAAGGCGCTATTGTCGGCGGCTTTCTCGCGATCCTTGGCACCACAATGATCTTCGTCACTGACCTTCACCACATGCTGCTCGCCGCAATTCGCGACTCTTATGTTTTGATGGCGCCGGGATCACTGCCGCGATTTGGCGACATGTCGACAGTAATGGTTGAAACATTGTCGTCGGCATTCTCGCTCGGCCTACGACTATCTGCGCCGTTCGTTCTTTTCGGCCTCGTCTTTTATGTCGGCGCTGGCGTCCTCAACCGGCTGATGCCTCAGGCGCAGGTTTTCTTCATGCTGATGCCGGCCAATCTGGGGCTCGGACTAATGCTCCTTATGTTGACGGTTGGCCTGATGATGACGGTGTTCCTTGAACAATTCGAAGCGTTTCTGGCGCAGTTCTTAGTCTAGGGCGTGTCATGGCCGAGCAACAGGACAACGCCCAACGCACCGAAGAGCCGACCCCCAAACGCCTAGCCGAAGCGCGCAAGAAAGGCGATGCGCCGAAAAGCCAGGAAGTCATCGCCGCCGCTATACTCGCCGCCGGGGCGCTCGCCATCTGGCTTCTGGCAGACCCCGCTATGCGAGGGTTCGCCGAGATCGGCGTCAGTTTCCTCGATAGGCCCCATGATTTCGTCGTTGACGGTCCGGCCTTGCAACATCTTTTCGCCGAGGTCGCGCTCGCCCTCGCGGCCGCTGGCGGCGGGCTCTTACTCCTGTTTCTTATCGCGGCGCTCGCCGGCAATATCGGGCAGGCTCTCCCGGTCTGGACCACTGAACGGATGAAGCCGTCCTTACAGAAACTATCTCCCATCGCGGGCGCAAAACGCATTTTTGGGCCGTCGGGTATGTTCAACTTCGCCAAAGGCGTTGGCAAACTCATCATCGTTGGCGCGATCCTCGCCTTCGCGTTATGGCCAGATCGTGATCTCCTAGTGACGGCGCTATTTTCTGATAGCGCCGGGTTGCTGGAACTAGCACGACTTCTCGTTATCAAACTCATTGGGCTGACGCTCATCGCGATGTTGGTAATCGCCGCCCTTGATTACGGGTTTCAGCGCAATAGCTGGAAGAAGCGCTTGCGCATGACCAAAGAAGAAATCCGGCGTGAGTTGAAAGAGACCGAAGGCGATCCGCAGATCAAAGGCCGCCTGCGACAGCAACGCGAACAGCGCGCGCGCCAGCGCAACATCACCGCCGTCAAAAATGCAGCCGTTTTGATTATGAACCCGACCCACTACGCTGTTGCGCTGGACTATGAGATGGGCGCCGCGGAACCACCGCGCTGCGTCGCCAAGGGCGTTGACAATGTCGCCTTGAAAATGCGCGACGTCGCACGAGAGCACAATATCCCGATTGTGGAAAACCCACCGCTAGCGCGCGCGCTCCACGCCAGCATCGACATCGATGACGAAATCCCGTTCGAGCACTATGAAGCGGTGGCGCAAGTCATCGGCTTTGTCATGAACAACGCGCGCAAGGCAGCGCCAACACCCATGCAGTGACCGGACCCGCTAACGAAAAATCCATTCTGATTTTCCCAAGGCTGGTGGCGGCGCGATGCGAAGCCCGTCATAATTGTCGATTCGAATCACTTGACCCAATTCTAAGGAACCTGCGCCCGTGACGCCACCTGACCCCGCGACCGCTCAAAAACAAGCGGCCGCTGACATCGCATCCGATACGCCAGAGGATGCGGCCGCGATCGACGCCAATTTTAAAGATGCGCCGCGCCCGCCGACGCCTGAAGAAATCGTCGCCATGATGGACGAGGCCGCGGAAAGCCATCGCGATCAAAAAGGCCCAATCGGCGATGAAATTTTACCGGGCGGCGAGGTCGATCATGGATCCGGCGCTGCGTCTTTCTGGATATTGTGGGCTTGCATTTTCTCCGGCCTCGCCGCCGTCGGTTATTTCATTTTAACGACCCGGCAGGGCGATACAGCTGCTCTCATTATCGGCGGGCTAGTAACACTTTTCGCCGCGGCCTTCATCTTCGCGGCAACGACCAGAAATTCATCGCCGTTGCTGCTCGCTGGCGCCATGATGCGGCGGGCTGGCGGCAAACCCGCCGGCCAGGCGGCGGAGCTCGCCGGGGCCGAAATCTTAAGCGCCCTTGGCCTTGCTGAGCGCGTCCTGGACGCTGACGTCGACGCCTGCCTTGTAACCCGTCGCGATGGCGTCGTGACCTATGCCAATCGCGCCTATTTTGATCTCGCGAAAAACGCCGGCGTCATGGGGCCGGCCGGATTGCCGCCGCGCATCGATAGGCTGTTCGCCCAGCAAGGCGCCGAAGCCACAAAAGTCTTCCGGTTGTGTCGTGCGGCGAAAAGCGCAGCCCCCGCCGACGAAACAATCTTTCAGGTAATGGGGATTGCCGATGGCGGCGTCCGGCGCCGGTTTCATGTCAGTGTCAGGCCTATACGCGGAAGTGATGAGCACGTCGCCTGGCGCTTGCGGGAAATGCCGGCCGAGGAGGAAGAACATGATGTTCTCGCCGCCGCTTACGCCGATTTTCCACATCCTGTGTTTGCCATTGAAAAATCCGGACAAATCGCCTGGGCCAATGCCGCTTTGCGCGAAGAGCTTGGCGTTGATCGAGGCGGTTTGCGCCATATCGATGATTTTATTCTGGGTGAAACGAGCGAATTGGTGCGCGCGCTCTGGCGACTTGACGGCGCCCGCATCGATGCGCTGGTCAGGCGGAAAAACGCCGATCCGATAGAGGCGCAGATTTCAGCCTTTCGCCGCGGCGGCGTCGGCGAGGGGTTCGCCTGCGTTCAACTGGGCGTCACCGCCGTTGCCGAAGACGTTAAGGACATCTCGCTTTCTGGCGACATCGCCGAGTCGCCATTCGGTATCGCTATTGTCGACGGCGAATTAAATCGCGACGGCAGAATTCACGCTGCTAACAAAGCGTTTGCGAAATCATTCGGATCGGCAAAACAAAACGCGCCGCTTTCGCGTATGTTGCCCCAGGAAACGCTGGAAGACCTTGCGCGGGAAACGAAAAAGAAATCGCGTCCCACGGGCGGGTTGCCAGCCGTTGAAACTGAAATCGAGACAGACGGCCAACAACGCACCTATGCGATTTTCCCGCGGCCGGTTAAACGCAAACGCGGTTCCTATGGCGCGCGCCGCACGCTGCTCTATTCCGTTGATATTACGGATCGCAAACGCATGGAGGAGGAAACCGGTCAGGACCAGCGCCTGCGCGGCATCGGCGAACTGGCCAGCAAGGTCGCCCATGATTTCAACAACTATTTGCAGGTTGTGCTCGGCCACACGGAACGCTTGATGTTGAAACATCCCGCGGGCGACCCTGCTTATCAGGAACTTGTGCAGATCCGCGAAAATGCCCAGCGCGCGGCGAATACTACGAAGCAACTCCTGGCGTTTTCCCGCAAACAGACCCTGAAAAGCGAAGTGCTGTCGATTACCGAAGTTCTGCAGGATTTTTCACGGTTCCTGACCCGCGCCATTGGCGAAAAAGTCAGCCTTGATCTGATCAATGGCCGCGGCCTGGCGCCGGTAAAGGTCGACCGTCATCAACTTGAAACGGCGATTATGAATCTCGCCGTCAATGCGCGAGACGCCATGGGCGCGGCGGGCGGTAAATTAACAATCCGCACAACCGCGTTGAGCGCTGAAGACATATCTGCGTTTGGGCGCAAAGATCTTGCCGAAAATGATCATGTCCTGATTGAAATTTCCGACACCGGCCCTGGCGTTCCGAAAGATATTGCTGATAAAATCTTTGAGCCGTTTTTCACGACGAAAGACGCCGGAAAGGGGACGGGCCTCGGCCTTTCCACTGTATACGGATCAATTAAACAAATGGGCGGCGCCATCGCCCTTGAGAGCGATGCGGGGAAAGGCGCAATATTCAAAATATTCCTGCAAGCGCATGATGGGGCCGAAGATTCAGATACTGATATGGCGCCGGCGCCTTCGAAAGCTCCGGTCGCGGCGCCTACTGATCTTACCGGCGCGGGCCGCATCCTGATTGTCGAGGACGAAACGCCGGTGCGGACCTTTGTCGTCGCGACGCTCACCGATTGCGGCTACGAGGTCGTCGAAGCCGAAGACGGCGAAGATGCGCTGGAAATCCTGGAAGAGGACGGCGCCGATTTTGATCTCGTTCTCTCAGACGTCATGATGAATGTCCTTGACGGTCCGGCGTTTGTGAAACAGGCGCGCGAACAGTTTGATCTTGAGTCAAAAATAATATTCATGTCGGCCTATGCCGAAGAAGCCGTGCGCGATGATCTCGACATGGTCAAGGACGCCGGATACATACAAAAACCTTTTACAGTCAAAGGGTTAGCGGCGCAGGTGAAGCTGGCGTTGACGCCAGAAGATGAGTAGTCTTTCAGCGGCTTTGGCTTAGCCGGCGCAAAGGAAAATTGATAAATGCGGCAAGTCGTGTTCGATTTAGAAACCACCGGTTTCAAGTTTTCCGAAGGCCACCGGATCGTCGAGATTGGCGCCATCGAATTGATGAACGGCGCCGTCACCGGGAAAAGTTTCCATATTTATGTAAACCCCGAACGCGACATGCCGGAGGGCGCGTTCAAGATACATGGGCTCTCCGCCGCATTCCTGGCGGATAAGCCTCTGTTTACGGATGAAGAAGCCGCGCCCGCTTTCTGCGCGTTTGTTGGCGACGCAGAATTGATTGCGCATAACGGCGTTTCATTTGATTTGCCGTTTCTTCAAGCCGAGCTAAAAGTGGCGGATCTTCCGCTTCTGGAGAACAAGCTTTTTGACACGCTTCATTTCGCCCGCCGCAAATTTCCGGGCGCGCCGGCAAGCCTTGATGCGCTTTGTTCACGCTTCGGCATTGACACCAAACAGCGCGAACGAGACGGTCATGGCGCGCTTCTCGACAGTCGCCTGCTCGCCGAGGTCTATATTGAGCTAACCGGCGGCGCCCAGGCCGGTTTTGATCTCGCCCATAGGTCTGACGCAGAGGAAGAGACGGAAAAGCGCGATGACGTCGCGACGCGCCCAACCGGCAGGCCAGCGCCATTGCCGGCGCGCATCAGCGATGATGAACGTGCGGCGCATGCGGCATTTATCAAAGAGCTCGGCGAAAATTGTTTGTGGCGGCAGTAGCCAGAAACACTTAAGCCGCGCCGCCTTCGCCCGCCTGGCCCTGTTCACGATTGCGCAGATAAATGCCCATAAAATCGATCGGTTCGAGCATCAGAGGCGGAAAATTTCCGTTTCTGGTCGCGTCGGAAACGATCTGGCGCATGAATGGAAATAACAGCCGCGGACACTCAACCAGCATCGCAACTTCAAGCTGATCGCGCGGCAGGTTTTTGATTTCGAACACGCCGGCGTAGGATGTCTCGACAATGAATACAGCCTCAGCGTCGCGCGCCGCTTTCGCCTGCACGGACAATTCCACTTCGTATTGGTCCCGACCCAGAGTGCGGCCCTGCACGTCGACATTGACGTCGATTTTCGGCGCCGTCGTGGACTGGAAGCTGTTCGGCGCGTGCGGGCTCTCGAAAGATAAATCCTTGAGATACTGCGCCATAACGACAAACGTTGGTGGATTTGCCGGATCGATAGCGCCGGCGGCGGCGCCATTGTTTTCAGGAGTTTGTGTCATTTAAGCCCGTCTTCTGGACGCCCGTTCACCGGTTGTTCCATTCTCTTGAATCAAAGGATCGCGCTCCATACACGGCGCGCGCGAACGCCGCAACCCACCTGGTTACGGCCTGTTTATAGTGATCGTCGCGTTGCCTTTATCTATTCGGCGTTTGATCGCCCGCATCGCCATTCGGCCGATAACGCGCCGGATTGGCGGGGTCAGCAGGCAAAAGCCGATAAAGTCGGTCAAAAAACCTGGCGTCATCAGAAACGGCGCTGCAACCACAAGCAAAGCGCCGTCGACCGCAGAATCAACGGGCGGGCGGCCTTCGTTAAGGTCTTTGCGCGCAGTATTTAGCGCCGCAGCGCCCTGCATACGGATGATCGCGCCGCCGAGGATCGCTGTGCCCAGACATGCGGCGATGACCGGCCATATGCCAAACGCATCGCCGGCGCTTAACAGGACATAAATTTCCGCGATCGGAATGAGGAAGAATAAGGCGACGATTATCAGAAAGATCATGATGGGGTGTTATCCGAAATTTGATCCCTATATAGGGCTCGCATGTTCAAATTTAAGTAATATTCGCCTAAGACAATACACTATGGATCCAGTCTTGCTCATTCTCGCCGTGATTACGGCATTTATCCTGTTCCGGCTTTTTTCGGTCATGGGCACGCGAACCGGTCACGAACATAGCCACGATATTGAGGCGCCGGAACGCCAATCATCACGCGATCAACCCTATCAGAATAATGACGCCTCCGAGGCTGACGCGCCGCCCGCGCCGACGCCAGTTTCGACCAATGCTCGTAAGCTGCGCGATGCGGATCCGGAGTTCGATGAGGGCATGTATCTTGAAGGCGCACGCGGCGCCTATGAAATGATCGTCGAAGCGTTCACGTCAGGCGATTTGCGCTCAATCCGGCAATATATTTCTGATGACGTTTATGAAGCCTTCAAACAGGCTGTTATTGCACGTGATGACGCTGGCCATACTTCAGAACTTAAATTCGTTGGAATTGAACACGCCGCAATCGTAAACAGCGAAGTTGATGACACTACAATGTCCGCGACGACCGAGTTTTCTTCAAACCAGGTCCGCGTTACCCGCAACGCCGACGGCGAGGTGGTTGAAGGCGACCCTAATCGCATTGACCTCGTCAAAGATCGCTGGGTGTTCTCGCGAAAACGCGGCAGCCGCGATCCAAACTGGATTTTGACTGCGACCAGCGGCGGCGAGTAAATAGCGGGCTGAGCCTCCGCCGAGACAGGGCGCAATTCAAATGCCAATGAATAGCCGCAATATCCGCTTCGTGTTGTTCGGCATTGCGATCACATTTGCTGTGTTCGCCATTTTTTATGTTCTAAATCGCACAAAAGAGCCTGAGTTTGGCGACGACGCTTTCCTCGCGCCTGTTATTGCAATTGAACTAACGGCGTTTGAGAACATCACCGGATGGGGTGACGACGCCTTAGAAGAAGCGCTGCCAGCCTTCTTGAATTCCTGCACCGTGCTTGGAAAGCGCGATCCTGATGAGCCAGCAAACCGCAATGAAAATCTTGGTGAAATTCTGAAAGGGAAGACATTATCGGGCCGCGTTCAAGATTGGTTGGCGCCTTGTGATGCAGCTGAAGCGCTCACCGAGGTCTCCGGCAAAAGTGCGCGCTCATTTTTTGAGAGTAATTTCCAGCCAGTACACATACTCGCACAACGGACCCCAAAACCAGATGGCCCGGCTAAAAACGAACCCACAAGGACATCGAAAAAGGGGAAGTTTACTGGATATTTTGAACCGTCCTATCCGGCTTCCCGCAACAAAACGGACGAATTTGATACGCCGTTGTTCGCCCGTCCCGAAAATCTAGTCGATGTCGATCTTGGCGCCTTTCGCAAGGACCTTTCCGGCGAGCGCATCGCCGGGCGCCTCGAAGGAAACAAACTGGTCCCTTACCCTGATCGGACCAAAATCAACGAAGGCGAGATCGGCGATGTTGCCGAGGTATTGGCGTGGCTAAATCCGAATGATTTATTCTTTCTTCAAATTCAGGGGTCGGGACGAATAGAATTTTCCGATGGTGCGGTAAAACGCGTCGGTTATGCCGGTCAGAATGGTCACAAATATACTGCGATCGGACGCACGCTAGTTGAGCGCAATGTCATGCCGGTCAAGGACGTCTCAATGCAGTCGATCCGCGAATGGCTAGATAATGCTTCGCATTCGGACGCACGCGAATTGAGAGAGGAAAATGCCTCCTATGTATTTTTTCAAGCGCTGGATCACCTCGACGCCAATGATGGCCCGCTGGGCGCTCAAGGCGTGCCGTTGACGCCGCTGCGCAGCCTGGCGGTTGACCGGCGCTATCATATGCTAGGCGCGCCCATTTGGGTGTCTATTGACAGCGCTGATGATGATGCCGACGCAATCCGAAAACTGATGATTGCCCAGGATACCGGCGGCGCAATCCGCGGCCCGGTGCGCGGCGACTTTTTTTGGGGTGCTGGCGCCGACGCGGCGGCGCGGGCCGGCGAGATGAATGCGGAAGGCGAAATGATTGTTTTTTTGCCAAAGGGCCTGGCGGCAAAACTCACCGGCTCTGAAACGCCAGCGCCATGAAATCCCGCACCCTCACTGAAAACGAATGGGAATTGTGGCGGCGCACCACGAAGGATGTCGCGCCAATGCAGAACGGCGGCGGCGATACGGTGACGCGTCGAAGCGTCAACCCAATTGTTCGAAATCCTGCTGCGACCATGAAACGCGAAACGCTCGGCCAACACAATGTTTTCCAGTCGGGAGACCCGCGTTCTGATCGTCGTGCGGGCCGTGGCAGAATCGCAATTGACGCAGAATTGGATTTGCACGGACACACGGTCTCAACAGCCGAAGCTACGCTTTACGGCTTTTTACTGAACGCAAAATCCAGAAAGTATCGATGCGTCTTGGTTATTACAGGAAAGGGGCGAGGCGATGCGCGCAGTTTTAACAACGAGCCGCCGCGGGGTGTTCTGCATCGGCAGGTGCGCAACTGGATTAACAGCGAGCCCTTTCGCCAGCACATTGCGCGGGCAGCACCCGCCCACCGGCGGCATGGCGGCGACGGCGCCGTCTATATTTTCTTGAAATCCAGCAGCGGAAGAACGGTTTCTTAGAGCTAACGGATTTATCCGTTGAGAATCACTTTCCAGACGACAAACCAAACCAAGAACGCCGGCAAAATGTAGAACGCAGCAATTCGCGAGAAGCGCACAAACATCGTCTCAACAAAATCCGCGGTCCATTCGGAAACAGCTTCGCTCCACCAACGACGGGCTTTGTGTTTTGGCAGTTGCGCCTGCTCCGGCTCAAACGGAACGGCCGCGAGCACGGTAACGCCGCGGTTCTTCCAGCGCTGGAATACTTTCTTCAGCGCGCCATTTACGACCGATCCTCGCAACCGGCGAAAAAGGGCCGAGAATGGTCCGTAACTGAAATCTTCCGGGTCAAACTCAACATCAAGCACCATGGCGGACGGCGCATTGCGCCCGCTGTCCTCATCCATGCGAACAACCGCATGACGAACGCCATAATTACGCAAGAAATTTTCAACGTCGCCGATCGATGCTGCAGTCCCATCGCGTTTGAACCGGAACATCACTCTGACGCCCTGGTGGCCGCGCCCCTGGGCCGACATGAATATGAATGCGGCAACCAAGATCATCGCCGCTAAAACAAGCGCGCCCTGCGCCGTCAATGAAGCAGGCAACCACGATAAGGCGTTGGCGTCGACTACGCCGGAAATCGCGCCGACCCCATAAAGTCCCACAAGAGCAAGCATAATCGCCGCGGCAGTCGCCGCAAATCCGAGAATTTTCAAGACGCCGGCGCCGAGCGACATATTGCTGCCCGCGATCGCATTCATGCGCTGGTACCAATAGCGCGTGCGCGCATCCGTGGTGCGATATCGGTCCTCGTAAAGGCTGTGATCGGGATTGTTTTCAACGACGAGAAAACGCGTTTTGTCGGGGGCAGCGTCGTCGAAATTATGATCGATGATCACATAGTCAGAAGACCGCATGGCGACTTCATACGGCAGCACCATGCCGAATAAATTACCTGCCTGACTTTCCGCGCCCAACGAAGAAAAGAAGCGCGTTTCACCGGTTACGGGGTCAAAGAAAGTATTTGTTTGGCGCGATTGATTCGTCGTTCCGCGCGCAAGTTTCGCCAGCTCACGATGCGGCTCAATCATTTGCGCTGTTTCCTGAACCTCAACGCCGATGGCGCGCAACCCGTCTAGCTTTGATTTGCAGCGCCGCGCTGCTTCAGGACCGGCGAAGACACGGTCGATGCGGTCGCGAATGAGTTTTTGATCAGACATGTCGATCGGCAGGCCCGCACGCGGCATTTCTGCTTCGTAAGACTTGCCGGGTTCATTGCCGCTTGTAGCGTCCGTTTCACCCCAAGCCTTGCGCATGCGCCGTTGCAGCGCAGAGAACCCGGTTCCCGGATGCGATGATTGGATCAGATCGTAAAGTTGGGATTCGTGGACCGCGAGGCACAGATTGTCTGTCGCCTCAACCTGCTCAACACCAAGAATGGTAAAGAGGCTGCCAATGGCGCGCAGGGTTTCAAAATCATAGCCCGCATACGGATTATAAAATGGCACCAGCGCAAAATCTGCGGTCTGGCTTTTGACCGCCATGAGCGCCTGCTCTTTGGTGCGCAAGGGTTGCGGGACATAGGAATTATAATCAAATCGGCTGTTTTTGCTCGCGTCGTCATATTCGCGCTCGGTCTGAGCGCCGGTGTAGGTTACACCTCCGTCAGCGACCGTTTTTTCCCGGCGGGCGCGCTCAATGAAGCGCTCAGTCGCCTGGTAGCCGAACCCGAATTCCTCGCCTGTAAAGGCAACCCGCGCGGGTTGTTTTGGCTTCCCGCGAAACAGTGATTTCTTGGGGCTATCCTCAATTTTGGTGGCGAAACGCGGATCCGCATCTTCGGCGAACGCCATCATTGATCGCCGCTTTACACTACTTCTTGCTGCACCGTCAGCCATGGCCGGGCCCCACACTTATCTCCCTCAGACAAGATAGATTACCCTGCTATTAACCGTTGTGAAAGCCCGGCGATAGGAGCTAGGGCGATTGACGGGCTTCTGTGCGCAAAGGGCAACGGTCAAAAAGCATCAAATTTGCTTAAATAACTGATAATTAAGACTTTTTTGCGATCGCGGCGCGGCGCTTCAAGATCGCGGCGTAAGTCAAATAGATCGCTCGATGCCGTGTTCGCCGATATTGTTAGAGAATATAGCGGGAAAGATCGGCGTTTTTAGAGATTTCGCCAATGCGCTCTTCAACATACCCGGCGTCGATTTTGACGGTTTCGCCGGACCGATCTGCGGCAGTGAATGATATGTCATCCAGCACAGTTTCCATGATAGTCGCTAAACGCCTTGCGCCGATATTTTCGATGCCGGCGTTCACTTCTGCTGCTGCGTCGGCGAGGGCGTCGGCAGCGTCGTCAGAGAATTCTATTGAAACGCCTTCAGTCTCCATCAGCGCCGTATATTGCTTGATAAGGCTCGCTTCCGGTTCAACCAGAATGCGTCGCAGATCGTCGCGCGACAGAGCGTCAAGCTCAACACGTATGGGCAAGCGTCCTTGCAATTCGGGCAATAAATCAGCCGGCTTAGAAAGGTGAAACGCACCTGAAGCAATAAACAAAATATGGTCAGTTTTTACTGGCCCGTATTTTGTCGCTACGGTCGCGCCTTCAATTAAAGGCAACAAATCGCGTTGCACGCCTTCCCGGGAAACATCGCCGCTGCCGCGATCGGCGCCGCGGGCGATTTTGTCGATTTCATCGAGAAATACGATCCCGTCATTTTGCGCCAGTTCAAGCGCGTCTTTTATGAGCGCATCTTCATCGAGAAGATTGTCAGACTCATCCGCAATCAACGGCTCATAAGCGTCCTTCACTCTGATCCGGCGTTTCGATTGCGGCGCCTGAAACGCTTTTCCAAACATATCGGACAAATTGATCATGCTCATTTGCGAGCCGGGCATGCCTGGTATTTCAAACGCCGGCATACCGCTCTGGCTGTCGCGCACTTCAATTTCGATTTCTTTATCGTCGAGTTCGCCGTCGCGCAGCTTTTGCCGGAACCGCTCGCGCGCAGCCTCACCGCCGCCTTCGCCAACGAGGGCGTCAATTACGCGCTCTTCCGCCGCACCGTGGGCGGCAGACCGGACCTCTTCGCGTTTTCGTTCGCGCACAAGACCAATCGCAATCTCGACAAGGTCGCGAACAATTGAATCAACGTCGCGCCCGACATAGCCGACCTCGGTGAATTTAGTAGCTTCGATCTTGATAAACGGCGCCCCGGCAAGCCGCGACAAACGGCGCGAAATCTCGGTTTTGCCAACTCCAGTGGGGCCAATCATCAAGATATTTTTCGGCGTGATTTCTTCGCGAAGGCCTTCTTCGACGCGTTGGCGGCGCCAGCGATTGCGCAACGCGATCGCAACAGCACGCTTCGCCGCCTTTTGGCCGACAATAAATCTATCGAGTTCAGAGACGATCTCGCGGGGAGAAAAATCCGTCATAAGGGAATCCCAAAAAGAATTGCACCCGCCATGTAGACAAGGCGGGTGCAAAACGGAAGGGGTCAAAAAGGACGGAATTCTTGCGGTGTTTACGTGCGCTCATACATCGGCGCGTATCGGGTAGCTGTTATGGTGACGCCGCTGAAGTGGCTGCCAAAATTGATTAGATATTCGAAATCGTAGCTGATTTCGATTTTCTTGAAATCGTGACTGGCTATGGTTTCATTTGTCAGCGTGATGGTGACGTCGTTGGGGTCAAAGTCATCGAGCTTATCCAGAATTTTTGTCTCAAGTTCGGAATCGGTGGCCGACGGATTCATCGCCAGTGATCGCGAGGCAAGCGCCGCAGCCGCCGCGACCCTATTCTTGTCATACATGCCGCGGCCGAGCTCGAATGTTCCAAAAACCACCGCGAAGAATAAGGGTGCGATTAGCGCGAATTCCAGCGCCGGCGTGCCTTTTCGGTCGCTCGGAAAATTACTGAAAATTCTTTTCAGGTTTTCATTCATTTCAAATGCGCCTTGCTTTAGCGGACCTGCACGTTGATTTGGGTCGAGAGTGCAATATCGGGCAGAATGATCGCTTCATAGGTCTTGTCTGCAGCAACCTTATAATAGATCGACGGCGGCATATCGTTTGAACACAACGTCGCCGTACAAGTTACAGTCACACCGGGATTGTCAGTGCACTCGCACCATTTGTTTACAGCAACATTCGGCCGTTGACTTGATTCAGCATCGCCCGGCGTATCGCTGTAGGTTCCGGTCGCGGCCGCGATGACCAGGTTCTTGACCGTGTCCTCATCGCTGACGTCTTTCATCACAAATTCCGCGCCAGAGCGAACCGCCTGATCAAGGTTCATCCGTGCGTTAATCGCGAGACCAATATCAGTCATTGTGATGAGCGCGAACATCATCATTGGCGCGCCAACGGCAAATTCAACGGCGGCTGCGCCGTCGCGATTTCGGAGAAGACGCATAGTCTGTCGAAGAAAATTTTTCATGGTCCGTCTCCTACTCAACAATGTTGATGGATTGCGCAGTACGAATTTCTGATGTGCCAGAGGCCGAACAGTCGGTGTCGAAGTCGGAATTGCCGGAAAATTTCACAGTGTAGCCAATGATCTGGGTGCATTCGCCGGCCGATCCGCCAGTCGTACTGCCGGTAAACTCGATGTCTGATTTCGCGCCGTAAACGGCGCCAACCACAGAAAATCCTGATCCGCCATTGAATTTATGTGAGCCCGTATCTGCGCGATCGAACCAGATAACGATTCCGGCGTAGTTGCCCGAGGTCGGCGCAGATAAATCGACATCCGCACTGCCATTGACGTCAATTGTCGCGCCGCCCGTGAAGAAAAGAGTGACATCATCACCGGATAAATCAGCGCCTGCGTTTATTTTCCATGACCCGCCGTCGAGGATATAGACACCCGGATCCAATTCGACGGTGCCTTTGATCTGCCCGCCACCGCAATAAGTTCCCGGCGATGGTTTTCCTTTACCGCTTTTCTTGGTCCAGGCGTTGTTGTTCGGGGCGCACGAACCCGCAGTTGGCTGCACCCGATCACGGTAGGGGTCAGCGGTGACTGGGCCATTTTCGATCGGTGTAGCGCAATCAATGTCCAGGTTTGATGTCGTAGAAACGCCGCCTACTGCGGATAGACAGTCGGCCTCCAATTGCGCGGCGCCTTGCATATTAATTGCGTCTGATGCGATAGAATTCGCAGCGACATCGCAGCCGTCAAGGTCAACGTCGGTGCTGCCTTGCACATGCACCGCGCCGCTTGCCGTCGGAGAAAGCGCCAAAACGCAAGCCGGGCGGCCATTATTGACAAGCGCGGTAGCGTCGACCGTGACGTAAACTGGGTCGTTGATAATCAGCTTTGAAAACTTCCGCTCAATCGGCTGGCGCAGGGTCAGGTGCAACGCGTTTGGATCGCCAGCATAAGCGCCGGAAACAGGCGGCGACGCCAGCGTCAGTGTTCCGGTCGCGGTGTCATAGCCGCCCTCACCAGCGATCAAGGTCGCGGCGGTTTCAAGTTCTGATTCCGGGCGGCCTGAACGTAACTGTGTGCCAGCAGCAAACGCAGCGGTGTCAGCGGCGTTCTGCAATTTGCGCTTCGACAGCTCCCAACCGCCGACTTCCGACCCATAGGCAAGGCCGGCGATCATCACCGGCGTCAGGATCGCAAACATGATGGCGGTCGAGCCTTTACGATCTTTGGCAAGGTTTTTGGCCTTGCGCTGAACCGCGCTGCAAACGGTTTTTACCGAACGATATGCCATATCCATGTCACCTTCAAAAGATACAATTCACGCGGGATTTAAAACGCGTAGGGCTTTCGTAGCGCCGAATTCGTTAAGAAAGTTGCCAGTCGAAATGGATAATAAAAAGCAAATAAAAACTACTCGTCCGGCTACGGATTATAGTTAATGCGCGTTAGCCGTAAAGGCCGCGAATTCTGCTAGGGAAATTCTCAGGCGTCGGCAGTGATGGTCTCCAGAACCAAAGCATCGTTGGTGTAAACGCAGATCGTCGCTGCAATTCCCATGGCGCGTTTTACGATCTCTTCGGCGTCCAGCTTGGTCTCCTCGCGCAATGCGAGCGCCGCGGCGCGGGCGAAGTCGCCGCCGGATCCGATGGCGCAGATGCCGCGCTCAGGCTCAATCACGTCGCCGGCGCCGGACAAAACGAGGGTGACAGACTTGTCGGCGACGATCATCATCGCCTCTAGCCGCCGCAAATATCGATCGGTACGCCAATCTTTCGCCATTTCAACGCAAGCGCGCGTCAAATGATCAGGATATTGTTCAAGCTTGCCTTCAAGCCTTTCCAGCAGCGTAAAGGCGTCCGCTGTTGCGCCCGCGAACCCGGCGACCACGCGCCCGCCGGCAAGTCGGCGGACTTTTTGCGCGTCGCCCTTGACCACCGTCTGGCCAAGGCTGACCTGACCGTCGCCGCCGACGCAGACCTTGCCGCCTTTGCGCACAGAAAGGATCGTTGTTGCATGCATGGATGGCGTCGTCATAAAAAAGCTCCTGCGGGGATAGGGTTCGCATTGCTACAACAACAGTAAGCGAAAGAAAAGAAGTTGGTTGTCCAGCTGACTGGCGCAACGCCTGGCGCAGCTACCCCTTCTGTATACAGAATGACTGGCTGTCCACCGATGTGAAATCCGGTGGAAATGCGACGCCGGGGCGCCAAACCGGGTTTCGGAAACGGTTCATCGCAAATCAGCGCGGATTTGTTGTCGTGCGCGCCAGCCGGCTGTATGATTTTTGTCGCCCTGGGAGGTTGCGTTGGAACCGGGCGAATTGACGTTAATGAAAAGGGTGGACGAATGAAGAAACTAACCGTTTTGGCGCTCAGCGCATCATTTATGGCTGCGCCGGCGTTTGCGGGCGACCTCGAGGCGTATTGCCTGGAAGTAACCGCTGACGGCGGCGACCCATCGGGCTGCGCCTGCCTCGCGGAGTCGGCTGACGACGCCATGACCGAAGAATTGCTGGCGGTCGAAGGTGAGGCTGACATGGAAGGCTTAAGCGACGCCTCGAAAGGAGCGATCGCGGCCTGCTGGCCAGATTCATAATCTGAAATCCCTGGAATAAGGCGCCCAATCGCGGCGCTGATTTCGAGATCGCCCGCATCGGCAATCGCCGTGCGGGCGGTTTTTCGTCCGCCAACGCAATACTGCTCACCAGCATTGCCAATTTTTCCCCAGAAATCCTGCCGTAAGAACAATTGCTTGTGGCCGTGGGCCAGCCCCTCAGCTAAGATTGTACGCTTAGTTGTGTGGAGCGTGTATCGGCTATGGGGAGCCGGCATTCGAAAATCATACTCAATCTCACCGGATCGCCACGTGATATTTCTCATTTGGCGAATGGCCGGTTTTTAAAGGCGTTCGGCGCAAAGGCGGGTCGATGGACCCACCTCAGTCATGTCTTTTACGACACGCCTGACCGTGAACTGGAAACGCAGGGGATCACGCTTCGCCTGACCGAGGGGGATGGCGAGATACGCCAGCGCGTCACCCGACAATCGCCCGGCGCAATGCGCATCGAAAACCACATGGCGGTTCTGACGCCGGGCGCCCGGGTGTTCTCGGCGACGGGGTCCGGCGAAATCGACGCCGCCATCCGCGATTGCGGGGCGCTCAGCCCTGTCTACCGGATTACCTATGATCGCTGGCGCGCCGTGATCAGGTATCGCGTTTCGAAGATCGAAGTCACAATTGACCTTGGCGAGGCTGAAGTCTGGCGCCATGGCCGGCGCATAAATCGCGGGCCTGTAAACACGTTGGCGCTGAAAATGGCCAAGGGTGAACGCGAGGATCTGTTTGATTTCGCCCGGCTTCTTACCGAATCTGCCGGCGTCCGGCTCAGCCCGCAATCCAAGCGTGATCAGGCGCGGGCGCTGGCGGCCGGCGCGCAAATTCTGATCGGAAAAATGCCAACCCTGTCGCTGACCGGCGACGAAACGGCGGGTGATGTTTTGCGCGCCGCCATCGGGCTGGTCGCAGAGCGCATCACTGCGTTGCCGCCGGGCGCCATCGACGGACGCGACCCATACGCCCTTTATCAGCTTCGTGTCGCCTTGCGCCGGTTCCGCGCAATTGAGCGCACCTATCGGCCCTTTCTTACGGGCAAAAAACTGCGTCGCCTGGCGAAACGCGCGCGCATTGTCGGCAAAATGCTTGGCCCGGCACGCGACTGGGATGTCTTTATCGACGAAACCATTCCGGAAATCACCGCTGGCGGCGACGCGCCCGAAAGTCTCTCGATGCTGACAGCGGCGGCGGGCGGGGCCCGGGCCGCCGCCTGGGCTGACGCTCGGGACACTCTTAACACCGCCGAATTCCACGCTTTTTTGATCGATCTCAATGAATATGCGCTTGCGCCGTTCAAGAAGAAGGATCTGAAGGGGGCCCTGTCGAAACCGGTCCGCGATTTTGCACCAATAGCGCTTGATCGCCAACGCAAGCGCGCCGTTAAAACTGTTCGCCGTACAGATCAATCGACGACAGACGGGCGCCACCGCGTGCGCCTTGCGCTTAAGAAATTGCGCTATAGCGTTCAGCTCTTCAAGTCGCTTTATCCGAAGGAAATCCGCTCGCCCTATATGACGGCGATGCGAGAGACCCAGGACGCTTATGGCGAATTGAATGACGCGCATTGCGCCAAGGAACTCGCCCATGAGGCGGCGGCAGGGGCGGACGCCAAACGCGCCGCCGGTTTTGTCGCCGGCTATGTCAGCGTCGCCGATCATGAAGCGGCCGCGAAGACCGCGCACTTCTGGCGCCGACTTGAGGCAATGACGCCATTCTGGCGCGCGGATGATTTTTCCGTATCGTGAGTGTGTTTGACGCCCTTAGATCGGCATCCGCAGTATCTGCTGGTAGGCGTCGATCACGCGGTTTCTGACCGCAATTGCGGTTTCCAGCGTCACTTCCGCAGCGCTGACGGCAGTCACCACATCGACAAGGCTCGCCTCACCGGCGGCAACGGAAGCCGCCGCCGCATCGCCCGCCTTGAGGCTCTCTTGCGTAGATTTTACCGCATCCGCGACGAGCGAAGAAAAATCCGGTTTTGCTGCATCGGCAACATTATCCGTACGCTGTGCATTGCCAGCGACCTGAGCAATTTGCGCATAAGCGCGTGCGGCGTTGATTGAATCAATCGTCATGGGGCCTACTCCAGAATTCTCAACGTCGACGCCGCCATGGAGCGCATGGTGTCGAGCGCTCCGAGATTAGCCTCATAGGAACGCTGCGCCTCGCGCATATCCATCATCTCGACCAACGGGTTGACGTTCGGCAGCATGACATAGCCTTCCGGGTTCGCAGCCGGATGGGCCGGATCGAAGCGCAGCGTGAATTCCGACGGGTCGAGAGCGACACGATCAACGCGCACGAGATCGGCGCCCATGGCCTTATCAACATAACTCGAAAATACCGGGACCTGTCGGCGATAAGGATCGACGCCGGGCGCCTCGGCGGTAGAATTGGCGTTGGCAATGTTTTCCGAAACAATTCGAAGCCGCGCAGACTGGGCGCGCATGCCGGCGGCGGAAATCTGCATTGCTGTATGGATATCATCCATCGCTCAATTCCCTATTCGCCGCGCACTGCAATTCGCAGCATGGCGAGGCCTTTTCGATAAACGCTTGTCGCTAGGGCGTATTGCGAACGGGTTTCAGCAAGCTTCATGGCTTGTGTTTCAATAGAAACCTGATTGCCAGTCAGCGAGGCTTCTCCGTCGGGTGCGGACTTAACGCGGTAAGCGCCGTCGCCGAGCCCGGTTACGCCGGCGCCGGACGCGATTGAACCGTGGGGCGCTGGAATATGGCGCGGATCGGAAACGCGCATCTGCGCCGCGCTCGCGAGCTTGCCGAAGTCAGGCTTCTGCAAATCTTTGGCCGCATAGTCGGGCGTGTCGGCGTTGGCGATATTGGTTGCAATAACGCTTGTGCGCGCCGACAAGAAATCAAGCCGCGCGGCAAGTCCGGACAATAAAGGAATCTTTCCAAAGTCCACGGGGTATTTTCCTTGCCCAAAATTCATTACTGAGGATAGCGCCTCTCATTGAAAACGCTGACTCGTGCGCCTAACTTGACGCTTTATGGTTAAGCGGCGGTTTAGATTTAAAGCGCTCGTCGACATCCGCAAACGGTTAATCAATCCTTAAACGGAGCATCATCAGTGGCGAAAACCCAAAAAAAAACATTGGGGCTTGCCCTTGGATCCGGCGCCGCACGCGGCTGGGCCCATGTCGGCGTCTTGAAGGCGCTCGATGAAATCGGCGTGAAACCCACGGTCATCGCTGGATGTTCTGTCGGCGCGCTTGTCGGCGGGGCGCATTTAATTGGCGCTTTGGAGGAGTTTGAAAGCTGGGCGCGGTCCCTTAAGCCATTGTCTGCGCTTGATAAATTCAGCCTGAAAGTGCGCCGCGGCGGGTTCATTGACGCAGAACCGGCCTTCGCCGCCTTCCGTGAATTTGACCGCAATATTGAAGACCTGCCGGTGAAGTTCGGCGCCGTCGCGACCGATCTCGCGAATGGCGAGGAAATCCATTTAACGCGCGGATCCGTTATTGACGCTGTGCGCGCCTCCAGCGCTATCCCGGTTGTGTTTCACGCCGTACGCCACCACGACCGTTGGTTGGTCGACGGCGCCCTCGCCAATCCGGCGCCGGTGTCCCTCGCGCGAAAACTCGGCGCAGACGTTGTTTTGTGCGTTGATCTCAACGCCGTGCCGCGCGCGCTCGACCGGTTTGATGCGCCGCCGCCCAACGTGCCGGCGGTCATTGAAGCGAATACGGCTGCGCAGCCCGGCATTACCGGCGCGGTGGCGAAGCTGATCGAGGACACCCAAACCGCGATCAAGCGCCAGTTTGATTTCGCCCGCGCCCGCAAAGACGCAAGCCCGCAGCTTTTTGAAACGACCTATGCGGCGTCGGATATTTTTCAAATGCACCTTGCCAAGGCCCGCATGCGCGCCGAACCGCCAGATGTATTATTGCGTCCCGACATGCGCGACGCCATGCCGACGGCGTTCGATCGCGCCGATGAGTTTATCGAGATCGGCTATCGCGCAATGATGGACGAGCGCGGCAAGCTGGATGTTCTTTTGAATAATTGATCTTTAAATCAAAGGCTTACCTGATGCGCCCTATTGCTCTCGCCGCCATTCCAGCCCTGATGCTCGCCGCTTGCGCCACTGCTGAAGAGACAACCGCGCCCCAAGCACCAATGGCGATGGCCGCGCCCGACAAACCTCACATCGTCACCGTACAGAGCAACTCGGAATTTGACCAAACCGTTGCACAGTTGAAAACCGCTATCGAGGCGCGCGGCTTTAAAACTTTCGCCATCGTCGATCACGCCAAAGGCGCCGCATCCATCGGCGAGATCCTGGCGCCGACAACACTCATCATTTTCGGCAACCCGAAAGGCGGCACACCGCTATTGCAAAACGACAGCCGGATTGGGCTGGAGATTCCATTGCGGGTGCTTGTCCGCCAGGCCAATGACGGCGTCGAGATCATCCATGAAGACATGGCGCATCTCTTTCATGAGTATGGCCTTGAAGGGCTCGATAAAAATCTCGCGGGAATTGAGGCGGCCCTTGGCGCCATTACCGTAGAAGCCGCCGCAAACTAGGCGCGAAAAACGCCTGTTTTCTTGACTTTTCGAGCCTGGCGGCAGACATAAGCCAACGTTGGGGGCGCGCCATATCGGGAGTGGGCGCACATGAACGTAGCGAACCGCAAATACAAAGCCTTTATCAGCTATTCCCACGCCGATGTATCATGGGCGCGATCGCTCCACGTGCGGCTGGAAACCTTCCGCACTCCGAAGAGTTTGCGTGGGACCCAAGGCTCCCATGGGCCGGTGCCGGAAAAACTTCACCCGATATTTCGCGACCGCGACGAGCTTTCCAGCGGATCGGCATTGGGGCCAGAATTGCAAGCCGCGCTATCGGCGTCAGAATTCCTGATCGTTCTGTGTTCGCCGGCGTCAGCGAATTCAAAATACGTCAATGACGAGATCCGATATTTTCGCTCTGTTCATGATGATGAGAAAATCATCGCCGCTATCGTTGGCGGAGACCCGGCAGCGCCGGTCGGCAAGAATGAGGATGGCTGCTTTCCGCCGGCATTGATTGAGCCGCCGGAAGGATCAGATGCCCCGCGCGAGCCCATCGCCGCCGATTTCCGCGAGGAAGGCGACGGCAAACGCCTCGGGGTGCAGAAGTTAAAGTCCGGCATGCTCGGCGTCCCCCTCGACGCGCTGGTTCAGCGCGAGGCGGCGCGGCGCGCCCGGCGGATGCAGCAAGTGGCCGCCGGCATGACCATTCTGGCGCTGGTTCTGGCGGGGCTAACCGTTGAGGCGTTTCGCCAGCGCGGGATCGCCGAAGAACAGCGGGTGATCGCGGAGCGCGAGCGCGACACCGCAACCGCATCGCTCGACTATCTCGTCTCCATCTTCGAGATCGCCAACCCGGCGACGGAAAACCCGAAAACCATCACGGCCCTGACAATTTTGGAACGGGGCAAGGACAAGATCGACACCGAGCTAGCGGGAAGGCCGCAAGTTCAAGCGAAGCTGTTAAGAACAATGGGCGACGTCTACAAGAACCTTGGTGAACTGGCGGACGCCGAAATCATTTTTTTGCGCGCACTAGAGTTGCCGGCGATCAACAAAGAAGACGAGTTCAAAGCAAGGCTAGCGCTTTCAATTATTTTTGCTGAAAAAGGCGAGTTCGATAAATCGGACGAGACAATCTCTTCAATTATGGCGGATTTGGAAACGCTGGAAGACATGCCTTTTGACACGTATCCGCTGAAAGCGCTGGCTCTTGAAACGCGCGGCGTCATTAAGGCTTATGGCGAGTTCGACAAACCGGCAGCCATCGAATTGTTTAATCAAGCTCATCGCGCATACGAAAAATCAATTGAAAACAGGGAGGCTAATCTGGCGCGAATTGCGACGCGCCAAGGAACGCTTTTCAGCCAAATGGGCGATAGCGAAAATGCTCTTTTGGCCCTCGGTGAAGCGCGACGGCGATATGAAAGTCTGTACAGCGAAAACCACATCAGCTTGGCGAAATCTGCGCTTAATCTTGGCCTCGCGCACTACCAAGCAGGCAACAACGAAATTGCCTCCAAATGGATTGAGAAGGCGATTTCAATATACGATAACGTCGTTGAGCGGTCGCACCCGGATGTGGCCAGGGCCTTTCTGCTGCAAGGTCAGGTAGAAAATGCGTTAGGCAAATTTAAAAATGCGCAGACTGCGCTGCTTTCTGCTGTTGATTCTTTCAAAGAGGCATACGGGGACACGCATGAAATGATCGCAGTATCATTGATCTATCTCGCGCAATATCAGGCGGAAAATGGTCGAACTGATGACGCTTTCCAAAGTCTCGATGAAGCCAAACGAATATATAATGAGTTGTTTCCTCCTGACCACGCCAATCACGGAGATCTGATGGTGTATCGCGCAATCGCACTAAAGGCGTCCGGGCGAGTGAACGACGCGCGCGCGAGCTGTGCGCGGGGTTTGGAGATCATGGAACAAGCCGCAAGCGGCGATCAGGCATGGTTAAATCAAAATCGTTCCATTTGCGATACCATCTAATATCGGCTATAATTGGCTTGGCGGGAATGTGCCGTCGTGGGAGAAATTAAAAATGTATCAACGTGTTGTGGTCGCTGCAGCGGCGTTTGCCGCGGTTAGCGCGACGCCAGCTTTGGCGATTGTTGTAACCCCGTCCTTTTCCTTTGAGGGTTCGGTCCAAATCGAAGGCGGCGCCGTCGAAAACTTTGGGCCTGAATACCCGACCGGCACGATCCGCCGAAGCGACGGCGGTGACTTTCCAGACAGTTTTGCGACGCTCACCGGCCTTGGCGTTGACGACCCGGTAGATGGCGTGACATTCGCTAATGGCTCAAACGCATTTGGCGAAGCGCGTGCGTCGTCAAACGGAAAAATCGAAGTCGTTGTCAAAAACGATCTTGGCGTTGCGCAGCAGATTACCTGGATGGGTACGATTTTTGAGGGTGGCGTCGGCATCGTCGAGGCGAATCTCTTTAGTGAGGGATGCCCAATTGCCGCGCTCGACCAATGTGTTTCCTATTTGGCCCCGCCATCGACGCACGGCGCATCAGCGAGCATGTCCTTTGGCGCATCGCTCGACGGCGCATCGCTATATAGCGGCTCGCTTTTTATTGATGCAATGACAATGACGGACATTTCTTCAAACCCATTTTCCGGAATTGAATTGGAAAATTTGCGCGTTTCTCCGGACAATCCTGACTATTTTTGGTGGGACCGAACGGAATTTTCGGTCGATCTTGGTATCTTCGCTCCTGGTGAAGAAAAAACCTTAGAATTCTTTGTGAACACCAGCGTCATCGCTTCTGGCTCAGACGGTTGCTACATCGACTTTATCGAGGGATCAATCCTGATCTGTACTGGAGCCCAGTCAGGGTTTGGCGACCCGGACTCCAATGGCGGGGTCATCATGTTCCGCTCATTGTCCTACACATCGGCGCCGGCGGATGAGCAATTTTCAGCCGAAGCGATCCCAGCGCCCGCCGGGATCTGGCTGTTCCTGACCGCCATCGGCGCCGGGTTTGGCGCCAAGAGATTTCGCAAGACGGCCTAAAGCCTAAAGGATTTCAAGAACCTGTTCAGGCGGCCGCCCAATCTTTGCATTAGGGGCCGCCTTTTCTTCATTCACCACAATGGGGCGTTCAAGCAGGGTCGGGTTTTCCGCAATCGCATCGATCAGCGCCGTCTCCGCATCGACATTTTCCAGATCGAGCTCAATATACGGCGCTTCCCTGGTCCGCATCATATCCCGCGCGCTATCGATCCCGAGGCTTTTGACAAGCCCTTTCAGCGCCGTCTTTGACGGCGGATTTTCAAGGTACAGCACGACCTCCGGCGAGGCGCCATTCTCCTCCAACAACGCCAAAGTCTGGCGGGATTTCGAACATCGCGGGTTATGATAAATTTTGATCGTCATGGTGCAGATTATTCTCTATAGCGCCAGGCGATAGCCGCCGCTTTCGGTAAGCAGGATTGTCGCATTGGACGGTTCCGGCTCAATCTTCTGGCGCAGGCGATAGACATGGGTCTCTAACGTATGGGTGGTAACGCCCGAATTATAGCCCCAGACCTCATCAAGGAGTATATCCCTCGACACCGGTTTGCCGCCGGCGCGATAGAGGAATTTCAGGATAGAGGTTTCCTTCTCTGTCAGCCGGATTTTCTTGTCTTGTTCGGTCACCAGCATTTTTACCGCCGGACGGAATTCGTAAGGGCCGACCTTGAAGACTGCATCTTCGGACTGTTCATGGCTTCGCATATGGGCGCGCACCCGCGCCAGAAGCACCGAAAACTTGAACGGTTTCGCGACATAATCGTTGGCGCCGGCATCGAGCCCCAGAATCGTGTCAGCGTCGGAATCGGCGCCGGTCAGCATGATGATCGGGGATTTGAACCCGTTCTTGCGCATCATCCGGCAGGCCTCACGCCCATCCATATCCGGCAAGCCGACATCAAGCAGCATCAAGTCAATATGCGCCTCTTCCTTTACCCGCGCGATGGCGTCATTGGCGTTGGGAATGCGCTCAATCTGAAACTCCTCATGGAGGTTGAACTGCTCCACCAGGGTCTCCGACAGGAGATCGTCATCGTCAACCAGCAGTATTTTCTTGGCCCGCATCTTATTTTTTCTTTCCGTTTCTTATCGTTCTGATGCGCCCTCTTAGCGCCGCTTACCCATCACGCGGTATTCACAAGCGCGCTAGAGAACCGTGAGCAACAGTTGATGTCCGAGATAGCATAAGCCGCGAACGCCGTCGAACAGCCATTCGTGCGATTTTAATTCGCCGGGCGCGGACCGAATACGCCCGATCCGATGCGCACAATCGTCGCCCCCAGCTTTGCAGCCGCGATGTAATCGCCGCTCATCCCCATGGAACAGACTTTGAGGTCATGCGCATCGGCCATCTTCCTGAGCAGCGCAAAATGCGGCGCAACGGCGTCGTCGATGGGCGGAATGCACATGAGGCCTGCGACCGGAAGATGATAGTCGCCGGTGCACGCTTTGATAAATGCGGGCGCTTCGCGCGGGATAACGCCGCCTTTCTGGGGTTCTTCGCCAGTGTTTATCTGAATAAGAACCGGCGGGCGCCGATCCTGAGCGTCCATTTCTTTCGCGAGCGCCTTCGCGATTTTTGGCCGATCGACTGTTTCGATGACGTCGAAAAACGCAACCGCCTCCTTCGCTTTATTGGTTTGAAGGGGCCCGATTAACCTCAATTCAACGTCGGCAAATTCCTCGCGCAAGCCCGGCCATTTCGCCATGGCTTCTTGAACCCGGTTTTCGCCGTAAATGCGGTGTCCCGCCTCAAGGGCAGGACGTATGCGGGCGCCGTCATGGCCTTTTGAGACGGCATTGATCGTAACGGTGTCGATGGGCCGTGAGGCTTCTTCCAGCGCCTTATTGAGTTCGTCGCGAATTGCAGCGAGATTGGCGGCAGGATCGATATCAGATACAGGTTCTTTCAAGGCGCAGCTTTCCATGACGCATGATGAGGCAACGATAAAGCAGCGCGCGTTGGCGCTGGCAAGCGCCGCTGAAGAACTTGCCGCCAGCGCAGGACCGCGCCGGGCGCCTTTCGCTCTTGCCTATTTCACCGACGCCTCCAGAGACGCGTCGCCGGAGCGGGTCGCCAAAGCTATGGAGCCTGGCGGCGCTGTTATCTTGCGAGATTATCGCGCACCAAATCGAGAGGCCCTAGCGAAACGCTTGCAGACGATCTGCGCCGCCCGACGGCTATATTTTCTTGTTGGCGACGACATCGCGCTGGCCCGCCGGATTGAAGCAGATGGTGTACACTTTCCGTCTTGGGCGTCGCAGACAAACGCGCCGCCAGGCCTGATCACGAGCGCCGCCTGTCATAGCCCTCGCGATATGGAGCGCGCCGCGGCGCGCGGTATCAATTGCTGTTTTCTGTCGCCGGTATTTAGGACCGAAAGCCACGTCGGCGTAAAAACGCTTGGGCCAGGAAAGTTTCGCCGATTTGCCGCCGAGGCGACGACCCCTGTTCTCGCTCTGGGCGGCGTTGATGAAAAAAATGCATTGAGTTTGACCGGCCCGAATGTTGCCGGTTTCGGCGCAATTGGCGCATTCTCCAAGGGCTAGGCGCGCGGTCTATTCCTCAATTGGCATTGAGGTCCAAACGGCGAGAATATTGCCAACCGGATCGCGGAAGTGAAAACGTTTGCCGCCGGGGAATTCATGGCGCTCAATAATTTCGCCGCCGCCGTCAATGACGCGCCGTGATGCGTCATCGATATCCTCCGCATAAAGAACAACCAATGCACCGCTGGACGCCGGTTCGCCCTTTCGAAACCCGCCATCACGGCCCGCGCCCTCGAAACTGATATAATCGTCGCCCCAATCCTGAAACGTCCAGCCGAAAGCGGCGCTGTAAAACGCTTTAACCGGGGCAAAATCCGGCGCAGCAAATTCAATATAATCAATATGGTTCGTGGTGCGACTCATCAGTCGGCTCCCTTAAAAAGCGAAACGGGACAGCGTTTTCGCTGTCCCGTCCCATATCCCCTCTAGGGCTAGGCGCCTAGAATCTTAGAATTTGATCGAGCTTTCGATCACAACCGTGGTGGCTTCTTCCGGCCCGCCTGCGGCGATCGGCTTTTTACTTTCCACATGTTGCGCGGCAGCGCCGATAGAAATGCCGCGCGTGAGAACGTAGGAGACGCCGACCTGTGCGGTCTGCGTATCTGTGAATAAGGTTGGGTCGATGGGATTGATCCCAATAACATTGGCTTCTGACTGGCCATAGCCGAGCATGACAGCAACATCGCCGGATTCGTCACCCGTGCTGAATGTTACGCCCGCGTCAAAGGCGAGATAGCCGTCATCTCCAACAGAGGCGAGACCGGCATTGGTAGTTTTCACAGACCCGCCGACCGTCAAGCCGCGATAGGCAAGGTTTAATCCGACAGAATAGGCTTCATAATCATCAAAAACAGAAAGCGCCGTTTTGGTGTCCTCATCAGCCGTCACGTAGCTCGCGCCGACGCCGACAAAGAGCCGGTCATTGCCGCCGACATTAATGCCTTTTTGATAGTATAGCGCCGCTTCGACAGCGTCTTCCCATTGTGAGTCTTCAGTCAACAATGTGCCGTTGGGCGCAACAACGATATTGGATTTCGGTGCGCACAACCGGTCGCCGCAGGTCGACAGGGTCGGCGCATAGGAGACACCAAGCTGGAGCCCGCCAAAAGCGCCGCCAAGGAAATTCGCTGGCGGCAGATAAGAGAATTTCGTAGAATATCCGGTAAAATCATTGACCGTGTGGACATCATTCAGGCCGGAAAGGTCCGTGCGCCAATCGTTGACATTAACAGATTGGAAAATCGTCGGCGATGTAACCGCCAAAGTCCGCGCAACCCCCTGGTCGCGCCCGACAATAAACTGGCCAAAAGAACCGCGGGCGTAAGCGTAAGCGCCCTTAAGATACGCATCGCTGTCGATCGGAGCGATACCGCGAGGACCGCCTGATAAAAGGCTGGAGTAGCGCCCGCCGCTGTAAAGCATTGGCGGCTTTTGAGCATCCACGCTGCCCGAAACAACCGCGCCGACCTCTATGCCGTTATCAAAAATTGTTGAGCCTTTGACTTTCAGATCAGCATCAAAGTCGCCGTCTGCATCGCCTTCGGTGATGCCTCCAACGGCAGTCACTTGACCTTCAACGTCAATTTTTACCGGGTCGGCGGCATAGGCGCTGGAAATTGCGAAACTGGGCGCGCCAAACGCCGCAACGGTAAACACCATCGCGCTCGTCTTCATCAACGCTGACCTCAGATCGGTCATCATCCAGTCCATATCCGGCCCGCCCACAATTCAGCGAAGCCCGCAATAGTTGCGTCAGACAAAGACAACGCCGAAAGCAACTGCCTCAACCCGACAACGAAATTCCGCCGGTTTCCCGGCTAAACCGCCCCACGCAACGCCCCTAGACACAAAGGCCAGACCACTCCCGACCCGCCAAAACCGCTGCGCAGCGCAACCCCAAATGCGCATTAACACGGCAAAGTTAACAGGTTCATGACCATTGACGATAATGGCCTACGCCTGTTGCCCGTTCAAGCAGGGAAAGGTTAAGGGCGTTGTCTAATTGTTTGAATGTGGTAGGAAAGCCACGAATGCGGCGCTGCACCCCAAACGACGCCGAAACGACCCCAAGGACAACCCAGGAACAACCAATCATGACGCCTGAAAGTGTAAAGTTTTTCAAGGTATTAGCAATCTCTCTCGGCGCTGCAGCAATCGCTGCGTGTGGGTCCGGCGGCTCCAACAGCCGCGACGCCGGCCTTGCGGCGTATAAGACCGGAGACGGCGGACAGGCCGCAACGGTAAACCGCTATTTATGGGCGGCGTCGCTGGAAACGCTAGATTTTCTGCCGGTTTTCTCTGCAGACCCGATTGCCGGGCTCATTATTACGGATTGGTATGTAAATCCGGAAGCGCCGAGCGAGCGCTTTAAAACGACGGTTTACATTCTCGACACCGCGCTGCGCGCCGACGGTCTGCGCGTTTCTGTCTTCCGCCAGGAACGTCCCGAAGAGGGCGGCGAATGGATAGACGCCGCCGTCAATCCAGCGACGGCCCGCGAGATCGAGAATGCGATCCTGACGCGGGCGCGCCAGCTGCGTCTAAATGTAATTGACGACTAGAAGCGCGCCACAGATCACAGCAAGATCGCAAGCGGCGCTGACAGGCGCCGCTTTTTCTATTCCCTAAAATCCCGTCCCTAAATTATGACCCGCTACAATCCGAAAGAAACCGAACCGAAATGGCAGGCGCGCTGGCGCGAGGCGAACGCCTTTGCCGCCGACGCCGATAGTGAAGCGCCGAAATATTACGTCCTTGAGATGTTCCCTTATCCATCGGGCAAAATTCACATAGGCCATGTCCGCAACTACGCCATGGGCGACGTCATCGCGCGCTACAAAAAAGCGTGCGGGTTTAATGTCCTCCATCCCATGGGTTGGGACGCGTTCGGCATGCCGGCGGAAAATGCGGCGATGGCGACAGGATCGCACCCGTCAAAATGGACTTATGGCAACATTGCGGTGATGCGCGATCAACTAAAGCAGATGGGCCTCGCCATCGACTGGTCGCGCGAATTTGCGACCTGCGATCCGGAATATTACGCACACCAGCAAAAACTGTTTCTGGATTTCTGGAAAAAAGGTTTTGTCTATCGCAAAGAGTCCATGGTCAATTGGGACCCGGTCGACCAAACGGTTCTGGCCAATGAACAGGTCATTGACGGCAAGGGTTGGCGCTCGGGCGCTACGGTAGAACGCCGACGATTATCGCAATGGTTTTTCCGTATTACTGACGCAGCTGAAGACCTTCTTGCGGCCCTCGATGACGGCCGCCTGCAAGGCTGGCCGGAAAACGTCCGGACGATGCAGCGAAACTGGATCGGCAAGTCAAAAGGCCTGCAGATGAGGTTCCGTTTCGATGACGGAACGCCCTCGCGCGACGCCGCGAAAAACAATATGCCGCCAGCCGGTTTTGAGGATGGTATCGAGATTTTTACGACCCGTCCGGACACGCTTTACGGCGCCAGCTTCATTGCCATTTCGCCGGACCATCCACTGGCGACCAAGGCCGCAAAGTCGGACTTGAAACTCCAGGACTTCATCACCGAATGTCAAAAGACCGGCACCTCGGAAGAGGCGATCGAAAAGGCCGAGAAAAAAGGCTACCGCTTGGCGCTGGAAACCGATCATCCCTTCGATGATCGAAGGCTCCCCGTCTATGTCGCCAATTTCGTGTTGATGGGGTACGGGACCGGCGCGATTTTTGGCTGCCCCGCCCATGACGCGCGCGATCTTGAATTCGCCCGCAAATATGCGTTGCCGGTTCCGCCTGTTGTTTTGCCGCCGGACGCCGATGAGGCGACATTCGAGATCGGCGACGAACCCTATATCGGGCCAGGGCGCATCTACAATTCCGAATTCCTGAATGATTTGTCCGTAGACGATGCAATCGCCGCGGCTATCGCCAAAATCGAAGAGATGGGATTGGGCGAGGGTGTTACGCAATATCGCCTGCGAGACTGGGGCGTTTCGCGCCAACGCTATTGGGGCTGCCCGATCCCGGCGATCCATTGTGACAAATGCGGCATTTTGCCGGTTCCGGAAAAAGACCTGCCGGTGAGGCTGCCGAAGGAGGCGGACTTTTCCGTTCCCGGCAATCCGCTCGACCGCGATGAAGTCTGGAATTCGGTTAAGTGCCCGAAATGCAAGGGAAAAGCGCGCCGGGAAACTGATACGATGGATACCTTCGTCGATTCGTCTTGGTACTTCGCGCGCTTCGCCTCGCAACCGGAAAGCAAACCCGTAGAGCGAAGCGAGACCGATGCCTGGCTTCCCGTTCAGCAATATATTGGCGGCGTCGAGCACGCGATATTGCATTTGCTTTACGCACGATATTTCTCGCGGATGATGAAAGCCTGCGGTCACTCATCCGTAGACGAACCATTTGAGAATCTCTTCACCCAAGGCATGGTGGTGCATGAGACTTATCTTGATCCAGATGAAACAAAATCATTAAAAGACCGCTGGCTTCTGCCGGACGACGTGGTTCGCAAAGACGGGAAGGTGGTGATGGCCGATAGCGGCGCCGAAGTCATCGTCGGTCCCATCGAAAAGATGTCGAAGTCGAAAAAAAACGTCGTCTCACCTGAGGCCATCGCCGAGACCTATGGGGCGGACGCGGCGCGCTGGTTCATGCTTTCGGATTCACCGCCCGAACGCGACGTCGAATGGACGGATTCCGGTGTTGAGGGCGCGTGGAAGCTGGTAAACCGCATCTGGGACGCGATTGAGCCCGCGAAAGGCGCGCTCAAACCTCACGATCTTGCGAAGCCGCCCACAAAAGAAAATGGCGAGATCGACGAGGCCGGGATCGCGCTCAGGCGCGCTACCCACGCCGCCATCGCAGGCGTCACCGACGACATCGATAATTTCCGGTTTAACAAGGCAATTGCCCGGCTTTACGAATTTCTCAACGCCCTCAAGAAAGCGGCGCCCATGAAGAAAACAGACGGCGAGGCGGCAAATAGCGTCAAAGCGGAGGCCTTTGCCCAGGCCGAGGCCCTCGCCGCCCTGGTTCGTCTCGCGGCGCCGTTCACCCCGCATCTCGCAGAAGAGTGCTGGCAGACGCTCGGCGGCGACGGCTTTGTCGCGGACGCGGGCTGGCCGAAGGCCGACCCGGCGCTTCTCGTCACCGATGCCGTCACTCTAGGCGTCCAGATCAACGGCAAACGACGGGCGGAACTCGACGTCGCTGCAGACGCCGACAAAGACGCCGTGGAGAAAGCGGCCTTGAGCCTTGAGGCGGTTCAGCGCCATACTGACGGCAAAACGATCGCCAAAGTGGTTGTGGTGCCCGGGCGGATCGTCAATATCGTCGTCAAATAGGGGTCCGTGAAGTTGGGTAGGGTTATGAACAGACGCATATTTGCACAATTCGCCGGTGGTCTCATCATGGCATCCTGGCTCTCGTCATGCGGCTTTCAGCCGATTTACGCGACTTCCGCCGAGGGCGTTTCGCCTTTGAACCAGCGCGTCGCGATTAGGCAGATTACCGGGCCTGACGAAGTCCTGCCAGCGGTGGAGGAAGCGCTCCACGCCCGGATTACACCGAGCGCAGAAACAGCGCCCGAATATGAGCTCTACGTAAATGTGCGCGAAGTTGCTCAGCGCCTTGCCATACAAATCGACGCGACAGTTACACGCTACAATTATCGTTTAAACGGGCGTTACACGTTGATAAATCTCGAGTCCGGAAAATCCGTCCGCGGCGCCGCAAACGCAGTTACATCGTACAATATCGTCTCATCGCAATATTCAACGCTTTACGCGGAAACTAGCGCCCGGAAAAAAGCCGCCCGGCAACTCGCAGAAGAGCTGGAGCGCGAAATCCTGATCCGATTTTCCGAAAGCGATCGCGGCGGCAACATCAACGACGAAATCCTAGATGTTGAAACCCGCATCGACGGCGAAACAGAGTTGCTGCCAGACTCCGAAAGCGGCGTCATAATCGAGCCGCTCACCGTCGACGAATGACCGCCATAAAAGGCCGCGCAATCAAAGACTTCGTCGCCCGGCGCGAGGAAAAATTTAGCGCCGTCCTAGTCTATGGACCGGACGCTGGCCTTGTTCGCGAGCGCGCCGTTCGGCTCGCCGGATTTGTAGTCGATGACCTGAAAGATCCGTTCAATGCGCTGGAGCTAACCGACGCTGACATCAAGGCGGAGCCGGCCCGGATCATAGACGAGGCGGCGGCGCTCTCCTTCACGGGCGGCGAACGAGTAATCCGTGTGCGGACAAGCGGAGAAGCGTCTTCAAAATCCATCACTGCGTTCCTGACGGCGCTCGACGCCGGCGACGTGAAAACAAACGGCATGGTCATCATCGAGGCGGGTGAATTGTCGCCCCGGTCCGGCATCAGGAAGGCGTTCGAAAAAGCAAAGCGCGCGGCAGCGCTGCCCTGCTATGCCGATACGCCGCAGGATGTCCGCGCCCTGGCGCAAGAAATGGGACGGGCGGAAGATTTGCAATTTGACCGCGACGCGCTCGACTTGCTGGCGACAATTCTTGGCGATGATCACGCGCTGACACGCAGCGAACTTGAGAAGTTGATCCTTTATAAGGGTCCGAAACCCTTACGAAAAATGGCGTCGAGCGTTACAGTTGATGACATTCGCGCGTGCCTGGTGCCCGGCGTTGGCGACGCCATCGACGACACCGCTGCGGCGGCCATGGATGGTGCGCCAAAGCGCCTTGCCGACGCCCTGTTCAAGGCGGGCGCCGCCGGCGCGAGCCCGATCGCTGTCTTGCGGGCGCTGTTGCGGCAATTGACCCGCCTGAAAGCCGCACGCGAGCATATGGACAGCGGCGACAGCGCGGCAGCCGCCATGAAAAAACTGCGCCCGCCGGTTTTCTTCGCCGAACAGCGCGCATTTGAAAACCGGCTCTACAAGTGGAATACCGGGCGCATTGACAGCGCAATCCGGATGCTGACGGATACGGAGTTGGCCGCTAAAACGACCGGCGCGCCCCAACGCGAACTCGTCGAGCGCGCCGCGCTAAGGCTCGCGGTGATGGCTGGCCGGTAGCGGTCTAGTATTATGTTTTTCTTGTATTTTCCCTATCCGTCTTCGGCGCAATGATATGCACATCGCGCTGCGGGAAGGGGATCTCGATGCCATATTTCGCGAGCGCCGTCTCAATCTCCCAATTATAGGCGGCGTTGACGGCGCCCGGCCGGCGAACGGCGTCATCGGTCAGCCAGACGACAAGTTCATAGTTTAGCGATGAATCACCAAATTCGACAAGCCAGACCTGGGGCTCGCGCCGTTTGTTTCCTTTCA
>JABDJK010000077.1 GCA_013002535.1 Hyphococcus sp.
CAAGTATTTCAATGCGGCCATCCTCGAGCCGGCGTCCCTTGTCGCCAGTGCGGTACCAGCGCCGGCCCTCAAGCTCGACAAATTTTTCAGCAGTCAGTTCTGGTTTATTCCAATAACCGTCAGCGACCGCGCATCCTCCGATCCAGATTTCTCCGCCTTCGCCAGTTTGCGCCTCGCGACCATCTGCAAGCGTAATGCGCAGTGTTAGAAATGGTTGTGGCGTACAAATTGTTGTCGCAGACGGCGCCTCGTTTCGATTATAAAACTGACCGGCGACGGCGGGCGCTTCGGTTGCCCCGTAATACCCCACAAGATCAGCTGTAAGTTTTTGGTGCGCTATGGCTTGCAACTCGGCCGACATTGCCTCGCCGCTACAAATCAGAGTGCGCATATGTGCAAATGCTGCTTCCGCACCCGGCATTCGCAAAACCAAATTGAGCAAGCTAGGCGTAATGCGAAATGTAGTTATGCGTTCTTGCTGCACGAGCGCCATAAATGCATCCGGGTCGGTTCGAATTGACGGCTCGGCAATGACTGTCGGCAGACCAACTAGAAGCGGCAAGAAAATCTCATCGACCATCGTAATAAAACTTGACGGCGTCCAGGCGAGATCAATATCCCCTTCGCGAACGGAAACCATAGGCACAACATTTTTCATGCGGAGCACATAGCTCTCCGCAGAAATCATCACGCCCTTTGGGCCGCCGCTGGTGCCTGATGTGTAAACTACAAACGCGATTTCGCTCAGGCTATCACGCTGATTCGTCTCTGGATTTTCATAGTCATCAATATCTATCGTGACTAAGCCCCCGCTTTCTTGCGACACACCGCGCCGCAAAACAACGACTGGAGATATATCGGCAAGGATTGCATTGCGTCGGTCAAGGCTGACATCGGGATCGATGGGTATGGCGGTAGCCCCTGCGATTTGAACGCCGCACATAGCGACAACGAGCTCAAGCGAGTGCGGAATTTCAATAGCGAGCGGCGAGCCGGCGCCGAGACCTAGTTCACGGAGACGTGCGGCCAGCAGAAGCGCCTCGTCACGCAATTGCGCCCTCGTGATCTCCATTCCCTGAAAGCGATAAGCGCAGCGATTGGGCGCCTCTTCGAAAGAATGAAGCAACATCGCGCCAAATCCATGTTCAGAAGCGCTCAAATCATCGATCTCCTATTGCGCCGAACTTTTTCGAGTATTGCATGGCTCCCGGTCCAGCCTGACGAATACGATTGCCCGTCAAACGCGCCCAATATTCATTCGGTGGAGGCGAGCGCAGTTGTCGCCGGGTCGTCACGTTCGCCGGACCGTAGCCGCGCGGGCGTAGGAAACGCATATTTAGAGTGCCGCAAGCCAACCTCAACGAAGGTCTTCGCTAGTTTTATCGTCATTGGCACAGGATCGATAACGGGGATATCAAACCCTTCAGCAAACAAATCTTTCTCAAGCTGCTGTGCGGCCCCGTACATTTGCGTACAACCGATAATCAACGTATCGGCACCGTCCTCCGTGATAGCGCTTTTCGCGGCGGCAAAAAGGCGTTCGCGCCGCAGATCGGACTGCGTACGCAAATCGGCGACCTGAATGCCAATCGAGCGGGTGGACGCGTATTTGGCCGCGGCGCCATAGATGCGCGCACGTCGCATAAACGAGTTATGCGTAGACTTGGAGATCGACAAAACGCTGTAATTGTGCCCCAGCGTCATCGCGACGTTCATTGCCATCTGACAAGGTCCAAAGACCGGAATCTTAACGCACTCGCGCCCGGCAAACAGCGCTGGGTCAGCCATACAGTCTATCACCACGGCGTCCGCCCCGTCCGTTTCCGCCGCCATGATTTTCGCAACGGTGTCCGGACCTGCGAGCACGGCGTCATAGCCGCTTTCTACGGCTTCCGGCCCAACATCGAGCTCGGTATAATCGACCGTATCCTCATCACCGAGAATGCCCTCGAAATCGGAGGCTTGTACGAGACCGGTGGGAATAATGGGCGTTACAACGCGAATGTGAACACTCATGGCGTTCCCCTGTTGATTTTTCTGAGATCGGCACAGACCACAAAATAACGAGTTTGATTACACCGGCGCAGCAGAATGTTTGCAACAATGACAATCCGCATATGATCATCAACGGAAAATGCTTTGCTTGCGGAATATTTTGCTGCGACCGACATGATCTAAGTCGAAAACTTTTTCAGCGTAGAATTCTCGTAACCGCGCAATTGACGGCGCGCCAGCGACGGATAGGCCGCCTTTGAATGGCTCACGCCTGACTGCGCCAAAACCTTTGCGATCCTTATCGTCAGCGGCATCGGATCGAGAACGGGAACGGGCTGCCCAGCGTCGTGTAAGCGTTGCTGCAGCCACTGGGCGACATCGATCATTCCCGTGCAACCGAGGATTAGTGTGTCTGCAGCATCGATTTCGATGGCTAGCATGGCTTGCTCAAGCAGATTTTCTTTTAACAGCTGCGGTTCGGCCGCGAGATTGGCAACCGCGATATCGACCGACCGCGTAGATGCGTATTTTTCCCATGCGGCGCTTATGCGAGCTTTGTTCTCAAAAAGCACACGCATGTTCGGAGCCACCGCTAGGATACTGAACCGATGGCCGAGATTGCACGCGATGCCCATGACGGTTTGGCATGGACCCAATACCGGAATGGAAACACACTCTCGCCCCGGTTGAAGCCCCGGCTCCTCCATGCAATCGATCACGACGGCGTCGGCGCCTATTTCCTCCGCCTCAATGATCTTGGCGACAACGTCGGGGGCGGCGGCCATTGCATCGAATGCCGTTTTGACAGAAGCCGGGCCATTTTCAATTTCAGTAAATGTCACCCGGTCCGACGAGCTCAGGATGCCTTCAAAATCTGACGCCTTCGTTAGTCCAGTCGGGACAACCGGCGTTACTACGCGAATGTGAATGCTCATCGCGGGCCATCGCTTTCTGCGGCGCCGTAATACATCACGGGCGCCAACGGTGGAGTTGCAAAATGCCGACAGTTTCAAAACCGAGACCGCCAAGCCCGCGTCGCGACCCTTCTGAATACGCGTGAACAAAGGCTTTCGTCCGACCGGCCTTCGCTGCATCAAGCAGCCGTCGCGTAACAAGCGCACGGTAAGCGCCGCGACCACGGCTGCTCTCGTGGGTTGTTGAAACACGCAACAATACGGACGGACCATCGCCAATATAAGATAAATACCCAACGGCGACAGGCTCTTCGTTGTCGGCAAGTGAAGCTGCATAGACTTGCGAATGCTGACGGGCGGTTCGGTTTAGATAAGCATTGTGAAAGACCTCACCGACATCGTCCGATACGGCAAACCCATTCGCCATTATGCCCCAAATCCGATGAGCTTTGGGGTCTTCGACCTTCCAAACTTTAACGC
>JABDJK010000104.1 GCA_013002535.1 Hyphococcus sp.
CGATATCATGGCTGGCGCGTACCGGCGCTATGACCGCCATCGTCAACAAATCGCGATTTCGGAAACGCTGGATCAGGCAAGCCGTGTCTTTCAAGCGATTTTGCAGGTCATTTTACTCGAATGTGGAAACCTGCTTAACGAAATTACCGACGCCGCCGAGTTCGAGACCGAGGCGGGAAAGCGCCTAGCCCGCGCAGCACTCGCAAACTACATCGCGGCCGCCGTAATATTTCCCTATCAAAAATTTCATCAGTCTGCAGAAGAGCTGCAATATGACCTTGAAGCGTTGAGCAGGCGCTTTGGCGCAAGCTTCGAACAAGTCGCGCATCGCTTAACGACAATGCAACGCCCCGGGCTTGAGGGCGTTCCATTTTTCTTTTTGCGAATCGACGCCGCGGGAAATGTATCAAAACGGTTTTCGGCCGGCGTTTTTCCATTCGCCCGATTTGGCGGATCATGCCCGCTATGGAATGTTCACGAAACCTTTCGCAGCCCAAGAAAAATACAAACGCAGATTATCCAGCTGCCTGACGGCGATACATATTTCTCGCTAGCGCGCACGGTTCATGGCGGCGGCGCAGGGTATGGCGCACCAAAAGCGGAGCGCGCTGTGGCGCTAGGGTGCGAATTGAAACATGCAAACCGTCTCATTTATTCCAAATCAGTAGACCTCGAAAACATAAAGCCTACGCCGATTGGCGTAACTTGCCGTCTCTGCCCGCGCCCGGGCTGCGCATCCCGGGCGCATCCGCCGCTGGAGCGTCGCTTGATCATTGACGAATATCGCCAGCTTGCGACGCCATTCAGTTTTGCCTTTGATTGACGGCGCAATTCTATAATGTGCAAATCAGCCGGGGCGCGCCACTTTGAAGTAAAAATTACGAAAATCTGTCGGAGGGATAATCATGACAAAATTCAACTACAATCCATTGATTGCGAGCGTTTCGGCGATTGCGCTTTTGGCGGGATGTGCGCCAACCGAGAATTCAACGACCGCAAATACCGAGACGGCGGCAAAACCGGCGGAAACAGAATCCGAGCGATTGAACGCATGGTTTGAAGATAAGTTTGAGGCGCGATTGGCGCGTTCACCGATGTTTCAAACATTCCTCGGCCGCAAAACGAACTACGACAAATGGGATAACGCCACCGATGAATTTCGGGTGGAGGGCCACGCTTTACAAATGGCGGCGCTTGAAGAGATGCGCCGCGACTTTGATTATGATGCGCTCGACCCCAATACCCAATTATCCTGGCGGCTTGCCGAATACGACATTGAACAAGACGACAAAGCGTTCCCGTTTCGCAATCACTGGTATGTATTCAGTCATTTTCGCGGCCCACATTCCGGCATTCCACCGTTCTTGATAAATCAACACCGAATCTCCACCATGGATGACGCGGAAGCTTACATTACAAGACTAAACGGCATTTCAGAGTATCTTGGCCAGCATCAGGCGAATGCCGAAGCGCAATACGCGCGCGGCATCTATCCGCCGAAATGGTCATACGCCAAAATGATTGAAACTTCGAAAAATATTCTTTCCGGCGCTCCGTTTGAGGACAGTGACGAGCCGTCAATTTTACTTGCCGACTTTGAAAAGAAAATTGCGGACCTGGACATCAGCGATGACGAACGCGCCGACTTACGCGAGCGCGCAGTAACGGCTCTAAAATCCTCGATGCAACCCGCTTACCAGTCGCTGATTGCTATGTTTGACGACCAAATGGCGTCTGCTTCGAACGATGACGGCGCATGGAAATTGCCGGATGGTGAAGACTATTACGCAATACGCCTGGAAGCGATGACGACAACGACGATGTCGCCAACAGAAATTCATGATTTGGGATTGAGCGAAGTTGCCCGTATTCACACGGAGATGACAGAAATCAAAAATGCGGTCGGTTTCGACGGATCTTTACAGGATTTCTTTGAATATATGCGTAATGACCCGGATGGCAAATTTACTTACCCAAACACCGACGAAGGCCGCGCCCAGTACTTAGCCGATGCTACTGAGTATATCGACGTCATGCGCGGGCGCCTTGATGAATTGTTTTTCACAAAACCGAAGGCGGAATTGATCGTCAAGCGCGTGGAACCATTCCGCGAGAGAGCGGGCAGCAAAGCATTTTATCAGCGCCCTGCGGCCGATGGGTCTCGCCCCGGCATCTATTATGCGAACCTATATAATATGGCGGATATGCCGAGCTATCAGATGGAGGCATTGGCGTATCACGAGGGCATTCCTGGCCACCACATGCAAATCGCGATCTCGCAAGAGCTGGAAGACGTGCCAAGCTTCCGAAAATATGGCGGCGTGACAGCATACTCGGAAGGCTGGGGCCTTTACTCAGAATATATCCCGAAGGAAATGGGTTTTTATGATGATCCGTACTCCGACTTTGGCCGGCTTGCCATGGAACTTTGGCGCGCTGCGCGGCTTGTAGTTGACACAGGCATTCACGACAAAAAATGGTCCCGTGAACAAGCCATTGAGTACTTATTGACCAACACGCCCAACCCGGAGGGCGACTGCATTAAAGCGATTGAACGATATGTCGTTATGCCGGGCCAGGCGACCGCTTACAAAATTGGCATGAACAAAATCCTGGAATTGCGCGAACGGGCGAAAAACGAGTTAGGCGATAAGTTTGACGTCCGCGCCTACCACGATGTTGTTTTGAAAAATGGCCCGGTGCCGCTTGCGGTTCTCGAAGAAAATGTCGATGCGTGGATTGTAGAGACGGAATAGAGAAGCCCTAACGCGTTGCAAATGCGGAAATCGACGACCGATACTGTTGTAAGAACCAGTTTTCTATATGGAAGATAAATCCAAGCCGTCGATTTCCGTCTATATCCGTACACTGAACGAAGAGCGTATGATCGGCGACGTCGTCCGCGCCGCACAACAAGTTGCTGACGAGATCGTCGTGATCGATTCAGGATCGACAGACGAGACAGTTGCGATTGCGGCAAGCGCAGGCGCAAGGATTGTCACTCATGAATGGGCGGGAAACGGTCGCCAAAAACGCATCGCTGAAGACGCCTGCAAATGCGACTGGCTCCTTGATCTTGACGCTGATGAAATAATCACACCAGCATTCGCTGATGAAGTGTCGGCCTTGTTTGCCAGAGGCAAACCGCCGAACGACGCCTACAGAACTATGCTGGCGCTCGCACCGCCGGTCGGCGAACCCTGGCGGAATTTCGGGTTGCAGACCCGATACAAATTGTATGACCGACGTTGTTTTCGCGCTCCAGATCACGAAGCGTGGGACCAGTTCGAAGTGCCGGCGGGCGCGAATATTGGCGTCTTGCGTGAACCGATTTTGCATTATGCATTCAAAGATTTTGCGCAATTGATCGGCAAACTAAACCGCAATTCTTCAGTCCGCGCCGAAAAGCTTAAACCAAAGAGCGCGCCCTATCTGGCAATTCGTATTCTTTTTGGTTGGCCATTTTACTTCATCAAGAAATATTTTTTGCAGCAGTATTTTCGAGGCGGAATTTACGGCTTTGCGATTGCGTTGATGTCGGCGCAGGGTCGTTGGTTCCGGGATGTCAAATCCTGGGAACGCCTTCAGTCGAAAAAGTAATATTCGCGTCTGGCCCGGTTATGTTGCAATGCAGCGGAATTAGACTGGGTAATTCAGAGCATTAATGCGTGTCAGCGTGCAGCCGTAAATACTATTGCGCCTTTGCAACGGTTGGCGTTTGAGTATCGAAATTCTGCAGTATTTATTTGTGTGTATCCACGAACGGCTTAGGCTGGTTAACGATTAGAATAGGCGCGTAGCGCTTAAATCTGCACCGAAAACAGCAGATACTACCAACGCGGAGGAATAAAAAACTATGCAAAAAATTTTTCTGAAGTCAACCACGGCCGCATGCGCAATTGCGCTCGCAACCGCTGGATTCACGACAACTGCTGTTGCACAGGGCGGCAGCGTCGCAGACGGCGAAGTCGATGACGTCATAATCACTGTCGGCACGCGGCGCGACCAGCGCTCGGCGGCGGATACGCCAGCCCCTGTTGACGTCATTGGCGCCAATGAAATCCTCAATCAGGGCGACAACGACATTCAAAACATTCTTCGGACATCGGTTCCGTCGTACAATGTGAACACCTATCCGATTGCTGACGCGGCAACGATTATCCGGCCTGCCAACCTTCGCGGATTGGCGCCAGACTCAACGTTGGTGCTCGTCAACAATAAACGCCGTCATCGCGCGGCGGTCATTTCCTTCCTTGGCGGCGGTGTTTCCGATGGGGCCCAGGGCGCGGATATTTCGGTCATCCCAGCGATTGCTTTGAAGCAGGTCGAAGTCTTGCGTGACGGCGCGTCATCGCAATACGGGTCGGACGCCATCGCCGGCGTTATCAACTTTGTATTGAAAGACTCGCCAGACGGCGCCTCATTTGAAGCGGAATGGGGCCAAACCTATGAAGGCGACGGCGATCAGTGGAGCGTGTCAGCAAACGTCGGCTTGCCAATCCCTGTCGGTGAAGGCGGCTTCCTGAACATCAGTGCTGAATATGGCGAAACAGATGCGACAGACCGTTCGGTTCAACGGACCGATGCGGCTGCATTGATCGCTGCCGGCAATACGGCAGTGGGCGACATTGCCGTGAACACAGTTTCTGCGGACGCCGTTCAGATCTGGGGCCAGCCTAATCTGAATGACGACTACACGATATTCGCCAATATGGCGGTTCCTTTCTCTGAAGCTTTTGAAGTTTATTCATTTGGCAACTACTCTGAGCGGCAGACAGAAGGCGGCTTTTTCTTCCGTAACCCAACCAACCGCGGCGGCGTTTATGCAGGTCCGCTTGTTGACCCAATCACGGGCGCCCCTGACCCGACGGGCGTTGCCTCTGTTCTAGTCGGCAACCTCGCTGGTGTTGACGCCATGGCATGTCCGGCTGGTATTCCGCTGACGGCGGGCGGCGGGCTTCTGCCTGACCCGACTGTTCTCGCTGCAGTCCAGGCTGACGACAACTGCTTTTCTTTCGTCGAAACAATCCCCGGCGGCTTCACACCGCGCTTTGGCGGTGACCTGGAAGATAAGTCTATTGTCGCTGGTTTCCGCGGCGCGCTCGGCGGTCTGACTTACGACTTCAGCTATACTTATGGTCGAAGCGATGTTGATTTCTTCATTAACAATACAGTCAACGCATCGCTTGGCCCGAATACGCCGCGCGATTTCACGCCGGGCGGCTATAGCCAGATTGATAACAACTTCAACGCGGACTTCTCATACGCAATACCGAATGACATGTTTGCGTCGGACCTTATCCTTTCTTTTGGCGGCGAGCACCGCGAAGAGCAGTTTGAAATCCGCGCGGGCGACCCGGCATCATTTGAAATTGGTCCGCTTGCGGCGCCCTCCCCGGCGTTTCCGGGCGGTCAGGGTTTTTCATCAAGCTCTAATGGCTTTGGTGGTTTCACAACCGCAAGCGCTGGCACAACGTCGCAGAAAAACTACGCGATCTACGGCGAAGTTGAGGCTGACATAACCGATCAGTTTACACTTCAGGGCGCAGTTCGTTACGAAGATTTTTACGATTCCTTCGGCGATACGATTAACTGGAAAGTCGGCGGTCTCTATAACGTGACCGACAATTTGGTTGTTCGTTCGACATATTCGACGGGCTTTCACGCACCAACCGCTGGGCAAGCCAATGTCACCAATATCACAACGCAATTCAGCGGAACGATGTTGGTTGACCAAGGCACAATCCCGCTGTCGAGCGCCGCTGGTCAGTTCATTGCGGATCGCCTGGAACTTTCGACAGGCGTCCGACCGGCGCTCGGTCCGGAAGAATCTAAAAACTTCACAGCTGGCGTCGGCTTTGGGCTCGGTGATATCGATGTGACAATCGATTATTTCCGGATCAACGTCGACAACCGTATCTCCATTTCCGACCAGCAGGATTTCCTCGGCGAACTCCTTGAAGTCGCGATGGAAAATTCTGTGATGATCCCATCGGGCTCCGGCACGAGCCAGGTTCTGAACCTGCTTGACGGCGCCGGCGTGTTGAATGCGGCGGACTTCCAGGGCTCTGAAGACCTGACGTCTTTCGGTTTCTTCACGAACTCGTTTGATACCCGCACGCAGGGTATCGATATCGTCGCCAGCACTAACTTTGAGGTCTACGAAGGTTCGAATACGACAATGGCGTTGGCGTTCAACTGGACAGACACCGAAGTTACGGATCGTGGCCTGGATGGCGCAGCGCCGCTTTCCCTAGGCCGCGCACGTCAGTTGGAGGACACGATTCCGCGCACCCGAGGCAACGTCACCTTCAACCACTATGTTGGCCCATTCCGCGCGCTTGCCCGCTTCAACTACTACGGCAAGTTCTTTGAGTGTCACCTCGATGCGACAAGCTCCACTCCGCCACAATTCTGTGATTTGCCGCACGACGGTAAAGCGCAGTTCCCGATCGATCTGGAGCTTGGATACGACGTAATGGATAATGTTGAAATTATCGCAGGCGCGCAAAACGTCTTCGATTCTTATCCAACAGCGCTTGATCCGTCGATTGGCGCAGGTGTCGCCGGTGCGATTTATCCGCCAATTGCCCCTGCTGGCTTCAATGGCGGCTTCTACTACTTCAAGCTGAGAGTAGATCTATAAACGCAAAGAGCCAAACGCTCATAAATTCAGAAAGCCCCGCCAGATTGGCGGGGCTTTTTTTTAATCAGGGTAATAATCTTTTACCAGATTTAGATCTTCGAGCTTTGGTTCTTCATAGTCGCTATCGGCTATTGACGGTCGCGGCGGCAAATCGATCGGCTCAAAAGCGTCCTCGTTGTAATCGTAAGGCACACGGTCGAGAATTGCGCGAATGATGTTTAAACGCGCCTTTTCCTTGTCATTCCCATCGACGACTAACCACGGCGCCGTTTCAGTATCAGTAAGCGCGAACATTTTATCGCGATATTTCGTGAACTCGATCCACAGGGTGCGGGCCTTCAAATCAATCGGCGACAACTTCCATCGTTTTCGGGGGTCGCAGGCGCGATCTTGAAACCGTTCTTCTTGTTCTTCGGCAGAAACATGTATCCAGAATTTGATCAGGATCATGCCGCTATCTACGAGCATTTTTTCGAACAACGGCGCTTCCCTCAGGAATGTTTCGTGCTCTTCCTCAGAGCAAAAACCCATCACCGGCTCTATCACCGCCCGATTATACCAGGAGCGATCGAACAGAACGATTTCGCCGCCAGCCGGCAAATGCGCAACATAGCGCTCAAAATACCATTGCGTGCGCTCGCGATCCGATGGCTTAGGCAGCGCGACGACACGCCAAATCCGCGCGCTCATGCGCCGCATAATTGTCTTGATTGCGCCGCCCTTACCGGCTGCATCACGACCTTCGAATATAATCGCAACCTTTAGCCCTTTGCGCGCTACGCTTTCCTGAAGCTTGGCAAGTTCGAACTCGAGCGATTTCAATTCTTTTTCACAACGTTTTTTTTTCATTACGCACTCATTGGTTTACCGTCTGGAGAAAAATCATACTGCGCTCGGCAGAATTCGCACGTGACTGCGATTGCGCCGTCAACAACCATTTCATTCAGTTCGGCTGAATCATACCTTGAAAGTACAGCGGCGATTTTATCTATGTTGCAATGACAATTGGCTTTGATTTGCTTGCCGTCAAAAACAGTTACCCCATCTTCGTGAAAAAGCCGGAACAACAAGGTCTCGCTGCTGACCATCGGATCGAGCAACTCGTCATCTTTCGCGGTATTTAAAAACAGTTTCGATCGCTCCCAAAGCTCATTTACATGCGCGTCCAAAAACTCTTTTTCACCGCGCGCCCTTTCTGCACCGCCGTCGGGGACAATTTGCAGCATCAAGCCTCGTGCGCGCCACTGTTCGTCGCGGCCAACTTGCGACACACGACCGACAGAGATCTTGAAGACCGTGGGGATCTGTTCTGATTGATCGAAATAGGCGGCGGCCGCGTCGCTCATATTATCGCCTTCTAATGGCGTGACGCCTTGATAGCGATCCATATCGGCGCCTTGATCTACGGTAACGGCGAAATGCCCATTTTTTAATAACGCCCGGCCGCGCTCATCCGGCGCGCCTTCTTCAGCCTTTGCCATTGCCCGAATTTCACCGCTTGTATTGTAGTCGCTGACTACCATCGCAACATCGCCGTCGCCTTGCGCTTGCAAGATCATTTTGCCGTCAAATTTTAGCGATGAGCCCATCAGCACTACGAGGCATGCGATCTCTCCCGTCAATTCAGATATATTTGGAGCGTAGCCATGGGCTTGTAAAATTTTATCGATCGACGCCGATAACGTGACAATTCGGCCGCGGATATTCGTATCTGCTAGTTGAAACGGGACAACGGAATCGTCCAAAATCTGGATCTCCGGCGCACTGGAACTCATAGTATACTCCGTTGGCGCACGTATCTGCGCCCGCTAGTCTTTTAGTTTATAACCGGACTTTAAAAGCGAATAACACGCAAAACAAAGAGCTACAGAGATTGCGAGCGTTAGCGCGAACCCGACTGTCCGGTCTGCCTCCGTCACACCAGTAAATCCGGACCGAAACCCATCGATCAAATAGTAAACGGGATTGAATTGGCTCGCCGACCGAAAAGGCTCTGGCAATCGCTCAACGGAATAAAATGTTCCCGATAAAAAAGTCAGCGGCGTGATCAAAAAATTCGTAACTGCAGCAAGTTGATCGAACTTTTCCGCCCAAATGCCGCCAATAACGCCGAGCATCGCAAAAATTAGCGCCGCAATCGTCGCAAAGTAAAGGAGTATCCAAAAATTCGCGATTTGCATCGGCGCGCCGTTTAGCGCCATGAAAGCAGCGCTTGTAATCGCGGTAATAAATCCCACCAACAAACCGCGCGTCGCCGCGCCGCCAACGAACGCAATCGTCAATTCAAACGGCGACAGCGGCGGCATCAATACGTCAACAATTGAACCCTGAACTTTTCCGATAATGAGCGACGACGACGAGTTGGTGAATGCATTGGTCAACACCGCCATTATGATTAATCCAGGCGCCAAAAATGCGATAAATGGAACGCCCGCTATGTCTGGTCGCGACGCGCCAAAGGCCTGCGTAAAGACAACCAGGAACAACAGCGTTGAAATGACAGGCGCAATGACTGTCTGGGCAATGACTTTTATGAAGCGCCGAACCTCTTTTGCGTAAAGCGTCCAAAGACCAAGCCAGTTCACGGCGCCAAAACGCCGGACGCCAAACGACGTGTCGGATGAATCAGTCGCCAATCCGCTAAATCGGGATTCATCCATAAAAATCATTCTCTTGTTCGCTGGGAAACCAGTTGATCAATTGCGCGATGTGCCCTCCGGGCGCCGATTTCGTCAAGTATGGATAATTATCAACATATAGTGGGCAAAAATATCTTCTGGCGCCATGTTGTGTTTTTCGATCCGCCGGTTACTATATTTTGGTAATTCCGGACGCGATACGAAAACATCCACAAGATATTGATTCTGTATCGCTAGCAAATCCCGGGAAACCGAGGGAGGAAATGCTGATGGCTTGGACTGACGACCGCGTAGAACAACTTAAGAAATTGTGGGCTGAAGGACTTTCTGCAGCGCAAATCGCCAACAAAATGGGCGGTGTAACCCGCAATGCCGTTATTGGCAAAGTTCATCGCCTTGGTCTCTCAGGCCGCGCGACGCCCGCAAAACCACAACGCGGCCGTACATACGAAGCTACAGAAAAGCGCGAAAATACGGCCGACGAAAAGCCAAGCTCTGAGTCGATGAAACCGGTCATTCCCGAGCCCGCTTTCATCGCGCCAGCTGTTTTGGACTCCGGTGACCGAATGACAGTTGCCAATATCAAAAACAACATGTGCAAATGGCCTATCGGCGATCCGGCAACCGACGACTTTCATTTTTGCGGTCAGTCAACGTTATCTGGGAAATCATACTGCGCCTACCACGCGCATATGGCTTTTCAGCCGCCGCAACGCCGGGGCGAGCGCCCGCCGCAACGCCGCGTGCTAGCACCGCCCGCGGGGAAACGGCGCGCTGCCGGTTAATTCAATTTGATCGTGAAATTATAAAAAAAGCCCGCGCCAGCGGGCTTTTTTAGTTGGCGTCAAGCGAATACCCGGCAGATCGCACAGTTCTTATTGGATCGCCTTGATTGTATTTATTCAGGGCTTTGCGTAGCCGACCGATGTGGACATCGACAGTCCGTATTTCCACGAACACATCGGTTCCCCAAACTGCGTTCAGCAATTGCTCACGTGAAAATACGCGGCCCGGATGCTGTATAAAATGATCTAGCAAACGATACTCTGTCGGCCCTAGATGAATTTCTTTGTCCTCGCGCGTGACGCGATGCGACGCCCGGTCGATAACGATGTTGCCAACGACAACGCGATCATCGGCCAAGCCGGGCCTGATACGTCGAAGGACAGCCCGCACCCGGGCAATCAGCTCCACGGTTGAAAACGGTTTTGTCAGGTAATCGTCAGCGCCGGTTTCCAAGCCCCGGACACGGTCCGCCTCTTCAGATCGCGCCGTTAACATGATGATCGGGATATTCGCAGTTTCAGATTTCGCTCTTAGGCGGCGGCACACTTCGATCCCGGATACCCGCGGCAGCATCCAGTCTAGAATAATCAGATCAGGCGCCGACTCCTCTACATTCAGGAGCGCTTCTTCGCCGTCTGTCGCGACGGTGACACTGAATTTTTCTTTTTTTAGGTTGTATTCGAGTAGCGTCGCGATCGCCTCTTCATCTTCAACAACCAGTATTTTCGTTTTCGACATTTCAAGATTGCTCGTTCATCGAGAAGTTCAGTCTAAAAGCCCTGCGTCAACGGTGGCTGCAGCGGTATTATCGCTTTTGGGCCGAAGGTCTGGCATAGGTTGCCCGGTCAATTCAAAATGAATGGCCTCGGCAATATTTGTCGCGTGATCGCCCACACGTTCGAAGTTTTTGGCGATGAAAACAAGATGAATAAACGCGTTAGCCAAATTAGGGTCGGAGACCAGTTTGTTTATAATCTCGCGGAAAACAGAGTTATAAAGTTCGTCCAATTCATCGTCGCCGCGCCACACAGCTTTAGCGGCATCGAGGTTGCGACTGGCGTATGCGTTCAGAATGTCTGCGAATTGAAGAACGCTGGCGCGGCCCATTCTGGCGACCCCAACATTCGGTGATGCGCTTTTCTCCCGACTGACAACCAACGTTCTCTTTGCAATATTTTTAGCAAGATCGCCGACGCGCTCTAATTCGCCGTTGACTTTCATAATAGAGACAACTTTTCGCAAATCACCGTCGGCTAACTTGCCCGCCGCAAGAAGATTGATGACCTTTGCTTCAATATCAGAAAAGTATTCATCAATTCGCGCGTCGCCCTCAATCAACCGCTCGGCGGCGACGATATCCCGGCGCTCAAACGCTGTGACAGCGCCCTGCAACTGGCTTTCAACAGAAGCCGCCATTCTTGCGAGTTCATTCTCAAGCGAGCGCCGTTCCACAACAATGTTATCGTAGCCCTGTGCCAACACAACGATGTTCACTCTCAGTCGTTAGGATTATCGAGAACGCTAAATGCCTAATTTCTGTGACATTTTCTTGTCCATTCAAGAAACATGAAGCGCCATATGCGCAATATTTGCGCATTTCAAGTCAAAGATCAACTTTCGCGCGATATCGCCGAGAAATAGCAATTAAATGCGGTCCCACCGGCGAGCCGGCTTTCTATCTGAAAACCCCCGCGATGGCGGTTAACAATATGCTTCACAATTGCCAGGCCGAGGCCAGTTCCGCCGCTTTTTTTGCTGCGCTCGACGTTTACGCGGTAAAACCGTTCGGTCAGGCGCGGCAGGTCTGCACGCTCGATTCCCGGCCCGAAATCTCGAATTTGCACATAAATCAAGTCCGCTAAGCTTACCCCAAGTCGTGCTGCGCTTTGCGCCGCCGAGTCGCCCGCACGATGGCCTGGTTCGCCTTCTGTTGATGTAAGCGACGGGGCCTCGCCATGCCCGACACGCAATTTGATCATCGGGTTTTCCCCGCCATATTTAACAGCGTTATCGAGCAGGTTTTGGATGGCCTGAAAAATCTCATCTCTGTCGCCGACAATATTCGCGCCGCCATTTAATTCGTTCGTGAAATCTACAATCGCATCTGAAGCCTTCAGTATTGGATCCAGGCTTTCGATAACGTCTTCTGAAACCTCCGCGAGATCAATGATGTCATGCGGTGGAACATGCTCGTTCAGTTCGATGCGTGAAAGCGACATTAGGTCTGAAACGAGACGTTGCATCCGCTCCGCTTGAGAATGCATGATTTTCAGAAATTTCTTTTGCGCCTTTATATCAGTTCTTGCGTGGCCGCGTAATGTTTCAATAAATCCAATCAGGGACGCTAATGGCGTTCGCAGTTCATGACTGGCGCTCGCGATGAAATCCGCACGCATTTGATCGAGACGCCTTTGCGTCGTCAAATCCTGCACAAAGACGATTATCTGTTCCTCAACCGCCGTGATTTGTGCGCGGCAAGTTCGTTCAACAGAGCTAATTGTAACGAATTCAACTTCTTTTGATACGCCGCCGGCCAATACGACTTCTATTGCTTCAAAAACTTCCGGAGCACGCAATGCTGTTGCGATATGGGCGCCGATCAGGGGGCTTGATGTCGAAAAATCTTCCGCTGCACGATTGGCGCTTACGATAATAGCATCCTTGTTCAAAATAAAAATCGGCGCCGGTAATGCGCCGAGAACGCTTTCCAAACCGCTTAACTCCAAAGCCCGGTTGTCAGCAAATAACGCAGTTTCTTCGGCGTGATTTGCCCTTGGCATCATAAAATACGCCGCTACGCCAACAGTAACAAATAGAATGGAGACAAGTGAAACATTTAAAATCGTCACCTCGCCCACCGACATCGCCCACGCGCCGATTACAACACCGGCGACGACCATCGCGGCCAAATCCCTTATGCGTGCGTCCGAAAGCGTATTGCCAATCGAAAGCCTCTTCTCAAGATCTTTATCGGGGGTATTCGCCATTCTTTATGATGGCGATCGCAACAATGAATAGACAAAGCCGCCGCAGACGCCGGAAAAAACTTGCATTGCCAGCCCGATTGTTCCGCGCGCGCCGCCCATAACCCCGACACCGCCGCCAGCGACAACGTTCTCGATTAGCCAGAGCGCGGTAAAAACTGCGGCGCCGCCGGCGACGGGATATGCAACCTTGGCCAGGGGCGTCAAAATACGTTTTAAAAACGTCGCCGCGAGAAAACCAATTGCGAGTGCGATGAACAGGATTAGTCCGTAAGTCGGCGCGAGACCGCCTAGATTTTGAATAAATGTGCTCACAGATTGCGAAGTTGAATATTCAACGCCGATATCTGCCTGCCGCGCGAGGACTTGCTGCGTATAAAACGCGGCTGCCAAAAACACTGTGATCGCGGCCGATATTACGTAAGCAATGATATTTCTGGCCAACTATCAAATTCCTGGATTATTTGCGCCTTAGCAATTTCGAATATTTTGACATAACAACTGCATTGACGTCGAGCCCCCCGACGCAATAACCGTTATCTGACCGATATTGCCGTAAATGGAGTTGTGCCATGAAACCGATTTATAACCCGCTGTCGCCGATTGCCATTTTAGCGCTTTTAGCGGGATGCACCCAAACAGACAGCGCCGGCGCGAACGATGCACAATCCAGCAAAGGCGGCGGTGATGCGTCGTTGCAGACGACACTCGCGGAGCCCGCGCCCGAAGGGCGAACTGCGCTTAACGTCGAAACGCTTGCAACCGGATTAAGCAATCCATGGTCGATCGCATTTTTGCCCGACAATCTAATTCTCGTAACTGAACGCTCCGGGTCGGTTCGGGCAATTCGCGATGGCGAAATGCAGGATGAACCGATCCCCGGCGCTCCGGATGTCTACGTCAACAATCAAGGCGGCATGTTCGATATCATGCCGCATCCGGAGTTTTCATCGAACGGCGTTATTTTTCTGGCTTACGCCCACGGAACAAAGGACGCCAATGCGTTGCGCGTTGCCCGTGCAAATTTTGATGGACAAATAATTACGAACTTGACGCCAGTTTACGACGCGACCCCATTGAAGGACACTGGACATCATTTCGGCGGGCGAATTGTTTGGGGGCCGGACGATAAATTGTACATCTCAATTGGCGAAGGATCACGGTACAAAGAAAAAGCGCAAGACAATTCTTCAAGTTTTGGCGCCGTAGTGCGATTAAATCCGGACGGATCTATACCGGACGACAACCCAGATTTTGGCGACGGCGCTCTGCCAGAGCTTTTCTCCAAAGGGCATCGCAACCCACAAGGCCTCGCATATGACGCGGAACGCGACGTGTTATGGGAGAATGAACACGGGCCCCGTGGCGGCGACGAAATCAATATCGTGCAAGCGGGCGCCAACTATGGTTGGCCCATTGCGTCATATGGCATCGACTATAATGGCGCAAAGATTACACCGTTTACAGAATATGAAGGCACAACCCAACCCTTCAAATACTGGACCCCCAGCATCGCGCCATCTGGAATGGCCGTTTACTACGGCAATATGTTCCCGGAGTGGCGCGGCGACTTACTGGTTGGCGCCATGTCGTCGAGCAGCGGTGAAGCACTGCACCGCATCATTATGAACGATATGAATGAAGTCGGCGAAGAAAGGTATTTGCTCGGCAATCGAATTCGCGATGTGCGTGTTGGCCCTGATGGCGCCATATATGTGACAACTGAAGAGCGTCGCGGCGCGCCAGAAGGAACGCTGCTCCGAATTACGCCGCAATAGCGGCTATCGATTTATCAAGGTGCAAAAATAATTGCGCGCCGGGCCGCCTGACGAGCAAATCGCAATGTAACTGCCTTTCGGCGCGCTGCCGCCAGCGTTCGTTGTTGCGCTTGCCGTTGGATGACTGCGCCATATCTGTCGGCCAGGATAAACCCTTCGTTACTTGGCAATAACTCCTTCGGAAAAGTCGGATCGACCGCAAAGAAAAATTCGTCACAAAATTCGAGATATTCCGTCCACTTTTGATCGCATTCAAAATCGGCTCTGCAAGACTTCACTTCAGCGAAAATTAAGCGCCCTTTGCGATCGAGCGCCGCGACATCAACACGGCGCCCATTAGAGAGTTTAAATTCTGCAAGGGGAGCAAAACCAAAATCTGTAAAAAGCCGGATAATGCCTTGAGTAAGGATTATTGTTTGATCAGGGCGACACAATTCGCCTGATTGTTCCTCAGCGCCGCCTTGCTCTATGTTCTCCATTTGTTCATAAAACGGCGCCAGCGAAAATCAGTCAACCGGTTTTTTTGCTACCCTTGAAATTCAGGCAATCGAACGATCAGACCGTCCAAAGCGTCCGAAACATTAATCTGACAAGACAGTCGTGAATTTTCCTTAGGCTCTGCGGCGAAATCGAGCATAGATTCTTCCATCGCCTCAGGTTTTCCGACCTTTTCACGCCACCCGTCATCAACATATACGTGACAGGTCGCACAAGCACACGCGCCGCCGCAGTCAGCATCAATGCCGGGAACCATATTTTTGATCGCGGCCTCCATAACAGAAGCGCCATTTTCCGCATCAACGACATGCTCAGCGCCGCCATATTCAATGAAAGTAATCTTCGCCATAAAACCTAATCTCAATTTACGGCGCTCACACGCCAATCCGCGGATAAGCCGCTGATTTAGCGCCTGCTCGCGCGACGGCAAGTAAGAAAACAATTTTTTTTCGGGAATCTTCAACTAGACTCGCTCAGGAATACAAGAAACCTGAGGTCGGGTGAGTAGATTATGGAATTTGACACAGGCCCGTTTGATTCAGAATCCGACGTCGAAAGCGTCGGGCGCAAGCTTGCCGCGCTCATTCGGCCCGGCGATTTGATTACGTTATCAGGGCCCCTTGGCGCAGGAAAAACGACTCTCGCAAGAGGCACGATCAGGGAATTCTGCGGTGAAAATTTCGCGCCCAGCCCGACTTTCACACTTGTCGAGATCTACGCGAAAGGCGACATCGAACTTTCGCATTTTGATCTATACAGGCTCAAAGATGCAGAAGAAATTTGGGAGTTGGGGTTCGAAGATGCTCTAGACCAAGGCATTTGCCTGATCGAATGGCCCGAGAAAATCAACAAAATTTTGCCTGACGGCCGACTGGAAATTTCAATTTCTGTGGAATCAAACCAACGTCATATTCATTTTAGGCATAATGGCGCTTGGGCCGAGCGTTTGAATCGAGAAACCTTAAATTTTTGAGAGATTTGCATTTTTAGAATGGCATCGTTGCAAGCACTAAATCCGCACATTGAAGAATTTGTCGAACGCAGCGGTTTCTCAACGAATACGTTTCAACCACTCGCCGGCGATGCATCGACACGCAGCTACATGCGCGTGCAAAGCAACTCCAGCAAAGCAATATTAATGATCGCACCGCCTAATGCTGAGGCCGCAGCTTGCCCGCCGGCGGCAAGCAAGGCTGAGCGCGAAAGGCTCGGTTATAATGCCATGGCGCGTTTGGCCGGGCCGAATTTGAGCGCATTTGTCGAGATAGCGAATGTCTTGCGCAGCAATGGTCTCGCGGCGCCGGAAATCTATGCGGTTGACCTAAAATTGGGTCTCGCTCTAACCGAAGACCTCGGCGACGAATTGTTTGCGCGGATTGCAACGTCGACCAACGAGACTGAATTATACGAATTGGCGGTGGATGGTCTGGTTCTGCTCCATCAACAAATTGAGACTGCGCCTGCAACCAGTGAGTTTACAATCCAAGACTACGACAAACTTGCTTACCGCACCGAAGCATCGCTGTTTACAGAGTGGTATTGGCCGCTATTCCACGGCGCTGAACCCATCTCAGATTTGGTCGAGGAGTTCATTGCAATCTTCGATGATTTGCTTTCGGAGCTCGCCGCTCCATCGACGCTTGTCTTGCGAGACTACCACGCAGAAAATTTGCTCTTTCTTCCAGACCGAACCGGCATTGAAAGGCTCGGGCTGATCGACTTCCAAGACGCATTAATGGGCTCACGCGCCTATGATCTAGTATCGCTCCTTGAAGACGCTCGCCGCGATGTCAGCCCGCATTTGCAGGATGCTATGATCGAAAAATATTGCTGCAGCATAGAAAGTTCGAAAGGCTTGTCCGTAGAACAATTTCAAAAAGAATATGCGATTTTAGCACTACAAAGAAACGCGAAAATACTCGGTGTCTTTGCTCGCCTTGCAAAGCGCGATGGCAAAACCCGATATCTCGAATTGCTTCCTCGCGTCGAAGCGCACTTCAAGCGCGACCTGGCGCGCCCGGAAGCTGCGACCTTAAAAAACTTTATGGGACAACATTTTGCGGAGAAATTTTCCTGATGGCAAAATTCGACACGGCAATGGTGCTTGCCGCTGGTTTGGGAACACGAATGCGCCCTCTGACACTGGAAAAACCCAAGCCGCTTATCGAAATTTCCGGCAAGTCTTTGATCGATCATGCCCTGGACCGGTTTGCTAATTCTGGAGTTTCAAGATCGATTGTAAATGTTCATTACCTTGCCGACAAAATTGAGGCGCATCTCAAAGGGCGTAACCGCCCGGAAGTATTCATCTCCGACGAGCGCGAACAACTATTGGAAACAGGGGGCGGACTGCAAGCCGCTCTGCCTTTGTTTCCACAAGATGAAATTTTTTGCACGAATACTGATGCCGTGTTTGTTGATGACGGTGCGAATGGCGCATGCGAGACTTTAAAAGCGCATTGGGATGATAATCGTATGGACGCGCTCCTGCTATTGGCGCCTATCGAAAAAACGACCGGTTACTATGGAGATGGCGACTTCAATATACGCGATAATGGTGAAATTACGTTCCGCCGCAAAGCAATGGCGCCATTTGTATTTACAGGACTACAACTCATTGCCACCAGCTTGATTAAGGAAGGGCCAGGCGGCGCATATTCGACCAAAAAACTATGGGATATAGCGGCAAAATCGAAGCGTCTTCATGGCGTGGTTTATGACGGGTTCTGGATGCATGTGGGAGATCCAGCCGGATTGGAAGCGGCGGAAAAATTTATGTCAAATAGACATGCCTGAAGAAGTTAGCCTAACTGAACTATTTTCGGCGGCGGCGCCTCGCGTATATTCAATTAATCCTGGCGAGGATTTTCTGCGAAGCCTGGCCGTTGGCATAAGAAGCGCTATCGCAAAGCATCAGCCCCTCGAAATTTCAGACGTCAAAATTTATTTGCCAACGCGCCGTGCAAAACGCGCATTGGTGCGCGCATTCGTAGAAACTGCGCCTCACGGGCGAGCGTCTTTACTGCCGCAAATCCATACGCTTGGAGATATTGATGGCGATGAAATTTTATTGTTCGACGGCCGGCCGATAGACGACTTCAATGTCGCACCGGCAATTTCGGCCGAAGAGCGCCAGCTTACGCTTGCCAGCCTGGTTGCAGCCCATACTGAAAGTTTCAGAGGGCAAAAAAACTGGGCTGCTTCAATTGCAGCTGCAGCAGAGCTTGCCGATCTCCTTGATTCGTTAAGTACGAACGAGATTCCAGCGAGCCAGATAAATGCCATCGTGCCCGATACGCTCGCAAAACATTGGCGGCAATCACAAGAATTTCTAAGCATCGTAACGCGCCACTGGCCAAATTACTTGGCCGAACGGAAACTGCTCGACCCATCAACGCGTCGAATCCAGTTGATAGATTTGCAAAACGCGCATTGGCGGAATTCGCCTCCTGACTATGCTGTGATTATTGCGGGGACAACTGGATCTACACCCGCCGTAAGTCGGTTAATCAAAACGGTCGCTTCGCTGCCCATGGGTGCGGTCGTTCTGCCCGGCCTCGACCAATGGTCGGAAGACAGCATCTATGAGAGCATTGACGAGTCTCATCCGCAATTTGGCCTGAAAAAACTGATCACCGCGCTTGGAATAGAACGCAAAAACGTTGCCCGTTGGCGTCAAGGCAATCCATCACACTGTTCAGCGCGAATACAAATGTTTTCTGTTGCGCTGCGCCCAGCAATAAGAACCGACAGCTGGCTCGATTGGGCGAACAACGTCGGAAGGAATAAAGCTGAGCTGACCGCTGCGCTTCAAGGTGTCGAGCTGATTGAATCCAGCGATGAAGATCGTGAAGCCGCCGCCATCTCCCTTAAAATCCGTGAGTCGCTGGAAAACAGGGATGCGACTATCGCGCTTGTTACGCCAAATCGTGAACTATCCAGGCGCGTTATTCAAAAATTGGGTCGGTGGAATATTTCAGTAGATGACTCAGCCGGCATTGCTTTAGCTAACACACCATGTGGCGCATTTTTGAGGTTGGTTTCGAATTGGCTCACAAGCCCACTTAGCGCTGTCGGTTTGCTTTCGGTAGTTCGGCATCCGTTATTTGGCGGAGGCCTTTCACAGGCCGCGCGCGCACGCATGACTGATGCGCTTGATCAATTATTGCGCGGACTTTCGGCAAACGGCGATCATGCAAATTTCGCTGATGCTTTTCGCGAGCGTATCGAGCAAAATTCATTGATTAATGATCCTTTGAAAGATCATGCGCTTGCACTGATTGACATTATTGAAGACCTGGCCGGCCCTTTCGATTACTCAACGAATGAATTTAAAATAAGGTTTGAACAATTCATCGTCGTCGCTGAAAATTTCGCATCGACGGACCAATTGCCAGGGAATAAAATATTGTGGCGCGGCGAAGACGGCGACGTCGCCGCAAAAACGCTGGGTCGAATTCGAGAAAACCTGGAAATTATGACCAGCGCTTTTCCGTCGGCCTTGCCCGATATACTTTTTCAATTGATATCGTCGGCGACCGTTCACCGGCGCATCGAAAGCCATCCAAGAGTAAAAATTTACGGCCCCTTAGAGGCAAGATTACAGTTCGCCGATGTCATGATCTTAGGCGGATTAAACGAAGGTGTCTGGCCGCGAGAAGCGGCTATCGATCCATTTTTATCGCGAGGCATGCGGCGCGAAATGGAATTGCCGACGGCAGAGGAAAGAATCGGCTTGGCGGCGCATGACTTTGCCCAATTGACAGCTGCTCCACATGTTGTGCTTACGCGATCAGCAAAATCCGATGGAAAGCCGACAACTCCCTCAAGATGGATTGTCAGATTGAAAAATATCCTGCGCGGCGCTGATGCTGAGAAAATAATAGATAAATCTGCTCGGTATGAATTTCTGGCCCGGCGCATGGACGAGCCGAAATCAATCAAAATCATCGGCCAGCCAAGCCCCAGGCCGCCTGTGGAGGCTCGCCCCCGAGAATTCTTTGTAACGCGAATCGAAAAGCTTTTACGCGATCCATATTGGATTTACTGCAGAGAAATTTTGGAATTAAAAAAACTTGATCGGCACGATGAAGACTTTGATCGACGCCATTTAGGAAGTCTGTTTCACAAGATATTCGAAGAATTTTTGGACGACGCCGACGCACATCACGGGAAACACGAATTAGACCGATTGAATGACCTGTTTTCATTGCACGCGGCAACTTACGGCATGGATGAAAAACATGCGCCGTTTTGGCGCGCACAAGCGCAAAGCGCCTTTGAACAATTCATTCAATGGAACCAAAATTTAGGCCAAAACTTCACGCCGCGACTGCTTGAAGCCAAGGGGTCGGCGGGAATTGAAATCGGCGGAAACCAGTATGTCTTGCGGGCGATTGCTGACCGTATCGATACGGATAAATCTGGCGCGGCTTATGTCATTGACTACAAAACAGGGGACCCGCCCTCAAAAAAGCAATCAAATTCTTTCAGCCCACAATTGCCGCTGACAGGCTTAATTGTTGAAGCCGGCGGCTACGAGTCCATCGGTAAATCGAACGTGGCGGGTCTGGAATATATTCGCGTGTTGCCCACCGCAGGACGAGAACAAAAGGCGACAATATGGTCGGACGAGGAATGCGCTGAAGCGATTAAGGACGCAGAACAAGGCCTCCACAATTTAATGCCCCATTTCTGTGACCCTCAGACGCCTTATCTTTCACAACCGCGGCCAGAATACATGAACGACTATGGTGATTATGACCATCTCGCCCGGCGGCGCGAGCGAAATGCGCATGGAGATATCGGGTGACGCCGCTTGAGGAAACTACGCTCCAGCAAACGCTCGCTGCGGATCCATCGCGATCTGCATTCGTGCTTGCGAATGCCGGGTCGGGAAAAACCCGAGTGCTAACCAATCGCGTGGCGCGCCTTTTGGCGGCGGGTGTTGATCCGCAAAAAATCCTTTGCATCACGTTCACTAAGGCCGCGTCAGTTGAAATGACAGTTCGCTTGTTCGATCTCCTCGGCGAATGGGCGTTTTTTGATGATGGCGAACTACAAGAAGCATTCCGAAAACTCGAAGGCAGCGACTTCCGATCGCGCTCCGGTAGCGAGCTCGCGAAAATCAGAGTGTTATTCGCCCGCGCGCTGGAAACGCCAGGCGGTCTTAAAATCCAAACCATTCATTCCTTTTGCGAGAATGTATTAAAACGATTTCCATTGGAGGCTGGTGTTCCGCCCGGTTTCGCGGTCATGGAGGACAGTGAAGCAAGCACGATAATTGAAGCCTGCATTGATCAGCTTGCAATAGTGGGAAACAAGGATGCCATAGAGGCTCTACGGCGCCTTTCAAATTTGATGTTCGAGCCTGAATTGCGGGCGCTGTTGCGAAATACAATGGGCAGGGCTTTGCGTGATGGACGGGTCTTTAGCGAAACCGAACAACCGCGCGATAAGTATCTTTTCCATCATTTGGGCGTTAACCCGACAATGTCCGAAAATGCGATAATTGATGAATTGCTGAATTCAATTTCGCAATCAGAAATCGAACGCGCTCACTACGCTCTTGAGAAAACAGGCGGCAATCCCAAAAATCTGACGAAGTTTACCGCGGCATATTTAAACAGCGGTGAACAAACCGACAGATGGAATGCGCTCGATTCTTTGTTTCTGGTCAACAATGGCGCTAAGCCGCGCGATAAAATTACAACAAAAGCAACAGACAAAATTGATCCATGGGCAGCGGAGTATTTATCGGCGCTTCAGGAGCGCTTCTGGGCAAGCGCACGGCGGCTACGCGCCCTGAAGATCGCAAAAGACACAATAGCGCTGGACAATCTGACAAGCGAATTGCAAAAAATCTATGCTGCCGAGAAGAGCAGCCGAGCATATCTAGATTTTGATGACCTTATAATTGCGACACGAAATTTGTTCGCGCAGGCTGACAACGCCTGGGTCATGTATAAACTGGATAATAGTATTGACCATATACTCATAGATGAGGCGCAAGATACCAGCCCTCATCAATGGGCGATTGTTGAACAACTTATCGATGATTACCTCGCCGGAGGCGGCGCGCGCGACATCAACCGTTCGTTTTTCGCCGTTGGCGACTTGAAACAGTCAATCTATGCATTCCAAGGCGCCGACGCGAAGCTCTTCGAAACCAAAGAAACACAATTAGGACAGCGATTAAGCAATGTTGGCGAATATCTGAGCGCAACGCTTGCTATGTCGTTTCGGTCAACGCGCCCGGTCCTTGAATTTGTTGATGCGTTGTTCGCTCCCGCGGAGGCCGCAGCTGGCCTCGGCGATGAAACCATTCCAAAGCACCTTTCCAATCGCAATGACGAAGCTGGGCTTGTCGAAATCTGGCCGCTAGCGCCGCGCCCTGAAAAGAAGGAAACCAACCCGTGGGATGCGCCAATCGATATGCCCGGCGACGAACATCCTACAAAGGTCTTAAGTCGCTACGTCGCGCAGGAAATACAAAACTGGATTGGACACGAAGTATTACCATCCCAGGACCGACTAATAGAGCCTGGCGATATTTTAATTTTAGTTCAGACCCGGGGGGCGCTGTTCAACGAAGTGATCCGACAGCTCGCCATTAATGAGATTGCTGTCGCTGGCGCTGATCGCTTGAAATTGCTTGAAGACCCGGCAATCGAAGACATGCTCTCTTTTGCGAAATTCGCGACATATGCCGGTGATGATCTGTCATTAGCTGAAATACTGAAAAGCCCGTTATACGGATTCACTGAAGACGAATTGTTTGAAATCGCTCATAAGCGCGGTGACCACGTCAGCCTATGGAGTGCGCTCCGTAAAAAACGGACGACCAAACCGAGATGGAACGAAGCCTACGACGAAATATCAGCGGCAACAAAGATCGGATTAAGAAAAGGGCCATTCGGATTTTATTCTCACCTGCTAGAGGGCGGCGCTGTTTCTGGACGCAAACGATTCTTTGAGCGCTTAACGAATTCCTCAAAAGACAGTCTCGATGAATTGCTGCGGCAAGCACTTGCTTTTGAGCGACGTTATCCGCGCTCGCTTAAACTTTTTGTTGACTGGTTTGAGAGAAATGCTGGTGAGATCAAGCGCGAAATGGAAAACGCAAACAACGCGGTGCGCGTCATGACAGTGCACGGCGCTAAAGGACTTGAAGCGCCAATCGTAATCCTACTTGACGCCCACCGGCGCCCTGCGACTAATAAAAATGGGCCATTGTTCGCTTTGAATGCGTCCGCCGAATACGGGTCCCAAAAGGTCAATGCGCTGGTTGCGCGGTCGGAGTTTCATAACGAACAAACCGCCGCCGCCAGGGACGCCGCGAAAACGGCTATGTTCGAGGAGTATCGACGGCTTTTTTACGTTGCAGCGACGCGCGCGCGAGACCGGCTTTATGTTTGCGGCATTGAACTCGGCAATGATAAAAATCCGCGAGAAAAACCGATAAGCGAACGCTCTTGGCATTCCTTAGCGTTGGACGCTTTCGAATCGTTGGAAGGACAGCTAGAGGAATTGCCGGCGCCGGAATGGGCAAACAAAGATGAAAGGGTATTGCGCTTATCCTCATCACAGTTATCGGCCGTAGATACAGACAAAAATACAACCGATGCGCAAAACCTCAACATACCGGCATGGTTGGACGAACCGGTTCACCAAGAAAAAATCGAACGACAGATCACGCCGTCGCACCTTGCGGACGATTTAGAAGCAACCGATAGCAATTTTACAGACGCATCCTATTCACCATTGGCCGGTGATATTTATTTTCGCGGCCGCATCATTCATCGTCTACTAGAACTTTTGCCTGAATTACCAACTAACGATCGATTGAACGCCGCAGAACGCTTGCTTGAAAAACTCGCTCCTGATCTCGACAATGCTATTGGTAAATCCTGGATCGGCGAGGTTTTGGATGTACTGAATGATTCCACTTTCGCTGAGGTATTCGCCGAAGGGTCAAGAGCTGAAGTCGCCATCGCCGGAACCCCCAAGGGCGCCGACATTTTTATAAACGGTCAAATTGACAGGCTTGCGATCTCTGAAAAAAAGGTCATGGCTGTTGACTACAAAACCAATCGCCCGCCGCCTGATTGTATACAGAACGCGCCCCAGGCGTATATTGCACAAATGGCGGCCTATCGCGCAGTGCTTCAGGAAATATATCATGACCATGAGATTTCCTTAGCGCTCCTTTGGACATTCGCGCCGCAGCTGATGATGATCCCAAATGAAATGCTCGATCACGCTTTCGCGCGCTATGTTGCGCCGGGTTGATATCGCGGTCTTGCAGACTATGTTAGCTGACAAAAGAAAATTCACGCTTCTAAATCGCTCGGAGAAACTAAAAATGGCGACCCAACCTGTAACTGACACAAGCTTTGACGCTGATGTTCTCAACTCGTCAGAACCGGTGCTAATTGATTTCTGGGCTGAATGGTGCGGCCCCTGCAAACAGATCGGCCCGGCGCTTGAAGAGCTTTCCGATGAGTTTGCCGGCAAATTGAAGATCGTCAAAATAAATATTGACGAAAATCCAGAGACGCCTGGGAAATATGGCGTACGCGGAATTCCTACGCTGATGATATTTAAAGATGGTGAACTGGTTGCAACCGAAACCGGCGCCAAACCAAAAGGCCAAATTTCCGCGTGGATCGAAGCTGCGCTCGGGTAGATGTGCTATTACTTGTGATCGCGCAAAACTTCTCCCGCGAGATATAGCGACCCACAAATCAGGATGCGCGGTGAAAATTCGAATTTTGTGCCCCAAGCGCGTTTCAAAGCTTCGATGATTGATGGCGCAGACGAGGCCCGTAATCCTGCAGCAGTCGCTATGGCGGTTAGATCATCCCTAGACATCGCGCTATCAGTATCGGCTGCAACGCAATAAGTTTCCCGCACAATTCCCTTGAATTCTGCAAAATATCCAGCTGCGTCTTTGTTGCCTTGCATTCCGACAACCATGATTAGCGGGCGCGGCGAACGCGCCTCCAATTCGCCTATAGCGGTTGCTATTGCACGCGCCGCATGAGGATTATGGCCCCCATCCAGCCATATTTCCGTTGGCCCGCCTTGTAGTTCGTTCGCCAAGTCCACTAGCGGTCCGGAACCAAGCCGTTGCATCCGCGCGGGCCAATGCGCCGAGTTTATTCCGTCGGAAATTTGCATATCCGAAATGTTTATTTTTGACGCCTGCAAAGCAGCAATGGCTAGACCGGCATTATCAAGCTGGTGCCTGCCCGCCATGCGCGGCAGCTCGAGATCGCTGACCCCGAATTCGCTTTGGTAGACGAGGCGACCATGCTCTTCATATACGTCCCATTCGGAACCATGGGCAAATACAGCGGCGCCGCGCTCTTCCGCGATTGCGCGCAATACTGCATGCGCTGCGGGAGATTGACGCCCTATCACAGCGGGCGCGCCGTCCCGAAATATCCCAGCCTTCTCCGCTGCTACAAGTTCTATCGTGTCCCCAAGAAAAGCTTCGTGATCCAGTCCGACTGGCGTCACAATCGACGCAGCAGGGTTTGCAATAACGTTTGTCGCATCCAGGCGCCCGCCAAGCCCAACTTCCAACAGTAGAAAATCTGCCGGTGTTTCCGAAAACGCTGCGAACGCCGCCGCAGTTATGGTTTCAAAATGCGTTAGTTTGTCTTTGCCGGCCGCCTGGTCGACGCGGGTTAAAATCTCAATGAATTGCTCATCAGAAACCTCTTCGCCGGCAAGCAAAACACGTTCATTAAAACGAACCAGATGGGGCGATGTATAAACATGGACGCTATGCCCGGCCGCCGACAGCATGGTTTTAAGAAAAGCAATCGTCGAGCCCTTCCCATTTGTTCCTGCAACATGAATTGTTTTCGGCAGCGACAGATGCGGATCGCCAAGGCGCGCAAGCACCCTCTCAATCCGTCCTAGAGACAGATCGATAATTCGCGGGCGCCGATCAGCAATCCGCTCAAGAACGGTTTCAATGGTGGTCAAATTGTTTCCGCCGGCAAAGCTTCTATTCTGCAGCCTTGTCTACAGGCGCTGGCGGCTGAATAGAAGGCGCCTCAACATTTTGCGCCGGTGGGTTCGCGGTGGCGGGGATAGCGGTGCGCCCGCGCGTAAATACTCGGATAAGTTTAGCAAGCGCCTCTTTCATCTCGCTGCGATCAACGACGAGATCGACCATCCCTTTATCAACGAGAAATTCCGCGCGTTGAAATCCTTCGGGCAGTTTCTCGCGAATTGTTTGCTCGATAACCCGTGGGCCGGCAAAACCGATCAGGGCGCCCGGCTCGGCAAGATGAACATCGCCGAGCATAGCGTATGACGCTGTGACGCCGCCTGTCGTTGGGTTCGTCAAAACGACAATATAAGGGAGCCCCGCCTCCTTAATCATTTGCACGGCAATTGTCGTGCGCGGCATTTGCATCAGAGATAGTATGCCTTCTTGCATGCGGGCGCCGCCAGAAGCCGCAAACACAATAAGCGGCGCTTTGAGAGACACAGCCTCTTCGGCCGCGCGCAACATTGCTTCGCCGAGGGCCATGCCCATGGATCCGCCCATAAACTGAAAATTCTGGACAGCAGCGACGGCAGTCATTTTGTTGATTTGCCCAGACGCAATAGTCATCGCATCTTTGTCGCCGACTTTTTTTCGGTTTTCTTTTAACCGATCTATGTATTTCTTTTCATCGCGAAACTTCAGCGGATCCTGAACCGGCTCTGGCGCTTCAATTTTCGAATACGCTCCATCGTCGAAAACTAGCGACAAACGAGCATCGGGCGACAATGGCAAATGAAAGCGGCATGACGGACAAACCTGGTTCGATGCGTCAAGGTCGCGTTGAAATATCATTTCACCGCAGCCTATACATTTTACCCATAGGGTGTCACTCGAATCATCGTCGCGCTTGAAAATCTTCTTGATCCCTGGACGTATGTTTGAAAGCCAGCTCACTTGGCGTTACTCCTTGCGCGAGTTGTGGACAGCGTTCGAAATATCCCTCGCGAAACTCAAAACTGCATTAATATTAGTATCGCCCCCGGCCGTTTTTCCATCAAGACCATCATTGGGTTTTAAACTGGCCAGTTTCTCAACAAGGGCCGATCCAACGACAACCGCATCAGCGAATCCGCCAAAACACTGGGCCTGATCCACCGTTTTGATGCCGAAACCCACCGCAACCGGCAAGCCCGACGCCCGTTTAAGCCGTTTGACGGCGCCTTCTACATCGCCAAGTTCACCGGCCCCCTTTCCGGTAACGCCCGCGACAGAGACATAATATACGAAACCGCCAGTATTCTTCAAAACACCATCAATGCGAAGATCGTCGGTTGTCGGCGTCGCCAACCTGATGAAATCAATGCCAGCGCGCAAAGCCGGAATGCACAATTCATCATCTTCTTCCGGCGGCAAATCGACCACGATAAGCCCGTCAACGCCTGCGTCCCTGGCGTCTCGAATGAACGCGTCGACACCGTAAGAATAGAAGGGGTTATAGTACCCCATGAGTATAATAGGTGTCGTCGCATCGCTCCTGCGGAACGCCCGAACCATCTCCAATGTTCGCTTCAATGTTTGGCCAGATTGAAGCGCTCTTAGACCCGCCGCCTGGATAGCCGGACCATCAGCCATCGGGTCTGTGAAGGCTACGCCAAGCTCAATGATATCGGCGCCGGCGCCGGGCAACTCTTTTAATATCGCGAGCGAGGTCTCATAGTCCGGGTCGCCCGCCATGATGAACGGAATAAAAGCTGCGCGCCCGGCTTCGCTCAATTTCTCGAATTTGTTTTTTATACGGCCCATACTGCCTCCGAACGAACGAGGCGTAACGCTCTCTCGTCAAAATGCAATATCATTCAAGTCGAGAATGCGCCTTACTGCGGCATCGTTAGCAAAGCCGCATAAGCGCGAACGCCGTAAAACAGGGCGCCAATGCGGATATTTTCATCCGCAGCATGCTGGTTATTATCATGATTTGAAATCGGCAAAATGACGAGGGGTGCGTCCGAAGCTGTTTCGAACATGTAAAGCGGCAACGACCCGCCCAGCGTCGGGGTCAAAATCAATTCATCTGACACGGCGGAAAGCGCATCGATCAATGGTGCAAACGCCGGGTCATCCATTTCACTGCGCATCGCAGGATATCCGTCGTTCCGCGTAACTTTCGCAATCAATGAATGTTTGCGGCGCATCTTCTCATCCGGGTCTTCGCGCGTAATGACATATCCCTGCCGCTCGATATGGGCTTCAACAAGATCAAGCATATCTTCAGGATCATTACCCTTTACCAAACGCAATCCGATCGAGGCCATGGCCTCCGGCGGGATAATATTTCGGGCCTTATCGCCAACATTCGCACTTTTCAGCCCTTTCAGGTTGAGGGCTGGTTTCAGGATACGTTCTGCGAGCAGTGCATTATTCGCTTCCGTTTTGGCCAGCCCAAGTTGTTTGCGCAGTTTTTTGTCCACGTCCGGCGCGCTTCTAATGGCGTCCAGCTCCGCAGCATTAATTGGCGTCGTTGAATCGTAAAATCCTTCAATCAAGACGTCGCCATCCTCGTTCTTCATGCTGGCAAGCAAATTCACGAGCCTCCAACCGGGGCCCGGCGCCCAGTTACCGTAGTGGCCGGAATGGAGACCACGATTTGGTCCGTAGACAGTAATATCCATTCCAGTTACGCCGCGCACGCCAAAGACAAGTTGCGGCGTCCCGCTTTGATGAATTGGCCCGTCACAAAACAGCCAGAGGTCAATGTCTTCAAATTTATCGGCGTATGTTGCAAGGAATTCATCGAGATGGTCGGAACCGCGCTCTTCCTCCCCATCAAACACAAGTATAATATTTGACGACATGGCGACGCCCGCATCATCGAGTGCGTCTATCGCTGCGAGTAGCGCCGGGATCGGCGCTTTGTCATCACCGGCCGAGCGCGCATACATACGCCAATCTTCGTCTATTTTTTCACCGGGGGCGGGAAAAGCAATTTTCGTTCCGCCGTCGGTTTTAGCGCCGTCATAAAGCGCCGGCTCAAATGGCGGATCGGTCCATTCTTCCGGATCGACAGGCTGACCGTCATAGTGGACATAGATTGCGATCGTGCGCGCGGCGCCTGTCGTCTCGCGCAAGCCATAAATCAGCGGCGGTGCGTTCTCATATTCGAGCAGTTCCATAGAAAAATTGCGCTCGGCGAAAAGATCAGAAATTGCCGCAGCGTTTCGCCGAATATTCTCTGCATCGTATGCGTCATTGGGAATCGACAGTAATTCTGCAAAGCCCGTTAAAATTCCCGCGGCATTTTCCGAGATATATTGATCGGCTGCCGAAACTGCATCTGCAACGGCGGTTGATTGGGCGGCGGCGGACGCAAAATTCCCAAACATAACCGCCGACGAAACCAGCGCCGTCCGCACCAATTGACGTTTACTCATAATAAGCCCCACCAATTAGAACTACGCGAACCGTCGTTAGTGCTTCGCTTGTTCTTCATCGAAATAGTTATCAAGTTCGGCCTTCTTCTTGCGAACAACATCTTTGTCCGCTTCCGGTGCATTCTTGACAGTTTCCATCATGGCGAAGCTGGCCTCGACTTGTGATCGCATTTCCGGCGGCATCATCTCCAACATTGACTTATCCATGCCGTCGAGCATCGCCATCGTGTCCGGATCTTCTTCGGAAAGTTTGATTGCTAAATACGCAATAATCACGCGATCAGCGACGTTGCCCCATTGTGTCGCTGAAAATCCGTGCGGCTTAACGATGTTTGACAGCTTTTGATGCTCGTTCGGGTACTTCTCTTTTAGTTCGCTCACTGCTCTCGTGTAGGGTTGAAACTTTTCGCCTGCCTTTGGACGAGTGTCGATTTCCATGTTTTTGATCTTCTCGTCATCTTTCATGGCGTCTCTGAATTCAGAAAACCCATCAAGGCTCGCCACAAATCGTGAAACCTGTTCATCCGTTAGCGGATTTTCGGCAGACGCGAAGCTCGTTGAAGTAAACAGCAAAAGACAGATGATGACGTGCGCAAAATTTCTGATCATGGAGATACTCCGGTTGTGTTCTGATGAGACGCAACTGACTGGCGGCGAGGTTAAGTCTATTTTTGCGCGACACCAATGACAAATTGGTAGAAATCTATTGCATAAGCCGCTCGCGCCTTGAAAAATTCAGAAATGACAGGCTCTTACCTGTAAACATCGCTTACGGTATTTCAGGGCGCGCCGACAGGCGTGCCGGCGCTTTGTTTGCGTAACTCAGATGCCCGGCGCTTCTTGCTATCAGATTTCAGCTGCCCGCATGCCGCAAATATGTCTCGCCCGCGCGGCGTTCTGATAGGCGATGCATACCCGGCGCGATTGACGATTTCCGCGAAGGCCTCAATCCGTTCCCATGATGAACACTCATATGGGGCGCCCGGCCACGGATTGAACGGGATCAAGTTTATCTTCGCCGGAATTCCCTTTAAAAGTCGCACCAGTTCGCGCGCTTCAATGTCCGTGTCGTTGACGCCCTTCAGCATCACATATTCGAAGGTAATCCGCCGCGCATTTGAAGCGCCTGGGTAGCGCCGGCACGCCTCTAACAGCTGGTCAATCGGGTATTTTCGGTTGATGGGAACAAGCTCGTCCCGCAAATCATCATTCACTGCATGTAGTGAGATCGCCAACATTGCTGATGTTTGTTCACCAAGCGCCTCCATCTGCGGTACGACGCCTGAAGTTGAAACGGTGATGCGCCGGCGCGACAACGAAATTCCTTCATTGTCGGAAATGACGTCAATGGCCGCCGCGACGTTTTCCAGATTGTAGAGCGGCTCGCCCATGCCCATGAAGACGATATTCGAGAGCTGACGATCTTCAGGGCCATGCCCCCATTCATTGAGATCGTCTTTCACCAACATGACCTGATTGACGATCTCTTGAGCCGTCAAATTGCGCACGAGATTTTGCGTCCCGGTGTGGCAGAACGTACAATTTAAAGTACAACCGACCTGGCTCGAGACGCACAAAGCGCCAGCGCGCCCAACGCCGGGGATGAAGACGCACTCGACCTCGACGCCCGGCGCTAACTGCAATAGATACTTTCGCGTACCATCTGTTGAAACGAGCCGCTCAGTGATTTCTGGACGAGCGACAACAAATTTCTCCGAAAGCGCCGATCGCATATCCTTCGAAATATTCGTCATTTCCGCAAAATCGGTTGCCCCAGCGTCGTAAATCCAACGCCAAATCTGGCTGACGCGCATGCGCGCAGGCTTCGCATCTAGCGAAAATGCGCACCCAAGCGCGGTCTCGATTTCGGTGCGCGTCAGTCCGGCGAGATTCGTGGATCGCGCCACTGCTTTGCTATTTTCGATCTTTAGCTCAGTCATATTTTTGCTCTGCGATCCGCGACCGGAACGCGGGAAATTCTAAAGCGACGCACTATGCTCCAAAGGATTGCAATAATAAAGCACGCGTGCTGTTTGACCCGGCAATGACCAGCGCCAAGACCCCGGCCCCGATCCGGCCTACCGCCTATGTCCTGCTCTTGGCCGGCGCAGTATGCGCCGGCATGGGCCAAACAATTGTCTTTTCTGTGTTGCCGCCGCTCGCACGGGAGATTGGGCTGACAGACCGGCAGGTCGTCACGATTTTCATGACGTCAGCGATTTTCTGGGTTTTAACGGGACCGCAATGGGGCCGCCGAAGCGATATTTCAGGCCGGAAAATATTCATATTTATCGGCCTATTTGGTTTTGGCGTTTCAATGCTTTCCTTCGGCGCCATGATCAAAATCGGCCTACTAGGCGGCATCGCCGGAATGCCGCTTTTTCTATTATTAATCACCACGCGCAGCCTCTATGGCATCGTTGGATCGGCGGGCCCGCCCGCGGCGCAAGCCTATATCGCTGACCGCACATCGCTTGAAAAGCGCACCGCCGGCATTGCAAATTTCTCCGCGGCGTTTGGGCTTGGCGCGATGATCGGGCCGGGGTTTGGCGCCGTTTTTTCGGTTATCGAAAAGACGGCGCCGTTTTTCGCTATCGGCGTTGTGGCGCTCGTTATGAGCGTTGTCGTCGTTCAATTTCTTCCTGAAAAATCGTCGCCGCTTGAGCGTGAGCAAAAAGTCAAAGTAAAGCTTAGCGATAAACGCATACGTCCATTTATTATTTATGGTGTCGGTTTTGGATTCACGAATGCAATTCTGATCCAAACGATAACATTCTACTTTATTGACGTCCTGGAAGTATCAACGGAGGCGGCTTCGCAAATCGCCGGCATCGGCTTGATGACGGGCGCCATGGCCGCTTTGTTTTCTCAGCTGGTCATCGTCCAACGATTCAATGTTGAACCCAGAATTTTGCTGCGAGTAGCGCCAGTACTACTTGTGTTAGGCCACACGCTGATCTGGGCATTGCCTGAGCTTGGTCCTGTCATTTTCGGGATGACGCTTGCCGGATTTGGCGCCGGTCTGGCAGTTCCCGGATTCAACGCCGCTGCGTCAATTGCAGTCACCAAAGAAGAGCAAGGCTCGGCGATCGGGCTTGCCAGCGCCGCCGGCGCATCCGGGTTTATAATCGCGCCGCTTATCGGCATTCAGCTTTATATAATGGGTCCGCAAATCGCCTATATGTTTACCTCAGGACTTGGCGTTGCCTTATTGGTATTTGCGATGTTCAGTGCTGCAGTTGGCGAAGCGAGCCCGAAGCGGATTGCCGCCGCCATTGCCTCATCGGAGCGCGATCCGGCCACGGCGCCATATCAGTAGTATATGTCTAAAGAGAATTCGAAAAAGCAGCTAGTCTTTCTCGTCGAAAAACAAGATATCGCCGGGCTGACAATCCAATTCTTTGCAGATTGCTTCCAATGTTGAGAAACGAATTGCCTTTGCTTTTCCCGTTTTCAAAATGGACAAATTTGCAATGGTTACGCCGACGCGCTCGGATAATTCCGTAAGCGACATTCCGCGCTCCAATAGCACTCTGTCCAATTTAACGGAAATTGACATCAAACAGTCAGGTCCTGTTCTTCTTTCATACGGGCGCCCTCTGAGAAAACTTCAGCGAGCACAAAAACGGAAATAATGGCGAGCCAGGTGATAAATTGGCTATTGATATCGACATCAGTGTCAGTAACGAGAGACAAGAAACCAAACGCAAACTTAGCGCCTTCACCGATCAATAGAGCAAAACCAACGCCGCGAAACCGATCGGCGTTCTCGCGCACGAACGGCGAGCCGAAGCGCAACGTTTTCAGTATCTCCAACAACCGATCGACCACAAACAGCATCACCGCAAAGGTCACGAAATTATGGCCGATATTGATGTAATCTTCAGCATCGACGGCTACGTTGCCGTCAATCGATAGATTTGTAGCACCATCAACCGCAGACATTATTCCGACGGCGAACGGAACCATGATCATCGCAATCGCCAGGCCGATAAAAGCGATCCACAAAATGATCCGTGTTACGTGAAGCCCCGCAGCCAGAATTGAGGCGAGTGATCCCTTACCGATCGCACGCATAAGCGAACTCCGTTTTTTTTCGTTAGTCAGAAGTGGCTAGAACAACGAGACGAAACAGATCACTTTATCGCACGATTCTGCGCTTTGGGCTTTCGCAAGATTTTCGGGCGCCGCTGTGGCGAGCCCTACGAGGCTCGCCCCTGCGACCGCAGCGAAAATCAAGACAATTGCGAGATTTGCCAGCTTGGCCATTACGCGACCCCCGCGAACGCAGCAATTGAGCTGAAATAGCCAAATCCGATGAGAGAAATAGTGGCGAATACGGCCAAACCATTGACAATTCCGCCAAATCCGCCGAAGTTATCTGTCGAGTTAGTGCGTGACATGGGATTTTCCTTTTCTTTTCCTTTGTTGATCCAACGCTACTCATTCTGATCTTCTTGAGCGGTTTGGATTTATTTCCGGCCGCTCTTTTTTTTCGGGTCTTTTGCGCCCTTTTTGTTGTTTTGGCTGGTTTTCCCTGCCTTATTGATTATCGATATACGCTTATCGAAAAACAATATCAAGTACTTTTTGCCGAAAAACGATAATATTTTTTCGATAAAGGATAAGAATGTGGGCGAAAATGTGCGGAAACTGGCTCCTGGACGGTTGGTCGTCGCCTCGCATAACAACGGAAAAGTGCGTGAAATCAATGAGTTACTTCGTCCATTCGGCATATTCCCGGTAACCGCCAAAGAATTGTCGCTCGATGAGCCGGAGGAAACCGGAAAAACCTTCGCTAAGAACGCCGAAATCAAGGCAATTGCCGCCGCGAAGGCCTCAAACCTGCCGACATTGGCGGATGATTCCGGGCTGTGCGTTGAGGCGCTAGGCGGCGCTCCAGGGATTTATTCAGCGCGATGGGCCGGGCCAGACAAACAGTTCACCGTCGCCATGGCGCGCATAAAAGATGAGTTGGAACGAAGCGATGCCTCAGACGCCGCCGCTTATTTTTGTTGTGTATTGTGCATCGCCTGGCCTGACAGGCATGCCGAGTTTTTCGAAGGGCGTGTTGATGGCAGCCTTGTTTTTCCGCCGCGCGGCGAAAAAGGGTTTGGCTATGATCCGATCTTTGTGCCCGACGGATACGATAAAACATTTGCTGAGTTCGACCCTGCCGATAAGCAGAAAATCTCCCACCGCGCCAATGCATTCCGTAAACTGATTGATACCGCATTTGTTTCAATATGACGCAGCTAATAAACGGTCGTCACACAGCAAGAGCATTCCTGTGAACAAAGCTGATAGCGAACTCGGCGTTTATGTGCATTGGCCGTATTGCGCCCGTATATGCCCCTACTGTGATTTCAATGTTTTCAAGAATCGGAAAGTTGACGAAAAGTCGTGGATAGACGCTTTCGGAAAAGAACTGGAACACTGGGCAGAAATTACTGGCCCTCGCAATTTGACGAGCATTTATTTTGGCGGCGGCACGCCATCTCTTGCCCCGCCGGATGTCATCAACGCCGTCATTGAAAAATGCAAAGCGCTTTGGGGGCATAGCGACAATATTGAAATCACGCTTGAATCGAACCCGACGGATGTCGAACGAGATCGTTTCAGCAAATTTCACGATGCGGGTGTAAACCGCCTTTCGCTTGGCATACAGTCCCTGAATGATGAAGCGCTGAAGTTTTTGGGCCGGGACCATACTGCAAGCGAAGGAATGAATGCGCTTGATGTCGCGCAAAGCACCTTCGCAAACGTATCGATCGATCTGATTTATGCGTTACCAGAACAAACGCTGGATCAGTGGCGCAACGAATTGCAAACCGCGATGGGCGCAGGTGTCGGCCATCTTTCTCTTTATCAATTGACCATTGAGGAAGGCACGGCTTTCGCGAAAGCGGTGAAACAGGGGCGCTGGACACCCACTGCGTCCGATAACGCTGCGGACATGTTTGAATTGACTCAACAAGTGACTGCCGCCGTTGGTTTGCCAGCATATGAAATTTCGAACCATGCGACGCCCGGTCAAGAATCCAAACACAATCAGATCTACTGGCGTTACGCGGACTATGTCGGGATCGGCCCCGGCGCTCATGGCCGCATTTCGGTCGACGGCCGAAAATTTGCCTCAGAGACTATTCGCTATCCAGCGGCATACCTCTCAAGCGTAATTGAGCGGGGAAACGGCACGGAAGAATTTTATGCTTTATCCCCCGAAGACGAACTTTACGAACGTTTTGCCATGGGGCTGCGCACCAATGCTGGAATTACATTGTATGCAGACGATATTTTCTACGAAGATGAAGAACGCGTCGTCCGATTGAATTCGCTGGTTAACGATGGATATCTCGCAAACAACTGCGGACGGCTAACCGCTACTGATCAAGGCCTCCGCATTCTAGACACTATCATTTTTGAAGTTTTCCGTTGACTAAAATCCAACCGCAAAACTTCGCGGCGCCGGGTCGACGACTTGAATGCCGCCCGGTTGGATTTCCAATATTGCAAGCCCGCGCTCTATCGATCCGTCCGGGTTCAACCGGAACAAACCATCCGCCCCATAATAACCATTCGGGTCTGTGATTTGTTCGCTCTCAAACCGGCGGCGGCGGCGATCAGGTGCGGCAAGCCGGGTTGAAAGCAACGTCGCGTCATAAGCAAGGGACGCCAGCCTTGGCGGCGGCGCACCGAAGGCGCTCGCATATCGATTTTGAAAATTCCGCGTTATCTCGGGGTCCGGCGCGGCGAACCATCCGCCTCTGAGCGCCGGCTCGCGAGTCAGGCGCGGATTGTTCCAAGAGGAAACACCAAGCAATTTCACCTGGTTTATGTTGACGTTGTAATAGGGAAGGAGCGGCGCCAATGCGCGCAGCAAGGTTCCTTGCTCAGGCATCAAAACAGCCTGGTAGCCTCGCGTATACCCTTGCCCGCCGCTGCCGGCGCCTTCCGCATCCGGATTATAACCGTGCCGCAGTTCGGGCGGAATAATATCTTTCGAATATTGCGCCAGCCGTTTTGCCGGCGCCAGCATCGCATCCGGATTTTGCTCGTACCGTTCTTCGTGAACAATAACACCGCCGCGCACAAAAACTTCCTGTGCAAAGGAATTCGAAACCCGGTTTCCATATTCGGACATCGGCGCCAACACGCCGAAGCGGGTCAATTCTTGATTGATTGCATATTCCGTCACCCGTTCAATTTCGAGTTCCGGCGGGAAGCTAAGCAGATAAACCCCATTGCCGCCGGCCGTCAGGTCAGACGAAAAGGCGATCATCGGCGTCGATGCTGCGCGCGTTACAACGGACGCCGCGGCGACAGATTCAGAAAACAGCGGCCCCAATATGATTTCGGCGCCATCGGCCAAAGCAGAACGCGCTGCAGCCGCAGCGCCATCAGGTGAGCCTTTCGTGTCTTTCGGAATAAGGAGAAATCTTTCATCACCGGCGTCAAATGCGGCGAGCTGCGCGGCGTCAAACATGGCCGCAGCAATTTTCTGCGCTGCTTCGCTCGGCGCTGAGAAGGGCAACAACAAGCCTACGCGGACCGGATCGTCACCGTCCAAATGACGCGGACGAACAAAGCCCCGGCGGTCATACCGTTCGGCTTCCTTTCCTTCTAAAGGTTCGGGCAGACGCTCAATTTCCGGGCGTTCCGACTGAGCGATGACCGGCCCGCGTTCCGGAACAGAAGTGGAACCGCAGGCGGTAATTGAAAACGCCAGCGCGATAACCATCGACGGCTTGATCAGTCGTTGAACCCAAGTGGACGTCATTCTGAAACCTTCCCAACACACTCGCTGGACTGAATTTAGCGGTCGCTGCGGCGCAGGTAAACACGCCAAGTTTATTGTCTTGGTTTGACGTTGATCGCGGAAAACGCCAATCGTTACCCATGAGTAATGCGCCGATAACATTGGAACCTGGCCTTTATGTGACGGCGACACCGATCGGAAATCTTGGCGATATAACCTACCGGGCTGTTAACATTATGAAATCAGCCGATTTCATCTTGTGCGAAGATACACGCCAGACAGGAAAGCTCTGCAGCGCTTACAGTATAATCACGCCGCTTGAGCCCTATCACGACCACAATGCCGCAAAAGTGCGACCGCGCATTATTGAGCGATTGTCCGAAGGGGCGCGCGTTTGTCTTGTTTCTGACGCCGGAACGCCGTTGATTTCGGACCCGGGTTACAAGCTTGTGCGCGCAGCCCGTGACGCAGGCATTGCGGTGATCCCTGCGCCGGGCCCGTCCGCGATAATGGCGGCGTTGTCGGCCGCGGGCGCCCCGACAGATCAATTTTATTTCGCTGGTTTCCCGCCGGCAAAACAAACCGCTCGGAAGAAGTTTTTTGCACAACTATCGGATATCCCGGCAACGTTGGTTTTTTACGAGACTGGACGGCGCCTCGGCGACAGTCTCACCGATTTACTGGGAGCTTTTGGCGAGCGGCGCTGCACCATCGCTCGGGAATTGACAAAACTTTACGAAGAATTCGTTGAAGGCGGCTTTGCAGAACTTGCTTCTATTTACGTTGAATCGCCGCCGAAGGGTGAAATTGTATTAGTCGTCTACCCTCCAGGTGAAAAGAAATTTTCACAATTGGAGATCGATGAGTTTCTTGCGACCGCACTTAAAAATTCGAGTGTAAAAGATGCTGCGAACGCGGCGGCGCAATCTCTCGGAATTGCGCGCAAACACGCGTATCAACGCGCGCTTGAGCTTTCAAAAGCGAAATGACCAGACGAGGAAATTCGCGAGAAAACGCGAGCCAGCAGAAAAGCGCGGTCGTCATGCTGAAATTTTTGCGGCTTCCATTTTGATGCTTAAAGGCTATCGAATTCTCGCGCACCGTTTTCGAACGCCGGTCGGCGAAATAGACCTGATAGCTAAATGAAACGGTGTTGTTGCCTTTGTAGAAGTAAAATCAACCAACACGCTCGACGCGGCCGCTTGGTCGGTTAGCGCCCAGACCCGGCGCCGTATCGCCGCCGCCGCGGCGGCATTTATAGCTCGGCGCTCGTCATTTACTGGCCATATTTTGCGATATGGTATCAACGCTATCGCCGGTTGGCGCTTGCGCCATACCTTGAAGGCCTGGTTGGACGGCGACTAAGCACCGATCTGGCCAATCGGCCAAAACTGTTTTCATTTTAGGCGAACCAAGCCATGAGAAGGGCCTGTTTCGGCGCCGCAAATATCCACCAAGGAGCGTTTCACCGTGAATATCTTAAAACCTAAGGCAATTATGATTTTGGCGCTAGCAATCATTGTTTCTGCATGCGCTTCGAGCCGCTCTCTCGACGACAGTCTTTCCGACCTTGGCAGCAACGCCGAGATCAAGGGCGTTTTATTTGCTGATCGCAGCCGGGACTATTCCGACGTTGATATCACTTTGTTTGAAGGTCGCTTGTTATTGACCGGATCGATGCGTTCCGAGGACGGGCGCAAAAAACTGATCGAGAACGCATGGAAGGCCGACGGCGTCAATCAAGTCATCGACGAAATATTCGTCGGCGATAAAACGTCGATTGGCCAAGGGTTTGAGGACGCCCGTATCGACCAGGTGTTGCGCGCAAAACTCATCACAGATGGTGATGTGAAAAGCGGGCGTTTCAAAATCACAGTCTCACAAGGCGTGGTTTATCTGCTTGGTGAGGCGCGACGCCAAAGCGAACTTGATGAAGCATTGCAACACGCGAGATCTATTGGCGGCGTTGTGAAAGTTGTGTCACACGTTAAGCTAGCAAAGCCTTTGCTTGGCTCTGTAGAACCGTCTGAAATCTAGCGCCGCATTCCGCGCGGAGAATTTTTAAAGCGCCATGTTGAAAATCGCATTCCAGATGGACCCCATCGACGCCGTTGATATTTCTGCGGATACGAGCTTCGATATGGCGTTTGAAGCGTTTTCGCGCGGCCACAAAGTTTGGGTGTATCAACCGGAAACGCTTCAACTTTTGCAGGGAAGAGTGTCCGCTCGCGCCAGCCAGGTTACGGCAATGAAGCGCGAGCAGGGCGAGCACGCAACACTCCAAGCCCTCGCTCCATTATCGCTTCACGACATCGATGTTGTTATGGTTCGCCAGGACCCGCCATTTGACATGGCGTACATTACCGCGGCGCAAATCCTTGAACGTGTCCAGCCGGAAACTTTAGTTATCAACGATCCGCAGGCCATCCGCGACGCACCGGAAAAACTGTTTGTTACCGATTTCGATGACTTGACGCCGCCGACACTGATCACCAGCGATCTTAGCGCCGTCCGCGAATTCAGAGCGAAATACAAAGATATTATTGTAAAACCGCTATACGGCAATGGCGGCGCCGGCGTCTTCCGCATCAAGCCGGACGACGGGAATTTTAATGCGTTGCTGGAACTTTTCGAAGAGTCCTATCGCGAACCCTTCATCACGCAGCAATTTCTTCCCTCCGTTACCGCTGGCGACAAACGGATTATTTTGCTCGACGGCGAGGCCGTCGGCGCTATCAACCGCGTGCCGGCAAAAGGTGAAACTCGGTCAAACATGCATGTTGGCGGCAAGGCTGAACCCGTGGAAATGTCCGCGCGTGATCAGGAAATTTGCGATCGCATTGGTCCGGTGCTCTCTGAGCGGGGGCTTATTTTCGCAGGGATCGACGTCATTGGCGACTACCTCACCGAAATCAATGTGACGTCGCCAACCGGCGTTCAGGAAGTCAGAAATTTTGGCGGCGCGGATATCTCAGCCCTACTTTGGGACTGGATCGAAGGACGTTGCAGCGAGCATTAATTTCAGCGCGCTCTTTGGTCAGGCGCAGGCCCTTGTTAATCTCGCATTATTCTTAATCTCGCATTATTCATTCCCGTTATGGTTGCAATTTATAGTTGTATTGAATTCTTGATGCAACGCGGAACCGCTAAAATGATGCGGCCACGCTTATGAAACGTGCGTACTATATCGCACAACTCGCGGTTGCAGGGGAGCTGTTGAATAAAGATGCGTCTATCATGCTGAAGGACGCGCTTGCAGAATTCAACGGATATTGCGGCGCCTAAAAAGGCGAAATCGATCAGCGGAATTCCGAAAACGATTTCTACAAGGTGACGCGCAAAATCTCAGAATCTATGACCGAGGATGACCCCGCCGGCGACCGTCGGCCAAACTGACGCAAATTTCACGTGAAAATTGCGGGCTTGCGACGCCTTGTTCTGTCGCGGGTAATGGCCCAAATAGGCCGCAAATGAAAAGCGCCCCAGACATCATCACGCTTGGATGCCGATTAAATGCGGCCGAAAGCAGCGCCATGCGCGAATTGGCGGCGGCCGCAAATTTGTCAGATGCGGTGATCATTAATTCCTGCGCTGTGACCAACGAAGCCGTTCGCGCCACTCGTCAAAGCATTCGCAAACAGCGCCGCGAGAATCCGAACGCGCGCATCGTCGTAACCGGGTGCGCGGCGCAGATAGATGCAGATGCATTCGCCAAAATGCCGGAAGTCGATAACGTTATCGGCAACGCCGAGAAACTGGAGGCTGACACCTGGCGCGATATTTCTGCGACAGACGACACCGCAATGCGCGTCAATGACATTATGTCTGTGCGGGCGCACGCCGGGCACATGGTGCAAAGTTTTGGCGAACGCAGCCGAGCGTTTCTGGAAGTCCAGAATGGATGCGACCATCGATGCACATTCTGCATAATCCCATACGGTCGCGGCAATTCCAGATC
>JABDJK010000010.1 GCA_013002535.1 Hyphococcus sp.
GGATATGAGCCCGTCAGTTGCGTATCATTCTATTTCTACGACGTGGTCCAAGATTATCTGTAAGCGGCCGCTTGTTGTGTTGGGGCTCGCGCTGTTTGCCACTATTGCTGCACTCAAGCTTGCCTCCGGCCTTTCAATTTCGACAAGGCTCGAAGATTTGATGCCTGAAAGCGCAAGAAGCGTTCAATCGCTGAATACAGTTTTAGAAAAATCCGGAAGTTTTGCTTCCATACAGATCGTCGCCCAGTCTGAAGATCCAAAAACGACGCACGAATTTTTGAAGAAGGCGAAATCGCAAATCGATTCTCACGACTGGGTCGCTTACAGCCAATATTCCGAAGATGTTGAATTTTTGACGCGGCACAGATTGCTGATGCTTGAAACCGAAGAGTTGGAGGCGCTGGAACAAGATATCAAGGACGCCTATCCCGTGTTCCTGGCGCAAAAACTTGCTGAAGCCGTGGGCACAGATGTAACCCTGTCGATCCGCGATCAAAATGCTATCGGCAGTTCGACAACAGAACTTGATCAGCATCGGATAAATGACCTGACCGAATCCCTCAGCAACCCGCCCGCAAAGGAACGGTTTTTCACCACAGAAGATGAGCTGACCGGTGTTCTCGTAATTTGGCCCAAGAACGGATTGGATAGCCTTGGCGAGGCGAAGCATATGGTTGGCGATGCGCGCGTGATCACCGAAAAATTGATTGTTGAAGGGGGCGGCAAGGTAAAGGCTGGTGTGGCCGGGCGTATCGCCAACAAAGTCGCTCAGTTTGACGCCGTCACTGGCGATCTCAAGCTCAGCCTTATTTCGGCTATCAGTTTGATCGCCCTTTTGATCGGCCTCTTTAATCGGAGCCTGATCTCCGTACCAATCATTATCCTGCCGTTGGGTATCGGTTTGATATGGACGCTCGGTCTTACCAGTCTGGTGATCGGCGGATTAAATTTGATAACCGTTTTTCTGGTGCTGATCCTGTTCGGCTTGGGGATTGATTTCGGTATTCATAATTTCAGCCGCTATATTGAGGAGCGGCGAAACGGCGCCGGCGCCGCTGATGCGATTGCGGTTGTCGTCTCGCATACGGGAGTCGCCTCGCTGATCGCCGCTCTAACGACCTCCGCCGCCTTTTTTGCATTGATGTTGACGCAATTTCGCGCTTTTTCCGAATTTGGGTTTATCGCCGGGGCTGGCGTAATTTTGATTTTTGCTGCGATGTATTCAGTTCAACCGGCAATGATCGTTGTGCTGGAGCGTTTCCTTCCGCAAGGCGTTATTGCCCCATGGGCTAACGAGAACATAGCCGCGGAAAATCCTTCAGCGGCGACGGCGCGAAATTACGCTTTACCCATCGTTTTACTTTCACTTGTTTTCGCCGCCGCCTTCGTGCCACGAGTGTCCTTTGAGCGCAACTTCAAGAATCTTGAGGCACGCCAACCCAGTTCTCTGGTCTGGGCGACTATGGAAACGGACAGAGTGTTCGGGTCAAGCCATGATCGAGCATTGCTGGCGGTTGATACGCTTACCGAGCTTTCCGCAGTCACTGAATATTTCGATGAGAAAATTTTGACGGATTTGCGGACACCGACGATTGAAAAGACATCAAGCGTTTTGGAATTTATTCCGCTGCAGGATCTCCAACTTAAACGCCTGGCGATTATTGATCGCCTAAATGAACGCGCCGAATCTCTTCGAGGCGTAGACGACGCTCTATATGAATCGGCGATGAATTACCTCGACATCGACACAATAGATATGGGGGACCTTCCAGAAGCCTTGCGACGCGCCTATCTCGGCGCAGATCGAGAGCCTGGATATCTTTTCTATATATATAATTCTGTGAGCATGGATGATAGTGCGTTGGCAAAGCAGTTCTATGATGATGCGGCGTCCTTTGAAGTTAGCGGCAAGAGATATTTCAGCGCATCCGAAGGCTTTATTTTTGTTGAGATGATCGCGTTGATGAAAGCCGATGCGCTGAAGGCCATCGTTCTTGTTTCAATTGTCACGGCATTTTTGGCGCTGTTGTTCACGCGCCGCATTGCTGCGGCTGTGATCATTTTAACGCCGCCATTACTTGGCGTGTTAGTGACACTCGGGATTATGGGTGCGGTCGGTCTTCCGTTGTCGATCATGAACATGGTGATACTACCGTCGCTGATCGGAATAACCGTTGATAACAGCATACATATCTACCATCGTTTCAAAACCGATGGGGAACACTACAGTATTGCTGCAATAATGCGGTCGACAGGACGCGCCGCTGTATTAACAACACTTACGACACTGATTGGTTTCGGCGGGCTGGTCACAGCATCGATGGGTGGCCTTCAATCCATGGGCATGCTGGCGATTATCGGGTTTTCGATCTGTTTAATTTTCACCTGGCTTTTGATACCTGGCCTCCTTCGCTTTCTTCAGACCAAGCCTCGGTCGATAGGAGGGTCCCTTGTCTGTCATTAAAGACTGTTTGATCGTTGCAGCCGGTATGGGTACGCGGCTGAAAACCCATGGCGACCTCAAACCCTTGACCAAAGTTTGTGGAAAGCCGTTGATTGAGCACGCAATGGAGGCGGCCTCTGCTGGCGGCGTTCAGCGGTTCGTCATCGTCACAGGATATAAAGCGTCATTGCTGGACACCGCCTTGATGGAAATTCGTGACAGGCGCGGTTGGGCGATTGAGACGGTATACAATGCACAATTTGAGCGACCGAACGGCGTTTCTGTGTTGGCCGGTGAAGCGCTATTGCCGACTGAATTTTTTCTGGCCATGTGCGATCATATTGTTGACGCCGCAATCTATCGCCGAGTTTCCGCTATAACGCTGCCGAAAAACAGCGTAGCTCTTGGCGTCGACTACCGCTTGTCAAACCCAGATGTTGACATTGATGATGTAACGAAAGTTCAAACCGCTAACAATCACATCAAAGCGATCGGAAAAACAATTGCGTTATATAATGCTTTTGACACCGGTATTTTCCGTGCAAATGCGAGCTTGTTCACTGCAATTAGAGCAAGCGAACGCAAGAATGGTGATTGCAGCATTTCTGGCGGAATGGAGGTGCTGGCGAAATACAATCAGGCGATCGCCGTAGATATTGGTAATGCGCGCTGGATGGATGTGGACAGTCCAGAAATGTATCAACGCGCACACGACTGGCTATTTGAGCGTATAGATGCTTCAAGTGATGTGCGGGCGGCATTATTGTGACTCCGCTTCAAATTTATCTGGCGTTGGGGTTTTGGAAAGAGTTTTTTTCGTCCCGGTATCCGTCGCGATTGCGCGCCGAAAAGTTCCCCGTAACGAGCAAGAGCAAACTAATAAACAGACCAGCCGCGAGGCGGTCTGTTAGTGATAGGCGTTCATGTGTTTTCTTTTCTCGAAAATTCTGTCGTTGCTTGTCCGATTTGCGCGATTTGGCGCTGAATTTCGTAACATGCCATCGGCATTCTCGTGCGTCGCTTTTGTATTTGTCGTTTTTGTTTAAACCATTTGTCATCACCTATAAGACGTTGACGACTGGTGATAGCCTCCATCGCGAGTTTCGAATTCTGACTAGGAATGCCGCATATTAGGCGGAAAAACTCGTTAACAGAGTAATGCCGGTTTATGAAAGACGCCGAAACTGCAACGATAGAACTATTTCGCGAGCGGCGACTTGTATTCCTGCGAGTGCTAATGCGGCGCTTGGGCAACCTCGAAGAAGCTGAAGAAGTTTTGCAAGAGGCATTTATCAATTTTGATCGCGCCGCCAAAAAAGAAACAATTTCAAATCCCGACGGTTACTTGATGAAAATTGCGCTAAACCTAGCCGTCGACCGAATTCGCAAAGACGCCAGTCGCCGTCGGCGGGAAGATAGCTGGTTTGACGCAAATTCCGCAGGCCGGATCGGTGCACAGTATATTGCCGCTGCGCCGCAACAAGATCAGGCGCTGATTGCGAAGCAGGAGATGGCCCAGCTAGCCGCTTGCCTTGAGGAGCTATCGGAAAATGTGCGCGGCGCATTTATTTTGCATAAAATGAAAGGATTGCCCCATAGCGAAACCGCGGAAATTTTGGGACTAAGTCAGAGTACGGTAGAAAAGCACATTATGAAGGCAATGCGTCACGTAACCGCTAATATGGCGGAAGATTGAACACAATTACGTACGCAATAGAGGCGTAAAACCCAGGGCGCCGTCATGTAAATGAAGGAATAGAGCGACAGACGTGAACACGACCAGTTGGCATAATTTGAGTAAAACGGCGCAAGACGACGCGCTTGAGTGGCACGCTAAATTGTCCGTAGGCGACTTGTCTGATGTTGAATATGAAGCGTTTTCATCGTGGATCGCAGACAGCATCGAGAACGCGACCGCCTACAGTCTCGTTGAAAGCGCCGACAACAAAATTTCGGCAGTCGTCGCGGACGACACCGAAAGCCTTGATCGCCTGCTGCCAGGAAAAGCAAGCTCGGATTCGCAGTCTCCTACTAATGATAACATGTTGACGCGCCGCCGGGCGATCGCTGCATCGATTGCGGGTCTGGCTTTCGTATCAATCGCTGTTTTCGCAAACCGTCAATTTACACCTGATGTTGAACAATTCGCCCTTGCGGCGGCGTCAGATGAATTCCGCACGGCGAATTTGAGCGACGGCTCAATTGTCAATCTTGCACCCGGCGCCGAGTTGACGGTTGAGTTTAACGGTAACCGTCGCCGGATTACGTCGCTGACTGGGGTCGCATTTTTCGATGTCGCTAGCAACGCCAAACGGCCTTTCATCATTGAAATCGACAAAACCATTGTTACCGTTGTCGGCACCGAATTTGAAATTGCCGCATTTGAAGATCGCCATACAGTCTCTGTAGCTGAAGGGGTTGTGTCTGTGCGCCGAAACGATGCCGCGCAGCCAATGGAAACGCGCCTTGCGGTGGGCGAGCAGATTGAATTTTCAACCACTGAGAAAAATAGTTTAATCAGCAACACATCGCCGGAATCGATCGGCGCCTGGCGCGCGGGATATTTCGAGTTCACAGACGCTGATGCGCAGACAATTACCACCACCCTAAATCGATTCTATGGAAAGCGAGTGTTCATAATTGACCCTCAAAACCCGCCTACTTTTTCATTTAGCGGGGTGCTGACACTTTCCGATAGCGCCGGAACAGCCCAGCGTCTCGGTCAGCTTACCGCTGTTGAATTATCGTTGAATGACGAGGCGTATTTATTGTCTGCAAAATAATTTCGCGAATCCTCATAAAAGCTTGCGGATATCGACGGAACTTGCACTATTCAGTGATGGTGCGCCGTCTCGTTATTTTTGGTTTTTTTGCGGCTTCGATGCTGACGCCGCTGTCAGCAGCTTTCGCGTACCAAAGCACGGAGAAAATTTATCAAATCCCTGCGATGCCATTGAAAGATGCGCTCGTGGCGTTCGCCGAACAATCAGGCTTTTCAATTTCGTTTGATGGCGCCGAGCTTGAGCACCTTCGCAGCGGATATGTAATTGGCGCAAAATCGCCAGTTGACGCATTAGAGCAAATATTGGCGCGCGCTCCTTATGATTTCGAAATTATCGGTGAACGAATCGTTCGACTGACGCGCCGCAAGCGAGCCGAACAGGCGCCCAAAAAAATACTGCGTCGCAATTCTGGCGTACTATCCGCCGACAACATTTTGGTAACGGCGACGAAACGTGACGCCTATGCGCAGAAGCTACCCATCAGCATATCCGCCGTAGATGGATCATTGATGGAGCGTTGGGGCGTGCGCGATTTTAATTCGCTGGCGCCAAAGTTGGCGGGCGTTTCCTTCACCAATCTCGGACCCAGCCGCAACAAGATATTCTTACGCGGTATTTCGGACGGGTCGTTTGCAGATAGAACCCAATCAACAGTCGGCGTCTATCTCGATGAAACGCGAATAATCTACAACGACACCAACCCGGACATTCGGTTAATTGATCTGGAGCGGGTAGAAATTGTGCGCGGTCCGCAAGGGTCGCTTTATGGCGGTGGTTCAGTAGGCGGCCTCGTCAGAATTATTACCGCCAAACCAGACCTCAATGAATATTCTGCGCGCTTTCGAGCGTCAGGATCAGGGACACAAAATGGTGGCGGCAATACAAAAGTCGATGGCGCCGTCAATCTGCCTCTTGCGCACGATCGGTTTGGTTTGCGTATTGCCGGGTATTATGAACACGCCAGCGGATATATTGATGACATCGGCACCGGGGAAGCCGACATCAATAGCTCAGATATTTATGGCGCACGAGTCGCAGGACGATGGGCTTTGTCTGAAAATTGGGCGCTCGATAGTACGGCGATGTTTCAAATTGTTGAATCAGACGATACGCAATATGTGTTTCCTGAAGTGGGACCTTTACAGCGTGACACCAACCGTCGCGAACCACATCGTGACGAGTTTCAACTGTACAACTTAACGCTGCGCGGCGCGTTCAAGGGCGCGCGGGTGATTTCGTCCTCTGCATTTATTCACCGCAATATTGATAGTACGTTTGACGCCAGCGCGGCCCTACCGGCGATTCTTGGCCAACCCGACGCGGAAGGCGTATTCCTGGCGGACAATACAATCCGAACATTTACGCATGAGTCACGAATCCGTTCCGACAATTGCGGTAATTTTGACTGGCTTGCTGGTGGTTTCGCAGCTGTTCGCGAGGAAGAGCTCAACACAAGCCTGGTGCTCGACGCGCTTAGCCCGCCTGCCATACCGTTTCTCAGCATTCGTGAAGACAATTTAAATGAAGCGGCGCTCTTTGGTGAGATCACGTATCGGTTTTCCGATAAATTCAGCGCCACCGCCGGTGTTCGATTGTCCCGTACTGTTTTTGATGTCGCCGTAGACTCGTCGGGCATCGCTAACCCTGGCGCTGAAACTTTGAACGAACGGCGGGTGCGCAAAAGTCTCGCACCACGAGCAGCAGTATCCTATCAGTATTCTGAGGACATTCTGTTCTACGCACAGGCCTCTCAAGGCTCGCGTATCGGCGGGTTTAATGTCACCACCCCTATCGAGGCGATTACTGAATTAAATCCGGACGACAGCATTTCTGAATTTGAGGCGGACACTTTGTGGAATACCGAGCTTGGGATTAAATCTTCCTGGCTGGATGGCGATCTGATTTTCAATGCTGCGGGGTTTTATATTTTCTGGAAGGAAATCCAAACCGACCAAATTTTACCGAATGGTTTTACATTCATAACCAATGCTGGCCAGGCGCGAAATTACGGTTTTGAGGCGGAATTAACTGCGCGACCATTTCCGCCGCTGGAACTAACTGGCGCTTTCTTTTGGAACAATCCGCAACTTACGGAGGCCAATCCGTTTCTCGGCGGCCAGGCCGGTGACATCCTGCCGAATATTGCGGAGATGTCCGCCAGCGCTGGGGTCGTCTATGAATTCTCCTTGAACGATCAATGGTCGGCGATCTTTTCAGCGGATTACAGCTATGTGGGCGAATCTTTCTTGACGTTCGCTGAGGAGGCGGCGCCGAGTATGGGCAATTATCACCTCGGCAATGTCCGATTGACCGCTAGCCATGAAAATCTGCGTATCGGTTTGTTCGCCGACAATATAGGCAATAGTCGCGGCAATAGTTTTGCATTTGGCAACCCATTCAGTCTTGAAAGGCGAGCTCAAGAAACGCCGCTTCGCCCACGAACGATCGGGGGTTTTGTTGAAGCGGAGTTCTAAGGCGCGATAAAACTGCAAAAGGCAATATGTAAAGCAAATGACCGGTTTGAGGATCAAGTTGCCCTCAATCCTCTTAAACCCACTTCCGTCCGTCTGCGGATCTGATGGAAAATAGCTATGTGCTTTAACGGGCGCAACGGCGTCGGTGTTTTAACCGCAACCATGGGAATTTGGCTTCCGAGGCTTTGAATCGAACGGCTCAACCTCACGAATTCCCTGGGGAAAGACGACAACTTACTTCGCCTACCTCATTTAGTGGCGGCTTGAGCTAATACCCCTTTATCTGGCCCCGCATTTCTGGACTCCGTAAATTTGCGCGGCTTCCCCGCCCATAGTATAATCTGGCAATGCCGCGCCGTCCGCCCACATAGTCGCTGATGGCGCATACGTGTCGACGCCAATATTAATGTCATACGGTCCTGCATAGTTGCGTAATACGTATCGATGAAGAGGTCGCGGCCGCGCGTCATTTGCAATCAGGATTGGCGGGAAACGCAACAGAATTTCTAAAGAGGGGAATCCGACATGTTCTGGAAAATAACAGCCATGGCGCTGGTCATTGCATTTTCATCCGTCGATAGCGCCGTGGCGCAAAAGCGCGGCAGTGCAACGCCATCCAGACAAGCTGAAACGGAGGAAATGACAACCGCGACGGTATCGCGCGCGCCGGAGCGTTCGGGAGTCGATAACATTGCAGCGCGGGCGACAAACCGGCCTCCGCTTGACGACGTCAAGCCGACCGAAGAGCAACGCCGCGCCATGGCGGAGCGTGCGCGCTCGGAAGCTGCGAAATCCCGGACGATTGATCGAACTATCGGCCGCACGACCGGTAGGACAACAGACCGGACTGTTGGCGGTATTGTCGGCGCTATCACCGGCCGTGACGCCTTTGCCAAAAAGTCCCCGCCGCTGAGCGAATTTCCGTATCAGGCGCAAGATTTCCGTGAGGATGAGCGTGTCTATCGCGGCAAAGCAAGTCACTCCGGCGGCAATGTCTGGCAACAATACGCCTATGATATCGGCGCCAGCCGGCTGCAAGGGGACGGAACCTGGTGGGACCACAGCCCGGACATCAATTGGGACGACCCGCAAAACGAAGATTATTACATCTACGAAAAGCCGATCTATGCGGTCAGTGACGGGGTCGTTGTCAATTGCTGGCGCAATGCGCCGGAAAATCCAAGGCCGTTTACTGCAAACCTTGACAGCACCGAACCAGATCTGCCGCTTGCTGATCAAACCTGGCTGCATACGCAGACCCGCGCCGGGCTTGTGTTCGGGTCCGGCAATTTTGTCCTTATCGAAGAAGATGACGGGACCTTTGTCGGCTACGCCCACGGCCAGCCGGGGACTGTGCCGGAGGCGCTGTGCCCCCATAATGATTCACTATTGTCGCCCGATAGTTGGGATGCGGACAGCGCCGTACCCGCTGCGCAGCAAGTGCAGGTCAAAGCCGGCGACTTTTTAATGCTGACCGGCAACGCCGGCACGTCAAGCGCGCCGCATATCCATATCGAACGGGTTGAGGACGACAAAATGACCTCATCGCCGCTCATCTTCCGTAACGGCCTTGCGAGCCAGATGACAGGCTATTACGGGACCTTGCAAAATGACGAATGGACGTCGTTTTCGGGCCAGCAAATTCCGCCGGGACCGGTTGTGATCTGGCCGCCGCGGCGTACCGGCGGCGTGTGGTCCTGGCACGGTCAAGACGGAAAGAGCTGGGGCCATTATTTCAACCATATGGCGGACTCCGGCTATATGATGAACTGGATTGACGGCTATTCAGTCGCCGGCACACCCTATTTCAATACGATCTGGCGTGATGCGACCGCCGGGTGGTTGGGTTATGCGTTGTTAAGCGCCGCCGATTATCAAACCACATTCAATAATGCGACTGGCGACGGATTCGCGCTTGTGCATGTGGACAGCGTGCTTTCCGGCGGCCAGCCTTACTACAACGCGATCTTCAGCAAAGGCGCGTCTATGGACTTTATCGCCAGTCATGGGATGAACAACGCGCAATTCAATGCGCAGTTTCAAGACGTGACCGAGGACGGCTATTCCACGGTCAACGCATCGGTTGTTTCCGTGAACGGACAACTCCAATATACAAGCCTTTACCGCAAGCAAACCATTGGCGGCTGGGTGTTATTGCCGGGCATTGCCAAAAGCGATTATCAAAGTGTCTATGACGAAAATAATGCGCTCGGCCGGCGCCCGTATTATGTGAACGCCTTCAAACATAGCGGCGTTGTCTATTATTCGGTTGTTTTTTCACAAACGCCATCAGGCTCGCGCAAAGACCGGCACGGCATGTCGCCGGGCGCCTATCAGACAGAATTTGATAGCGCTGGCGACCGCATTATCCGCGCTATTTCAGGCGTCGACGGAGCGAGCGCCAATCACGAATATATCGCAATTTGGCGCAAATAGCGGATGACATGGGTATCAAGTATGATGAGATAGGCGGCTGAGCCGACCGCGTAATCTGCAGTGCGCAGAAAAACAGCTCGGCTTTGTGACGGCCGTAACGGCGTCATTTTGGCAACCATGCGGATGTGGTTTCCGAGGCTTTCGCGGGCGCTGTCCCTACCAAATACTAGAGTCTCGCATATTCATGATGCAATCCGCCAAGATGCTTAGCTGAACAGATGGCTCCGACGTATCGAATTTGCCGTTCGTTTGGCGAATTCTTCTCCAAAGACAGATGCGTGCGAACGCTATTTTAATATTCGACATATGCACTCATCACCCGGCGGAGATGCGATTCACCGAAGATAAGAATGTGGTCGAGACATTCGCGCCTGATAGATCCGTTGACCCGTTCCGAATACCCGTTTTGCCATGGAGATCTCGGCGCCGTAGGGCGATCCCTGATGCCGATATGTCGTATTCTTCGCTGAACACGTCCGTTAAAGACCGGGTCATTGTCGCGGACCAAATATTTGGGCGCTTCATTCCAGGGAAATGCTTCAATCAGTTGCTGCGCGACCCCCGCTGTTGTCGGTATTGTCGTCACCGCAACATGGACGATCTTTCGACGAGCGTGATTGATAATAACAAGACAATAGAGCAGCTTGAATTGAATCGTCGGAACGATAACGAAATCCATCGATGCAATGCCCTGCTTATTGTTCTCAAGAAAGGTCTTCCACGTCTGGCCACCGCCATGTGTTCGGCCTTTCATCATATATTTGGCAACTGTTGTCTGCGAGACTTCGAAGCCGAGTAGCAAAAGTTCACCGTGGATTCGAGGTGCACCCCACAGTGGGTTTTTCCGACTGATCCGACGGATCAGGTCACGCAACTCGACGTCTATTTTAGGACGCCCGCCTTTACGACCAGAGTTCCAGCGCCAATAGGCGCGGAAACCAAGCCGATGCCAGCGCAACAACGTTGCCGGCTGCACAATATGTATGGACTCCAAAACCGATGGGAAAAGCCGGTATAGTGTGATGAAAATGAGCTTATTCCAAAATCCAACGCGAACACGCTTTGGGCTTCGAAGTCTCAATGTCACAAGCTGCTGCCGTAAAATCAGATTCTCAGCTTCGATCGATGGGCGTAATCTGAACTGAAGCCGAAACCATTGAAATATGATCAATAAGATCCTGCGCATCGCACCTTAACATGCGACGATTCCCTCATAAAGCACGCGGATTGAGTTATTGGTAGGGACAACCATTCGTCGATATGCATGCCAGATCCCCGCGAACGGGCATGATTCCTATTTTTTTGAGGGAATGGTACTTTCTCGTTCTCGGGTAGAGTGAAAAAAAACCTTTTTGCACGAAGAGCAACCGCCATCTGATATCCAAATCAGGAAGTAGCTATATTGCAACATTTGTGGAACGTCATTCACGCTATGTCATGCTCGTCAAAGTAAAGTATAAGGGGTTATGGAAATCCTCCGCCATTTGTGAAACACTTTCATCGAAGGGGATCTTTGATGAAAGTAACTCTCACTCTGATCGGACTTTTGTTTCTACTCGCAACGCCTGCGCGCGCTGATTTCGGTGATTGCACTAGCCCCGAATATATGAGCGGATTTGACGACGGATCCGAAGGCGTTGATCCTTCAGCGCCGCATTTAGACATCACCTGCGTCATTGAATTCGAATTTGAATACCCAACACCAAGCGGCCCCCGGCGCATTCGCGGCATCAGAGATATCAATGCCGACTGGGCCTTTCGCGAAGGCGCCCTTGCGCAAGTTGAAGCGGGCGCGCGCGCGGCTGTTGCGGCCATGCGCCAGATCGGCCCCTATGAAATTGACGATATTACTCTTCTCATTCTCGACGATACCTATGGGCGCTTAGACGATGCAGAAGATAACCGGACCGGCGCACTTACCGTTAGCCGCTCACACAATGAGTGCTTGGTCGATGTTTATATGCTTAGCACTTCCGGTGCGCCGGAGTTCGTTCCCTTTGTCATTGGTCATGAAATTTTTCACTGTATTCAGCACGCAAGCCTGACGCGCGCGCAAATGAGAACCTCGACGGAGGAGGGCGTATGGTGGACGGAGGGATCGGCGGATTACTTCGGTGCGCTGACTGATCCAGATAGCCCGCTAACGCTTGATCGGACAAGGCGTTTTGAACGGCGAGTGGAAGAAGGCGTTCCCATTTACGATATGGACTACGACGCCGCAATCTTCTTTTACTGGTTTCACAGAGCGCGCGGCTCATCTCAGCTAATGCCATTCCTTCAACAAATGGCGTCCATGAATTCCGATAGCGCCCAGCGCGCTGCCATGCGATCGGCGTTGAGCGATGAAGAATGGCTAAGCTTCGTCGAGGACTATGCTGATCGTAAGATCACGACCACGGCAGGCGCCTCGCTTGGGTTCGCTGAAGAGGGTGATGCAATCGATTTTAACAATACGCGCACGGAGCGGATTCCGCTTGAACCTTTTGTCATTACGCGCGGCTGGCTTAAATATGATTGCGGCGAATGGGAGAATGAGTTGCGACCCGATCCGGTCAATTTAGAGGCAAGGCGCGAGTCTGAAAGCGATTGGGGCGGACTTCCCGACACCATCGATACAGAGGAAGCTGACAGCGTTCGCTATCGATATGCTGCGATCAATACGCGCGATTCCCGGCAAAGGGTTGAATTGGAAGTTGAGCGGATCAGAAGCTGTGAACCGTGTGGGGGAAGTGAAGAAATAGATATTTGCCTCCTCGGCGAATGGGAGATGACCGGCGGTGGTCCCATCGAATGGATGCGAGCGCAAGGGGTTCCGATCACGCGCGCCGATCCGGGCCAGCGGATCGTTGGCTTCGATGAACGGGGCATTTATTATTCCAAAGCGTTCTCGACAGGAATGACCATCGACCTTGATGAAGAGCAAGCGGAAGCGGAAGGGGCAGCATTGCCAGCGGTAGGTCGCTGGTCTGTTTCGAGGCCCGCAAAAAATCTAACCATCTGTCAAGATTCAGGCGGCATGAGCGGCACGGTGACCACGCCGAACGTATCATTTCCGGTCGCGCAGGCGGGCGGTGGGCAAATCGTGATGGACTACGCCTGTTCGCGAACAACGCTGAATACGTCCCAAGACCTTGGTTCAGGCCCGCGAATGGAGACGACCTATACGCGCCTTACGCCGCCCCCAGAGGAAATGGATTAGATGGAAACTCAACAATGTGGATCGCATCCGGGCGGCGGGGTCTCTTCGCCTTTTGATGGCAATTCGCTCGGCGTTCAACACTTCCCGCCGCAACGTTTCATTGAAACGTTCGTTGTATCCGTTCGACCCTATCCGGCTCGAACCCCATGGACTGCCGGGACAGATCTGGATTGGCTTGACGCCGACTTTCATTAGCCAGACTTGCAACGCCTCAGCAGTGAACTTTCTTCCGTTATCTGATCGAATGAATGCAGGCTTGCCGCCTTTGAGGATCAATGGATAAAGCGCTTCGAGCACGTCCACTGAGCCCATCTTTGGCTTGACGGTGACGCAGAGCACTTCACTTCGTAAAATATCACGAATTTTGTGGCTCAGTTATGTGGGGGCAAGACAGTTGAGGGAATGGCGCAAAAGGGGTCCAGCATTACCTACGGCAATACTTAAATGCCGTCGGCGCGATTCGAAAAATTGACTAACTTTTTGATTTTAGTGGCTCCCCTTTGTGTCAGGCGCCGAACGTCGAATTTCGATTGATTTTGCAAGAGTTCAGCGCTTTATAAGCTGCGTTTTTCGTATACGTCCGGCGACCGGTGCATGACAGTTTGTCGTATAGCTGCCGACAAGTAGGGCGGGCCGTATATTCCCGCTCGGTAATATTTTGTGTTTTTGGCTGGCTATCAGCATATTATTCCTGAACGGGAATATTTTTCTTGATTCCTGTCGCTTGCCGGCGCGCAGTCGAAAATCCCGGTCGTCCTCGTCAATGGCGAAATAGCGATACCGGCGCCAGGGGAGGCGACGAGCCATATTTTGAAACCGCCGATCGAACGGTTTCCCGGAACGACTGAGAACGAAGCCTTTGCGATGCGGCTTGCCAAAAAAATTGGCCTCGTCGTCGCCGATGTTGAAATCAGACACGCCGGAAACCGACCATTTTTACTTGTCGAACGCTACGACCGCGTTCGTGGTGAGGACAGTGAATTGCGTCGTTTGCATCAGGAAGACTTTTGCCAGGCGCTAGGCTACACGTCAGACCGGAAATATGCTGCTGACGGCGGCCCGACCTTCCGCGATTGCTTTGATCTACTACGCCGCGTGGCGTCACGGCCGGCGGTTGAAGTTTTAAAACTCTTTGATGCGGCGATCTTCAACTTGATTATTGGAAACGCAGACGCGCACGCTAAGAATTATAGTCTGCTTCACCTTGCAAACGGCGCCATTGAACTGGCGCCGCTCTACGATCTTCTGTCCACGGTCTATTATCCGGAATTGTCACCGCGTCTCGCGATGAAGATCGCCAAGCGCCACACGCTGGAAGAATTGAAATCAAGTGATTGGGAAAAATTCGCCGACGAAACTGGACTCGCGTTGCGGTTTATAAGAACGCGCGCCAAGGAATTAGCTGATGCGGTGAACAAATTGATCAGCGAAACCAAAGCCGATATATTGGAATCCGCGCCCGACAAAAATGCCGTTGAAGAAATCGCCGAGCTGATAACCGCTCGTTCGAGATTTCTATTGCAACGCATTCCGTAATGTGAAATTGCGAAAATTTATTGCTCGAAACGTCAGCCACATTCCAAAGAGTTCGAAAGAAAAATTGGGGTCGATAATCTTGGCCATTAAACTATTGAATCTGTTGAGATATTTTGTGGCGCCCCTTCGTGAACACGTATCGAACTTTGTGTCAGGCCCCGAAGGCTGAATTTCGGCTCATCATGCAAGAAATGACCTTGTGATCTTGCTTTCGCACTCGCCGGATTGTGAGGCTCGTTGCTTTCGGCGTAGGCCTGCTGAAAGCGTGCAGTCTGACAGCCGTAATCGCTTGGCGACAATATGTCGAATTATTCCAAGATTTTCGACATAATATCTTGACATGTCGATCCTCTAGACAGATAGTGTAGACCAGTCGAAAAAACATGAAAAAATCGACATATATGCTCGCACCCGAAAAGCCTTTCAATGACCTGCCAAAGCTGCCGCCGGGGACGGATATCGAGACCAGGGCGGTGCTGAAAGCCTGTATAGAGGCACGGGCGGCGCTGGCGGAATTGAAGGCTATTGGCGACCTCATTCCTAATCAGACGGTCCTGATCAACGCGATCCCATTGTTGGAAGCCCAAGCAAGCTCCGAAATCGAAAATATCGTCACCACAACTGATCGGCTATTCGAGTTTGCAGGGGAGAGACATTCAGGCGCCGACCCGGCGACGAAGGAAGCGTTGCAATATCGCACTGCCCTTTTTGAAGGCTTCAATTCGCTGAAAAGCAAGCCGTTGTCCGTTAATACGGCAGTCCAAGTGTGCTCTACAATTAAAGGCGTCACGATGGGTATTCGCGCCGTACAAGGTACGGCGTTGGCCAATGATGCGACCGGAACGGTGATCTATACGCCGCCTGAAGGCCCGGCGTTGCTGCAAGACCTCTTGGGCAATTGGGAAAATTATCTGCATGATGAAAATGACGTTGATCCGTTGATCCGTATGGCGGTCGCACATTACCAATTCGAAGCGATTCATCCCTTTACGGATGGAAACGGGCGGACCGGCCGGGTTATCAACCTCCTCTTTCTGATCGAAAAGGAATTGCTTTCTGCGCCCATCCTGTATCTCAGCAGATATATTATTGCGAACAAAGCGGCGTATTATGAGCTGTTGCTTGAGGTCACAAAAAGCTGCGCGTGGGGACCATGGATTCTATTCATGCTTGATGCCGTCGCTGAGACAGCTCAATCGACGACACAGAAAATCGCCGCCATTCGTAAGCTTATCGATGAAGTCGCCGACAAAATAAAGGACGGGGCTCCCAGCATATACTCACGAGAGCTGACCGAACTCATATTTGTAAAGCCATACTGCAGGATAAGTGATGTTGTTGAGGCGGGCCTCGCAAAGCGGCAGACAGCATCCGTTCATCTTAAAACACTCTGCGACATTGGAATTTTGCAAGAGCGCAAAGCTGGGCGGGAAAAACTGTTTATCAATCCGGCGTTCTTGAAATTGCTGGCAAACTAAGATGACAGGCGGCGGTCGCCTAACCGAAACAAATCTTATTTTGACGAAGAATTTAAAAAACAAGACGGAAGAAGTTCGAGATTCGCAATGGGGTCGCCCGACCATTCACAAGTAACCATTTGATTTAATTGATGAAAAATGCGGCTCTCCTTTGTGAACGCGTATCGAACTCTTTGCCAAGCGCCAAAGCCTAATATGACAACAGCACTTACTGCGAACAAAGCTTTGTTTGATGCGATGATCGCAATGTCTGTTTTTCGCGAGGAATGCCCGGTTTTATGATTTCGGCGAATTGGGAAAGTTGGCCCATAATTGCCGCTCGCTTATGTTTAGGAGGCGTCGGGCCTTTACTCAGGACCGCCAGCGGCGCCGTCAACAGGTGCCAAGCTCCGCATCTCCGCAAATAACCGCTCCGCCTCTTGACGAACGGTACCGTCCATTGCTGCAGCCTTTTTAAGGTCGCGTTCGGCCGCTGGGCGATTGCCATTCGCAAGGTGTGCGCGCCCTCTGGCAAAATAGAAATTTGCAGCTTTCGGATGCAACTTAATGGCTTCAGTGATCTCTGCAGCGGCGTCGCTATAGCGACCGAGATCGTAAAGCGCGTCGCCCATTCGAAACGCCGCCATGACGTGACGCGGCTGCATCTCGCGTACGCGGCGATAATAATTGATGGCGCGCTCCGGGTCGCCCATCAGGTGATAAGTATAAGCGATGGAGTGCAGAGCGTTATAATGGGACGGATCGGCGGCAAATGATGCTTCTGCATCTGCAAGCGCCAGCGCATAATTGCCTTCCCAAAGATAAGCGGATGCACGGGCGTGCAGAGCTGTTGCGCGCAAGGGGTCGCTGGCGGCGAGGGCGTCAATGAGCGTTGAGCAAGCCGAAAGGATGCGTTCCGCGCCGGGGCCGTCGGTCACGCAGTTCTTGATTGCGCTGGCGAGCTCAGGGCGCTCCGCCGCTCGTTCGCCCCGCCAAATCGGTTCAAGGTCGCGGCGGAGCTTCGGTGTCTGCTGAACGGGCGGCGCCGATGCTGTGCGTTCAGCAGGCACCGCCGGCGTTTCACGCGATGTTAAAACGATCGCAGCCCCGAAGATGACGACGGATAGCATTGCTGCGACCGCAAATATCGGCGCGCGCCGGGAAGAGTTTTTTGGTTCGTTTACAGACGGCTTCACCGCGCGGAATTTTGAAGGCGCTGAATGGGTGACAGCTGGCGCTAAAGAACCGGCGGCATGGCGGAAAGTATCAGACGGAGCCGTATTGAGTTCGTTTTCTAGGATTGCGGCACATCGGCGATAGGTCGCCAAAGCTGCGCCAATGTCGCCTTTGCGTTTCTCCGCATTAAATTTTTCGAACCAGGCGCTCTCATTGAGGGGATTTACTGTAATCATAACCGAAGCAATGGATATGATTTCGTCGTAGTCTCCTATTCGCCGCGCAGCATCGATGCGCTGACCGCGCGCTGATTCCACTAGCGCCATCAAATGCGCCGCTTCGCAGCGACGCCATTCTTCAAATGGCTCCGCAAGCCCTTTGAGGTCATCGAGAAATCCATCGTTTAGAGACGGAGGCAAGTCGCCATTCTGCAGCGCATCAATATCCGTAGTGAACATTTTTGGAGCTAGCGCCACGGCGTCGCGGTCATTACCTAAAATGGCTACGCCGTTGTTGTCCGCAAGATCGCGCCGTAAGGCGGCGATCGCCTGGCGCAGGCTTGCACGGGCATGGGCTTCATCGCTTGCGCCCCACAATAGTCCAGCAAGATGTTCGCGCGTGCGCTTCAGGCCCGGCGCGCAAAGCAGATAAGCGAGCAGGGCTTTGGCCTTTTTCGATTTGAGCTCAATCGGGTGCATATCGGCGTCATAAACGGTGAATTTACCGAGCAGTTCAGCCCGTACAGTTTTGGGTCGATCGCCGCTATTTGAAACCGATTGATCAGGGCGCAAAGTTGCCTCGACGTTTTGGATAAACCAGTAGCGTAAACTGGCGCACGGAAACTGTGTGCACAACTATATTATTTCACGAAATTGGTCATTTTTCACGGTCGGCTGGCGCATTTTTCACGTTTTTTCACGCTTCCGGTCACTACCCATTCACGGGTAAACTATAGGTTTGGGGCGTGAACTGGCTCGGGGAGTCGGGCCGTCCACTTCAGTTTTAGAGGCGCGCGGCTCTTGAAAAAGCGAGGACAAAAATGACCTTTCGATATTTGATGAGTGCAACAGCCGCCTTAGCTGCTAGTACTGCATTTGCGCCGGCGATCGCGCAGGAGCACGGCTCCCCCTTCAAGGCGACGGATCTCGTCGCCGGAGAGCGCTGGTTTACTCGTGATCATGGCGGCGGCGACCAGACGCTCGGACATGATCTCACAATCCGGCGTTACACCGGATCAAATCAATGGACTTGCAACAAGCCGGGCACGAATGGATCAAAAAATTCAGATAAAATGACCTGGAAAAAGCCGGTCTACGCCATTGAGGACGGTGTTGTTGAACGATGCTGGAAAAACGCGCCTGACAATCCGAAACCTGGCGAGGAAGATTCTCGCGTCGGTGCCGGCACCGGAAAAATCCCGAGCGGCGGTAATCACATTCTTGTGCGGCGGCCTGACGGCGGACTGATGCTTTACGCGCATTTCGCAAAAGGCGAAGTGTCGTCGGCGCTGTGCCCACAAACGCCTGAATTGATGCAATCGGGACAGGCAAAAGGCTTTGTGTTTCCAGAGGCCGACCGACCGATTTTGAAACGTGGACAATTTATCGGCCGCGCCGGCAATACGGGAAGTTCGTCAGGGCCGCATTTACATCTCCATGCCATCACAGAAAATGGTGCTGCCAGGGCGCTGCCGATGGAGCGCGGATTAGTATCAAACTTCACGCCATCAGGCGGCAATGACTGCAATGGCGAAGCCAATATCAACAGTTGGTCGAAACTGAACGGCTCGCCGATCCCGCAGGATGATGTGCTTTATTGGCCGCCGACGCCGGTGGGCAAGGAGTATACGCGGCACAAATACAGCGAGAGCGCCATGCCGCGCATGTTCCAGCATCTCGCCGATTCCGGCTACATGCTTGATTGGATTGACGGTTATTCCGTAGGCGGAAAGGTACACTACAACCACATCTGGAAACCCGCGAACAAGAATTGGCGCGCCTTATTCGGCCTCACCCAAGCGCAATTCCAGCAGCGTCTCGACCAGCAGTCAGAGGCTGGCTACGAGCCCGTCCATCTCGACAGCTATACACGGAGCGGTCAGGTCCGTTATGCGATTATATTTCACAAAAACGCGCCGGGATCCTGGCGTTTGCGGACCAACCGCACCCAAACGCAACATCAGGCGATCCTGGATCAGGCGAAAGCCGATGGGCTGAAGCCGCGCGCGATTTCTGTGGTATCGGTTAACGGCCAGCGACGGTATTCGGCGCTTTACCGTTCGCAGAATATCGGTTCTTGGCAGGCGAAATCGGCGATCAAGGAAAGCGACTACCAAGGCGTTTACAACGCTAACAAGCAAGCTGGACGGCAACCAATTTATCTTAATGCTTACAAACATGGCAGCGAGATATATGTTTCCGCAATTTTCGCCTCGGCACCGAAGACGCTGCTACGCGCCAAGCATGGTATGAATCCATCAGGTTTTCAGTCTGAGTTCAACAAAAATACAGGTGATGGGTACACGACGGAAGTCATCACCGCCTATGACGGCGCGGCGTCCAATCACCGGTATTTCGGCGTCTGGCGTAAGCCGTCCGGCCCGACTCGCGCACGTTAAATGTGAGGCTACGGGCCTGTGGCCGGGTGCGCATACGCACCCGGCGCTGCAGAGGAGAGAAAAATTCTTATTCATGCAGAAACGAGTAAAACCTCCATGGCTCTACGAAGAGATCAGAAATGGTCGACCCCATCAATAAGTGCCCTGGATCGGAAAATGGCAACCAAACTCTGAACGCTCTCTTGCGCAAAACCGGATACTGCGAACATGTATCAATTTCTGTCTTCGGCGCTGTTGATTGTTGCAATTATTCGTGTCCCGCTTTCCAGTTGTTGATCGGTTAGCGTCTGGCCGACGATGCGTGCGAGACTGACCCATTCTCG
>JABDJK010000011.1 GCA_013002535.1 Hyphococcus sp.
GTGCAACACCTATTAGCAATTTAAAGCCACGCGTTAGACAACTAACTTCTATTCTGATGCAGAACTACAAAACTATGCAAGAGACCATCACAATTTAAGCAACAGGGAATCTTCTACACATCCCATAAAATCCATTTTATTCCGTAGGCCGATAAATATATTTTCGTTCGCGTAGTTTAGTTCGCGCCCGCTATTTCCTGGATTTCTTTTCGCCAACATTTGGCTTTGTAAATTAACAATTGTCAAGCTTTCAGTTTAGCTTGGTCCGCGATTGTGCGTTTTGCCACAACGTAATGCGTGAAAAATTTTCAAATCCACATTTGGCCAGAGAAATTCCGGATCCATATTTGAACCCGTATAAATTCTTGCGTAACTCTGGCATAAAATCTCTTATTCAACCCTACGAATTCTCGCCAAGAAAATCTGGCCACTCTAGGGAAACCAAATGTCACGACTCGAATAATAAATATTTCGAACGACAAATATTGGACAGGATAATAAACCGTGTCACAGGCACATGACTTAGAAAAGAACAAGGTTGCTGGTCGGCATGTGGGGCAGGGTTGGGGGTCCCTGTATACCGACCAGCTATATAGCGCGCGAGTGTTCCGTTATCAGCACGCAATCACACCAATATGGTGTGCTTGGTTAATGTGCGGTTAATATTTATCGAGCGAACATTTTCCAAGTCGCAACTAATCCGCAGCGTGTTACCTTTTGTTCATCTGGGGGCAATTTATTTGGTGTCGCGCCAAAATGACAAAATCGACGCCAATCATGTAGGTGACGCGAATAGATCATGATTGCACCAACTGGTGTAAGCGTGTGATGAACGACCGTTTCGAGCGCTGGCGTGTTCGCTCAGGCGTAATCGAAGCGGTCGAGTCGAATTCAATTATCAGCGCCCGCCCGAATGCCGTTTGCAAAATGCGGATAAGCTATTGATTTTTTACAATTAATCACTTGAAACATATAGCTATCGCTCAGACTACAAATATGGGGGTCAGAGGTTTGAATCCTTTCGGGTGCGCCATTTTTCTCGCCAAAACTTGACGTTACCCTCAACGGCGCTCACTTACCGCGGCCATGACCGACGAATACAAAAACCGCCGAACGTTCGCGATCATTTCTCACCCGGACGCCGGTAAAACGACGCTGACGGAGAAATTGTTGTTCGCGTCGGGCGCTATTCGTCTCGCGGGCGAAGTCAAAGCCAAGGGCGAGCGACGCCGTGCGCGCTCTGACTGGCTGGCGATTGAACAAAAGCGCGGCATCTCGGTGACGACATCGGCGATGACGTTTGAACATGACGGCATTGTCTTCAACTTGCTTGATACGCCGGGCCACGAGGATTTTTCTGAAGACACTTATCGCACGCTCACCGCAGTCGACTCTGCGATCATGGTCATTGACGCAGCAAAAGGCATTGAGCCGCAGACGCGTAAACTTTTCGAAGTGTGCCGCCTGCGCGACATTCCGATTATCACCTTCGTCAACAAGGTCGATCGCGAGGGCCGCGATCCGTTTGAAGTGATTGACGAGGTCGCCAGCGAACTCGCGCTGGATGTTTGTCCCAAAGTCTGGCCGGTTGGCCTCGGCGGGCAATTCAAGGCCTGCTACGACATGGACGAAAACCGCCTGTTGATGCCCGGCGAGGATGACGAGAGCGGGCACTTTGGGCGGGTCGAACAGTTAGACGGCGTTGACCACGCAAAACTTGACGCGCTGGTCGGCGAAAAAATGGCGGCGGAAGCGCGCGAACAAATGGAGCTCGCCCGCGAAGGCTATTCGCCGTTCGATGTCGAGGCATTTCGTGACGGCTCGTTGACGCCGGTTTATTTTGGCTCAGCGTTGAAAGAATTCTCCGTTGCCGAACTTTTGCGCGACATTGGCAAATACTCCCCGCCCCCTGGAAAACAAAAAGCGGGCGACGACATGATCGCACCCGACGACAAGGCCGTCTCCGGGTTTATCTTTAAAGTCCAGGCGAATATGGACCCGAACCACCGCGACAGGATTGCTTTCATGCGCATGTGTTCGGGAAAATTCAAGCGCGGCATGAAATTGAAAGTTTCGCGCACTGGCAAGGCGCTCGCGGTAAACGCGCCAATATTCTTCATGGCGCAGGATCGTCAGCTTGCGGAGGAAGCTGTCGCCGGTGATATTGTCGGCATCCCAAATCACGGCGCGCTCGGCGTCGGCGACACGCTGTCGACCAAAGACGGGTTGCAATATTCCGGCCTGCCAGATTTTGCGCCGGAGATCATTCGCCGCGTGCGCCTCGACGATCCGATGAAATCGAAACAGATGAAGCGCGCGATGATCGCCCTCGCCGAAGAAGGCGCGAGCCAGGTATTCACACCGCGTCTCGGCGCTGATTTCTATGTCGGCGTTGTCGGAACGCTGCAGCTTGACGTGATTGAGGCGCGCCTCATCGCAGAATATGGCGTTAAGGCGACGCTGGAGAGATGCGGTTATGAGACTGTGCGATGGATTGCCGGCGTTGATGACGACGTTAACGACTTCGTTTCAAAAAATCAGGGCGCCGTCGCAGACGACCGCTACGGCTCGCCAGTATTGCTCGCGCGCTCGCAATGGGAAGCCGGATACGCTGAGGAAAAAAATCCAAAGCTGAAATTCCTCAAAACCCGCGAGAGGGTTTGAAGTTTCTGCGGCTTCTCTTTGAGCAGGAAAGACCAACGTCCTCTTATTCCCGCGCAGGCGGAAATCCAGCTTAGAAATGAAAGTCGCGCGAAGCTCGTCATTTTTTAATTGAATTGAACCCCGCTTTCGCGGGGGTGAGCGGGATCGGGGCGCGCCCATATAATAAACCGATAAAGACGATGCGCGCCCTTCATGCGGCGAACCGCCGCGAATGCAAAAATTTTATGGTATATAGGTATCGCGAAGCGATGAGAGAATTTCAAACGATGGCCGACAATACTTTTCAAAATGACCCAGACGGCGCACGCCTGCCGATTAAAATCGACACGACATCGAATGGCGAGTTTGAGCCGGTGCCGCTGGAGCCCCGCAACGAGGCGGCCAACGCCCTCGCCCATGAATGGGCGTCGAAGAATGCGAAACACACCGGGCGCTCCCGCCGTGACTTCATGATTTCCGCCAGCGGCGCCGCGACGACATTACTGGCCGTCAATCATGCAAACGCTATGGGGGAACGCCCCAAGAAAGGCGGCAAATACGATATCAACCCAGAAGCCGCTATCGATGACGCCGCGGCAATGGACGCGCTCGGCGGCGAAGAGTTCATATTCGATGTGCAGGGGCACTACGTTAACCCGACCGGCGCCTGGCTGCGCGATGTTCCCGCCGGCGCCAATCCGTTTTTAGGCATGCAGAATGCGTGCGTCCAAAACGCAGACAAAACCGATCGTGCCTATCTCAATTGTCTGGGAACGGAGCAATTCGTAAAAGACGTATTCTTAGATTCCGAAACCGACATGATGGTCTTGTCGTTTGTACCTTCCAAACGCGACGCGGAGCCGCTCACCATCGAAGAAGCCGATGAGACCCGGCGCATTGTTGACGCCATGGAGGGCGACCATCGCCTGATGCTTCATGGCCGCGTCAACCCGAACCAGCCGGGCGATCTTGAAGACATGGACCGGCTCGCCGCGGACTATCCAATTGCCGCGTGGAAGACCTACACCCAATGGGGCCCGGACGGCGCGCCAGGATTTTTCATGACCGACGACCCGGGCGAGAAAATGATCGCGAAAGCGCGCGAACTTGGTGTGCGCAACATCGCTATTCACAAGGGCCTCGCTTTTGGTCAGCACTCCTATGAACACTCGACCTGCGCTGACATTGGCGAGGCCGCGAAACGCCACCCGGACATCAACTTCATTCTCTACCATTCCGGTTTTGATGTCGCGGTCAAAGAAGAGGCATTCACGCCGGGCGAAGGGAAAGCTGCAGGAATGGATGTACTTTGCCAATCGCTGCTCGACGCCGGCGTCGGGCCGGGCTCGAATGTCTATGCCGAACTGGGAAGCACATGGAGGTTCTTGATGCGCGATCCGGATCAGGCGGCCCACGCGCTTGGAAAACTCATTAAATATTGCGGGGAAGACAATGTCTTATGGGGAACGGATTCGATCTGGTACGGATCGCCCCAGGATCAAATCCAGGCGTTCCGCGCTTTCCAGATCTCTGAAGAATATCAGGACCAATATGGCTACGCCGCCATGACCAAGGAATTGCGCACGAAGATATTCGGTCTGAATGCGACAAAGCCTTACGGCATTTCCGCCGAGGAAGTCTCAAAACGAGCATCAAAGGATGCCCTCTCGCAGCGCCGACATGCCTATCTTGAAAATCCCGACCCGTCCTTTACGACCTATGGGCCGAAGAACCGCCGCGAGTTTTTGCATTTCAAAGCGCTCGGCGGGTAAAGAACGGGACCGCAACACATGAAAAAAGCCGCCGACTGCAAAAACATGGATGAAGTGCGCGCTGAAATCGATCGCGTCGATCGCGCCCTCGTCGATTTGATGGCCAAACGTTGGACCTATGTCGACCGGGCGTGGTTTTTCAAGCGGACGCCGGACGAAGCATCCGTTCCCTGGCGCAACAAGGACGTCATCGACAAAGTCAAAACCCGCGCCGAAGAAAAAGGCATGCCGCCGGAAATGGCCGAGGCGCTTTGGCGGACACTCATCGGCTGGGGCATTCAATATGAAGAAGAGCGCCTGCGGGAGAAATAAATTATTATTTGCACCTAGCGCCAGAGCTTATTTATCTTATTTCCGTTGCCTGGTCTTCGATTGGGATCCAACAAGGAAAAACCAAAAAAATGTTGTCATGGTTTTCGATAGGTCTCGGCTTATTGCTGATGACTATCGGCGCAGATGTACTGGTGCGCGGCGCCAGCGCCATCGCACGGCGTTTTGGTTTGTCGGAATTGTTTATCGGGTTGACGCTCGTCGGATTTGGAACGTCTACCCCGGAACTTGTCTCTTCAATTGAGGCGGCGCGCATTGGGGCTGCCGGCGTGGCGCTGGGTAATGTTGTCGGCTCCAATATCGTCAACGTTTTGCTGATCATTGGCATCGCGACTCTGATCGCGCCGATCGCAGTCGATCCGCGCGCTTTTCGCCGCGATGCGCTGGTGCTCGCGATCGCAACGATAGCAGCCGTGGGCATCGCTATGACAGGCTCGTTTGGTCGCGCGGCAGGCGGACTGTTTATAGCGGCGTTGGCCGCGTATATCGCTTTTGCTCTTTTCAATGAGCGCGTCCACGCCAATGCGCCGGAGGCTTTGCGACATGAACAGGAAGCCGCCGCTTTTGCGCGCGGTAATGCAAATATTCATTTGGCGTTCGGGCTTTCTGTCATTGGCCTTATTTTGTTGATAGTCGGAGCAAAGCTGCTCGTGAACGGCGCGGTAGACATCGCAACAAAGCTTGAGATCAGCGACGCGATAATCGGACTTACAGTTGTTGCAATTGGCACGTCACTCCCGGAACTTGTGACCTCGATTACGGCTGCAATGCGCGGAAAGAGCGGCCTCGCCATGGGCAATATTGTCGGATCGAACATCTATAACATTCTGGGCATTCTCGGGCTCACGGCGCTTGTCGCTCCGTTCGAGGTTTCACCGCGCATTCAACAAATCGATATCTGGATAATGCTTGCCGCCACGGCGTTGGTCATTTTCTTCGCCCGCACTGATCATCATGTCAAACGCTGGGAGGGCGCCGTACTGGCGGCATTGTTCCTTGTTTATATCTCGTCGATGATCGCCAGCGCCTAACGCGTGCTCGCGCAACCAACACAAATTTGCGTCGTCGGATCAATCTCAAGGCGTTTGACGGCAATCGCCTCCCCGCATTCACCGCAATAACCGAACTCGTCTTCCGTGATACGGGCCAGCGCCGCTTCGATTTTTTTCAGCTCACCAGCGCGGCGTGTTTCCTGCGCCTTTGCCATTTGTTGTTGCTGGATCGCATCGAGCCGCGTCAGGCGGCCGGTGGATTGCTGATCGAGTTCTACGGGCTTGCGCGCGTCTTCGCTGGCGCCGGAAAGCGCATTCAATTCATCCCGCCGCGCGATTAAAAGCGCGCGAAAATGATCGAGGTCGATTTTATCATTCATGGTTATGGCCGATAGACCCGCCGAATATGCCGCAGTATCGCCGAGGCGCCAATAACCTCAACGCCGATATTTGGATCGACGATACGCGGGGCGCCGCGCGAAGGCCGCCACAAATATTCAACCTCGGATTCGCACATAACTTCTTTGACGAGGCGCGCGCGAGGGTCCCGCTCACCTGCATACAGCTCCACCGGATTTGCGAGATGATAAGATTGCTTCAGGTAAAACATGCCTCGCAGGAAACGCACGAGCATCGCCAATTGCGACGAAAACAAATTTAGCGGCGCGAGCCAATGGAGCCAGTGGCGCCCGCCGCCATAAGTTTCATGCAAATACTTCGAGATATTGGCGCTCTCATACATTGCGGCGCCGGTGTTTGGATCGACGAGATAGGGAAATTGCGCCTTCCCGCCGAGCCGTTCGACATCGGGGCGAAAGCGCTTGCCGCCTTTTGGACAAGGGCGAACGATAACTGGAACGCCAGCCTGCGCGATTGCTTCGCGTGCAACGCGGCAATAAGGACAGGCTTCAAACTCATAGAGCAAAAGCGGTTCCGCCAGGCTCGCCGCTTCAAGGCGCACGCCGCCGGCTCCAAAGCGCAAGGCAGACGCAACGGCAGATGTCGCCAAATTGACGGAATAGAAAGCGGTCATCCTATTCCTGTTTCTCAAATCGATTGGTTTGCGGCGACTGTTTCCAATAGGTCGCTTCGTGGCCTTCGGCCTTCACCGCCTTCCAGAAGCCCCGCGCCTCGCCGACCGCTTCATCGTCGCGGCCGTCAAATATCATGACGCAACGCTCCAGCCCGGCAATCGATAGTGGTTCTGCTTTGGCCCCGTCCACCAGAAATATAATATTCGGCTCATTCGGCGCCCCATCTCCTTCGGTCAGCCAGATCGGTTCCTTGTCGCCCTCCACACCGGCGCCGTGGGGCAGGAAGCTTTCGTCGCGATAGGTCCAGAGGAAATCGTCGAGCGCCTTAACCCGTTCGCGCGAACCCGCGCGCACCACGGCCCGCCAATTGCGCTCCAACGTTTTCTCAAGAAGACCTGGCAACACGTCTTCCAGACGCGAGCGCTCAAGATGATAAAATAAGACTTCGGTCATTCCGCCAAGGCGTCGCGCAATGCTGCCAGCCGCTCTGCGTTGGCGCCGCGGTCGCTGTATCCGACGCGCGAGGCGGACCGGACATGAACTAGCGTCGGCGCTTTGCGGAACTCCACATCGTCAACGAATTTCATTTTCTCCGACGTATAAGTCGCGGCGATATAATCGTCTGTTTGCGAAACAATGACGCCGCCTGTCGCGGCGACCGCTGCGGGGATTTTCTCCCATGCCTCCAGCGCTAACGGCGCCGTCACATGTCTCTGATCGGCGTGGTCTTCCGAGACTTTGCAATTGGGTGATGACGGGCATGGCGCAAGCTTGCCCTCGACGAGCCCCGGCGCGACGCCGTTTTGCGATTTATTCGCCAAATAATAGAAGGCGCCGACGCCAAGCGCGGCGATGAACAGAACACCAATTAAAACTTTCATCATCACCGCATTTTTCCCTATTCGTAATTCGCTCTCACAAATTCATCGAGCAGGCGCACGCCAAAGCCGGAGCCGCCTTTTGGAATAGTGGCCGTATCTTTTTCGTTCCAGGCCATGCCCGCAATATCGAGATGCGCCCAGGCGACATCGTCTTTGACAAAACGGCCGAGAAACGCCGCCGCGGTCGAAGAGCCGGCGCCCTTGCCGCCGATATTTTGCATATCGGCGATGTCGGACTTGATCATGTCATAGTGGGTCTTGGTGAGCGGCATGTGCCAGAGCTTGTCGCCTGTCGCCTCGCCCGCTTCCTTCAACTGTTTCGCGAGCTTATCGTCATTGACGAACATCCCGCCAAATTCATGAGCCAGGGAAACGATAATCGCCCCAGTTAGCGTTGCAAGATCGACCACCGTTTTCGGCTTGTAGGTTTCCTGCGCCCACCACATAGCGTCCGCGAGAACGAGGCGCCCTTCAGCGTCTGTATTCAAAACCTCAATCGTCTGACCCGACATAGATTTGACGACGTCACCCGGCCGCTGCGCCTTGCCGTCCGGCATGTTTTCAACCAGGCCGATCACGCCAACCACATTGGCTTTCGCCTTGCGGCCCGCGATCGCCGCCATAGCGCCTGTAACAGCGCCGGCGCCGCCCATGTCCCATTTCATATCGCCCATACCCGGCGACGGTTTGATGGAAATGCCGCCAGTATCAAACGTCACGCCTTTGCCGACAAAGACAACCGGCGCGTCGGATTTCTTGCCGCCCATCCATTCCATAGCGACAAGGCGCGAGTCGCGCTCCGATCCCTGACCGACGCCGAGAAGCGAGCCCATCCCAAGTTTCTTCATCTCGGTCTCACCGAGGACTTTAACCTTGACGCCGAGATCAACGAGCTTTTTACAGCGCTTGGCGAAACTATCGGGATAAAGGATATTAGCCGGTTCAGACACAAGATCACGTGTCAGAAAAACGCCGTCGCCGATCTTGTCGTGATCCGCATACGCCGCCTTCGCGCCCGTCGCATTGGTGTTGACCGTAATCTTCGTGAGCGCCGGCTTGTCTTTCTTTTCTTCCTTGGTGCGATATTTATCGAACCGGTATGATTTCATGCGTGCGCCGTTGGCGATGCGCGCCGCCAGTTCTGACGCATCGATTTTTTTCGCTGATAGGCCGTTAATGGCGAACACGGCGGATTTATCCCGGCTTGCCAGGACCTTCGCTGCACCGGCGCCGCCAATGGCTTCCGCATCAAGAGCGGTAAAATCTTTTGATGCTCCAGCGCCGACGAGAATAACCCGCGAATTGGTCAATTCTCCGGGCGACAAAATTTCGAGCGTCTTACCTTTCTTGGCCTCAAAGGCGCTGTCTTTGATGGCGCGCTCCAGCGCGCCGCCGGATTTCGTATCGACATCGTTATAAGCTTTGGTTTTCTTTCCATCCTCGAAAATCGGAATGATGATTGCGCCGCTTTTGGGAAGCGCTGCTGAGGAGAAAGTGATTTGCATGAATTCCTCTTAAGTCTTGGTGTCACCGCTGGATTCGTCGCCTCGCGCTCGGCAGCGTCTCTATCGATGCGCGCGCGAATTGTGCTAGGCAAAACAAACATGAACGCCCTACCTAAACGGAGCGCTCATAAAAAGGAAGCCTCGCTGAATTGAACAGCCTTGATCGATATATCTTCCGGCAATGCCTGACGCCGTTGTTGTTCACCCTGCTCATTGTAACGGCGGTCGTGTGGATGACGCAGAGCCTGCAACGCATTGAGATCATGGTTGAATATGGCGAGGGGCTCGGCATGTTCGCGTTTTTGAGCGTTCTAATCATCCCAAGCCTGATCGCGATCATCATTCCGTTCGCGCTTTTCGGGGCGGTGGTCTACGCGCTTTACCGCTTACACACCGACAGCGAAATAGCTGTGATGTTTGCCGCCGGCGTCAGTCAATGGCGAATCGCGGCGCCAATCCTGTTGATCACTGCATTTTGTGCGATTGCGACGTTTTATGTCAGCACTGATTTAATGCCTCGGTCTTATCGGATCTTGAAACAAAGGGTCGCTGATATTCGTGCAGACATCGCAAGCTCTATCATTCGCAGTGGAGAATTTACGTCCTTGTCTGATGGTTTTACTGTTTATGTTGATGATGCAAAAGCTGGCGGTTTGTTCATCGGGCTTCTAGTAAACGATTACCGCAACCCGGGGAAACCGGAAACGTATATGGCTGAGCGCGCGGTGTTGCAGGACACGTCCTCGGGCCCGGTTTTATTTTTGAAAAACGGGAATGTGCAGCGCACCGACGAAGAAACTGGTAACGTCAGCATCATCAGGTTTGAAGAGTCGCTTGTAAATGTATCCTCAATACAAAAAGGCACAGGCGAGTTAACCCTGGAACTGACTGAGCGTTACCCAAGCGAACTCTTAAACCCCGATATGACGAAGCCGTATGACCGGGCTAATGCCGGGAAGCTGATCGCCGAAGGCCACGCGCGTTATGCATCGCCAATCTATGCGTTCGCATACGCTTTGATTGCGCTCTATGCGATGATTGGCGGCTCCTATAACCGGCGAGGATATGCGATCCGCGCAGCTATCGGCGGCGGCGCAATCGCAATCGTTCGCGTTTTGGGGTATATTGCGCAAAGCATCGCGGAAAGCGGCGGTGCAATCTGGCTAATCTATACCGTACCCGCAGCGGCGGCGCTCAGCGCCGCTATTTTACTGACTATAGGGCCGATTAATTTCTCCCGCCCGACGCCAGAAGCGGAGGCTGCGTAGTGCCGCCGCTTACGCTGTTTCGATATATTGCCGTGCGCACAGTTTTTGCTGTCGGCGGGCTCTTGCTGATTTTTACCGGCCTCATCATGCTGGTTGATCTTATTGAGAATTTGCGGTTTGCCGGAAAAGTAGACGACGGCGACTTTGGCCTCGCCGCCATGCTGACCATCATGCGCGCGCCGGCTCTTGCGCAGACGCTTATTCCGTTCGTTTTTCTCTTTGGCGCAATCTGGATGTTCAACGATTTAAATCGCCGTTCCGAAATATCAGTTATGCGTTCCGCTGGTCTTTCCATCTGGCGGCTTTTGGGTCCGGCGGCGATCATCGCTGCTTTGTCAGGCGTATTAATCATCACCGTCATTGATCCAATGTCGGCAAAGCTGTTCTCGACTGCGGAAAATTTGATCGCGAATAAACAAGGCGGCGGACAGAATGTCATCCGCGTATTCACTGACGGCATATGGCTGCGCCAGCGCGACGAAAAAATGCAGCTCATTATTAACGCCCAAAACTTCGACGAAGACCGTGAAACGCTTGAAGACGTCACCGTATGGCGCACTGACCTAAACAGCCGTTTTCTTGAGCGCATCGACGCCAGCGAAGCCGTACTCTCTGGTCAGGTGATGGAATTACGCGACGCCCGCCTAAAGGAGGCTGAAGGTTTGACCGAGCGACGAACGCCTGTTTACGCGATGGAAACCGTTCTCACGTCTGCTGATCTACGGTCGCGAGTCCCCCCGCCGGAAACAATGTCTATTTGGCAGTTGCCGAAGTTTATCGCCCTTGCCGAAACCGCTGGATTGCCGACGGTGCGCTATCACATGCGGTTTCATGATTTGAGCTCTGCGCCCCTGAAACTTCTCGCCATGGTGCTGATCGCAGCTTCTTTCTCCTTGCGGCCGGCGCGTCTCGGCGGCGTATTCGGCATGGTTCTCGCGTCAATCGGCGTCGGCTTTTTACTCTATATCCTGTCCGAAATTTCGTCTGCGCTTGGTCAGGCGGGGCTCGTCCCGATTGCGATGGCGGCGTGGACGCCCGCCATAATTGCCTCGCTTGCTGCAATCACGGCATTATTGCATCTCGAAGACGGATAATTCGCTTCAGCGCCGCTCCGGCGTCTGGACCTGGCACAAGGGGTGATTTATCGCTTGAACCGCGCAGCTGTTGTTGATTCGCGCGCGTGAGGAGTGATTTTGAGACGCAATCGCCGAATAGCGCGACTGTGCATGAGCACCGTTTTGGCCGGCGCCGGGTACGGCGTCGTCGGCAGCACCTATGCTCAAGGGCCATCTGAAATCCCGCCAGAACCCATATTGATTGGCGAATCGGATGACGAACCGAATGAGGTTCTTTTCGAAGCCGATACTGTCAGCCGCGAAAATGACAACGGGCCAATCGTCGCCGAAGGCGATGTCCGCGCGTTTTTCGGTGATCGATATTTGCGCGCCGATCGCCTGGAATACAATCCGGCGACTGATGTTGTCACTGCTGAAGGCAATGTCTCCATTACCGACGAAGATCTAGAAACAATGTTCGCCAACAAGGTCGTTCTATCAGGCGATCTACGCGACGGCATAGCAGAGAATTTTAGCGCGCTGATGGAAGACAATGTGCGGCTCGCTGCGGACAATGCTGTTCAGGAACAAGGCGCCCGCACCCGCCTGTCGCGCGCGGTTTATACGGCCTGCAATGTTTGCAACGACAAGGACGAAGGAAAAACGCCAACCTGGCGCATCAAATCTTTACGCGTCGTGCGTGATCGCGAACGCAAGGTCGTTCGGTTTCATCACGCATTTCTGGAAATCAAGGGCGTCCCGATCTTATATACGCCATTTCTGCAAGGCCCTGATCCATCTGTAGAGCGGCAATCGGGATTTCTTCCCCCGCGGATCGGCATATCCAGCCGTCTTGGATTTAATTTTGAGCTGCCCTATTACCTCGCGATTTCTAACCATCAGGACGCAACATTTTATCCCAAGGTCACAACACGCGACGGCATTTTATGGCAAGGTGAATATCGCCGCCGCGGTAAGCGCGGTTATCATGCGCTTGCCGGCGGGGTCATCAACTTTGATGAAGGCGAAGAAGAAGAAGATATACCGGGAATACGGTGGCATTATTTCGGACGCGGACACCGGGATTTTGCTGATCACTGGCGCGTCAGCTACGATTTTGAGCGCGTTTCCGACAATACGTATCTACGAAATTATGACATCGAGCGGCGCGGCGATTTACGTCAGGCCCTGGACCGCGGGCAAACAAATCAGCTTCGCTCAAATGCGCGGGTTGCCTGGAACAAAAACAATCATCACCTGAAAATTGATTCTTATCTCTTTCAGGGGTTGCGCTCAGTCGATGACGCGAAAACAACGCCGTATGTTTTGCCGGCAATCGATTACCGCCACGACTTTGGCAAAACACTCGCCGGCGGACGTGCTTCCGTCGGCGCGAACATAACCTCGCTCTATCGAACCGGCGGAACGGATTCGCAACGCTTCACAGCAAGCGCGAATTGGGGACGCGATATTATTACGCGCGGCGGCCATCGCTTTAAGTTGTTCAGTGAATTGCGGGGCGACGCCTATTTCTTTCAAGATCTTGATGAAGGAACCGAAATTATTCCGGGTCGCGCGGGTCCGCAAACAGAATTTGAGGCGCGCATACTCCCGACGGCCGGCGTCGAATGGTCTTATCCACTCAGCCGTCCGATCGGATCCTCCGGTCGTTTATTTCTAGAACCACGCGTGCAACTCGTCGCAAGTCTTGCTGATCGCAATGATTTCAACATCATCAATGAAGATTCACAAAGCATTGAATTTGATTACGCCGGCTTGTTCGATTTTAACAAGGCAACAGGGTACGATGCTTACGAAGATGGTCAACGCGCCAATATCGGTGTTGCAGCTTCGGCCGTGTGGCCCAACGGACTGGCGGTTGAGGCGTCAATTGGACAACAATTACGTATTCAGCCCACGGACGCTTTCCGCGCTTCCTCTGGACTTGGCGACAAGAGTTCTGATTTTGTCGGCAGTTTGAACGTAAAGTACAAAGGCATCATTGGCGTAGAAAACCGGTTTCGCATTGATGACAAAACCGGCTCAATCTCCCGCGCTGAGTCGCTCGCTTTCGTAAATGCGGGCCCAGTTCGCGGAAATGTGAGTTACGTTCGTTTAAATGAAGAAAATGTAAGCGCTAATCTGGTCCGCCGGGAAGAGCTCACGGCGCGCGGGTATATGAACGTCACCGATCATTGGTATACGGGCGCGGCTTGGCGGATCGATCTCGTTCAAAATCGCACAATTCGGCAGGATTTTATCGTCGGATATCGGGATGAATGCTCGACTTTCGGGGTCACTTACAGCCGAAATCGAACTACGGCTCAAAATTTGCCGCCGGATAACAGAATTTTACTTACATTCACGCTGACGTCGCTTGTCGATTGACAACTTGCGCCGCCATCAAATTGTACTATTTTCTGCCGAGATTTAGCGGGATAAGGCGCGGTGAGTAAGGATTTGACGTCCATCCAGCGACACCGCCAGAAGGTATTGAGTAATTTTATGACAAAGCAATTTCTTTTCCGTGCAATTACAACGGCCTGCGCCGTGGTTGGCTTATTTGCCGCTGCGAGCGCCCAGACCGATAATCGGATTGAAAGCGTTATCGCCAAGTCAGGCGTCCCGCAGGAAGCCGTCGCGGCGATTGTAAATGATTCGGTAATTACGACGTACGACGTACGACAGCGAATGAAACTGATGCTGATGTCGGCCGGCGGTCAGATTCCGCCGGAGGCATTCCCTCAACTGCAACAACAAGCCGTTCGAGATCTCGTCGAAGAACAACTTAAGCTGGACGAGACCAAAGAATTCGAGATGGAAGCGACCGAAGCAGAAATTAATCAGGAATTTGCACTTGTCGCTGCCCAAGCCAATATTACGCCGCCGCAGCTAGAAGCTATGCTAGAAAGCATGGGCGTCGCTAAAGACAGTTTGAACAAACAACTTGAGGCCAATCTTTTATGGCCTGAACTCGTGCAAGGCCGTTTTCGAGAACGAATTCGAGTAAACGACGACGAGATCGAAAACACTCTTGAGCGCATGCGTGAAGACGCGTCCATGGAGCAATATCTAGTTTCAGAAATATGTATTCCGGTCGATGATCCGTCGCAAGCGCAACGTTATTATCAGGGCGGTCTTCAGCTGCTCGAGCAAATGCGACGCGGCGTTCCATTTTCTGTTGTCGCCCAACAGTTTTCTGCATGTACTACAGCTGCGGTCGGCGGCGACATTGGTTGGGTCCGCGCCGGCGAATTACCGCAGGAACTCGACGTTGCTGTGCGCGTTCTTGAAAAGGGCGCCGTCACAAACCCAATTCCTTCCGAAGGCGCGTTTATGATATTGGCTCTGCGCGACAAACGCGATGCAGTTGTCGCAGGAGAGCCAACATTTACGCTCGCACATGCCGCGGCGCGCGGTGAAATTGGCGGGAATGCCGCTCGGCTTGCATTGGAGAAATTGACGACAGCAGATCCATGCTCTGACAGGTCTCTGCGAGTTGATCTTGGACAAGGTATTGGCGTTACAAAGCTTGAAAACCTGACGCTTGATCAAATACAGGAACCGTTTCGCGATTTCATCGAAGATCTGAACCGCGGCGACACCAGCCCAGTTATTGAATCTAACGGCGCTTACCACGTTGCCTATGTCTGCGATAAAGACGAAGGGCTTGGATTGCCGTCTCGAGACGCGCTTGAAAGCCGTATTTTCACCAGACAAATAACCCGTATTTCACAGCAGTATTTGCGTGATGTTGAGCGAAACTCGATGGTTGAGATTCGCTTAAAAGAGCCGATCAACCCGACGGGATAAGCTTTTTCCTTTGACGCAACTCCCGTCATCAATCCCGCCGCTGGCGCTCACTATGGGCGAGCCTGGCGGCGTCGCCCCCGAAATTACCATCAAAGCCTGGCGCGCGTTAAAAGACAGCGGGCTTGCGTTTTTTGTTATCGCGCCGCCGAGTATTTTTGGTCAAGATGCACCAATCAACGTTATTGATGAAACGTTTAATGCGTCAGCGACCTTCAAAAATAGCCTGCCAGTATATCCATTGGACAATCAGGTAAACGCGACAGCGGGCGTCGCGGCGCAAGAAAATTCAGCAGCAGTAATAAAAAGCATAGAGCGCGCGGTGAGATTGGCCCTTGATGGACGGGCGTCCGCGGTTGTGACAAACCCAATTCAAAAAAGCGCTTTGTCGAGCGCGGGGTTTCAATTTCAGGGGCACACAGAATTTCTTGCTGACCTCACCAAAAACGCGCCGATGGAAAATAAACGTGCGCGTGGACCGGTCATGATGTTGGCGGGGCCGGACCTCAAGACTGTCCCTGTTACGATACACCAATCCGTGCGTGACGCCTGTGCGTCGTTAACAACGCCAATCATCACGCATACAGCGAAGGTTGTACACGAAGCGCTGATCGCTGATTTCGGCCTCGAATGCCCTCGCCTCGCAATATCTGGACTGAATCCTCACGCAGGCGAGGAAGGCATGATGGGTATGGAGGACGGACTGATTATCGCGCCGGCCGTCGACGAGTTACAAGCGCGCGGGTTCAAAGTAATCGGCCCTTTGCCCGCTGACACGATGTTTCACGAGGAGGCGCGCGCAAAATACGACGCCGCAATCTGTATGCTGCATGATCAGGCGCTGATACCGGCGAAGACCCTCGCGTTCCATGACGCTGTAAACGTGACGCTGGGGTTGCCGACTATTCGCACCTCCCCTGATCACGGCACGGCGCTCGGCATCGCCGGCACCGGCGCGGCGCGCGCCGACAGTTTGATTGCGGCAATAAAACTTGCCGCCGATATGGCGGCGATGCGGCGCCGATTCTCGTGACTATTGAGCTGCCGCCCTTACGCGACGTTATCGAGCGATACGATCTCGGCGCAAAGAAATCCCTGGGCCAACATTTTCTCCTCGATCTCAACATCACCCGCAAGATCGCTCGCGCTGGAGACACAACCTCTGACGACACCATTTTGGAAATCGGGCCCGGGCCCGGCGGTTTGACGCGAGCGCTTCTTGAAACAGGCGCAAATGTCATCGCTGTCGAACGCGATGCGCGCTGTGTTGCGGCGCTGGGCGATCTTTCTGCTGCGTACCCGGAAAAACTTCAATTATTTGAGGATGATGCGCTGTCGCTCGATTACTCACGGTTGGATTTGGCGGGCCCGATAAAGATCATCGCGAACCTGCCTTACAACATTTCTACAGAATTACTGATGCGATGGCTAAAGCAAGGTTCGGATCTCTGGTCCGTCATGGTGCTGATGTTCCAAAAGGAAGTTAGCGATCGCATTCTGGCGTTGGCTGGGTCAAAAACTTATGGCCGCCTATCGGTGATTTCGCAGTCCGCAAGCACGCCGGTGCGCGCCTTCGACTTGCCAGCGCGCGCATTCACGCCGCCGCCGAAAATCGATTCAAGCGTCGTTCGATTTGATGCGCCGATAGCGCCGCTGGAAAATATCGCCGCGCTGGAACGCGTGACCCAAGCCGCGTTTTCCCAACGACGAAAAATGCTGCGCTCATCGCTTAAATCTGTCTTCGGCGATAACCTCGCAGAAATTCTCGCAGCAGTTGGCGTCAAGGAAACACAGCGCGCTGAAGAAATTAGCGTTGAGCAGTTTATCACCCTTGCTAAAGCGCTGTGATAAACAACTAAGATTTCGAAAATCGAAGGGCCCTATAAAATGTCAAGCTACGCTGTCGTCCTTGCCGCCATCGCGCTTTGCCTTACGCCGATCACGGGTTGCGCTTCAGATGACGCCGCCGCGTCAACGAAAATTTCCAAAATCTTTGAACTCGAAGATGGGCGCTTAACAGCGCCGTTTGGCGATACGGTTTCGGAGAATATTTTCCGATATTCTCGCGTATCACCAAATGTCGGTCTCGCTGGAAAATTAACGCCGGAAGGCGTTCATGAAGCCAAAGCGCTGGGCTTTAATCTCGTTGTCGATCTTCGACAGCCCGATGAAAATGGCGTCGCGGAAGAAAAAGCGATCGTCGCAGAAATTGGCCTCCCCTATGAAAACGCGCCCCTGGTGAAAGATCGATCGGCGCTCGCGCAGATCGACTACATAACCGGTCTACTGGAAGATGAAAGCAACTATCCGGTTTTAATTCATTGCGGCACGTCAAACCGCGCGGGCGCCTTCTGGGCGATTTATCGCGCTGGCCAGGGCGTACCCAATATCGTCGCCATTGAAGAAGGGCGCGCCGGCGGGCTCACCTCGCGCGAGGCGTTTGTGCGTGAAATGCTGGGGATGCCCGCAGAATAAGAACCATCGGTATGAATCGTTTCTAGCGCATAAGCGCCATCTTTAAGTCACCAAGCGCCAATAGTTCGGCTTCGAATTTTTTGATTTCGACAGACACCAACACCCGCGCAACGCCAACATCGCGCGCCTCAACGCCGTCAAGGGATTTCAGCGTCTCTTTTTCGCGCTTTATTTCAGCTTTCAAGAAATTTTTACGGCGTTTGATTTGGGTATCGACAGTTTGCGGGCCCGCCATCAAGGCGAGCGCCGCCCAGGAGGTAAAAGGCGTCACCGTGCGCTGCTCAACCCATTTAGGCTCACCGAGCGCCTTCTCCAATGCGGGCTTTGCTTTTCGCGCAGGTTTGTAGACCATACGCTCCGGCCCCAACGCTGGCGCATGAACCTTCGCTGGCAATATGAACCCTCCCTCAGCAAGTTTTCGAATTGAATAATAAACCTGAGGCCGCGAAATCGGCGCCCAGTCTTTGACGTCGCGTTCCTCCAGCAGCTTTACCAGCTCATAGCCGTGCATTGGGCGTTCAAACGACAGAACGGTCAACACCACAAGATCGGCGGTCGTAAGGCGCATATTGCCACTCGTCATAATATCGCGCGAATTCGCAGGTTGACTCTACGAATACCTCATCTAGTATAATTTATACTAGATGTCAAAATCAGTGACAAAAGCGAGCTTGAACATGAAAAGAATTCTTTTGATCGTCACTGGCGTATATTTGCTCGCCATCCCCGCCGCTACACACGCGAAGGAACCCACAATGAATTTGAAAAAAATTACGCCGGTCCTCCTTGCTGACGATGTCCAGGCGATCATCGATTTCTGGGCGGAATTTGGTTTATCCGCGCCCATGACTGTGCCCGACGATGACGGCGTCATGTTCGCGATTGTCACGAATGGCGCGGTTGAATTAATGTACCAGACCAAAAAAAGCGCCCGCGCCGATAATGCCGATGCTGTAAAAGGCATTGACCGCGCGATGATCTATATCGAAGTCAATTCTTTTGACGACATTATCGACGCCGCCAAGAGGTATGAGGTGGTGAAACCTGAACATATGACCGACTATGGCGCGCGGGAGATCTATATTCGCGACCCGGCCGGTAATGTCGTTGGTTTCGCTGAACAAGGCGCAGCAGGCGAGTAACCGCGTTTTCAATCTTGCGCCCCTTGGCCTATGGTTGCGCTTAGTCGCTTGAGGATTGTAATTTGAAAAGCCTTTTCCCCTTGCTGATTTGGTTATTGATCGCAACGCAATTCGCAATCTCAGCTGGCGCCCAACCCTTGCCGTCGCGTGACATTGCACAAGACATTCTGGAAGGATGTGATGCTCAAGCATTTGACTTTGATGACTACGACCTGGCCGTAAAATCGGCGACAACAACGCTCATGAATTTGGGCGTTTTCAGCGAAGCTGAATTCCGCGGCGTAAAAATCGGATTTTGCCACTTACGCGCAGCCAATGGCCCTGTTGCAACGACATCGTGCGTCGATGACACAATATTGCTCGACGAAAAATATCGCGACGATGACCAACGCCTCGTCAGGGCGGCGACGCTCGCACACGAAATGAAGCACCATCTTCAACACGCGCAACAAAGAAAGATGTATGGCCCAGGTTATTGCAACAGCGAGCATTACGAAAAAGATAAAACATGGATGGAAACTGACGCTGATAAATTTGGCGATGATGTCGCGGCGCTGTTGTTTGCCGGCCGACCGGTTGAAATTCGCAACACATGCGAACAAGCACTCAGCGTTTATCTCGAAACCGTTACGCCCGGAGCATCCATTCAATCCTTTTTTGATTTGCTGGAAATCCCTGCGTTATCAAACGCCATCACGCCCCATCGATCGACGTCGAAATATTTCCGGGTCTACGCACGGTCAGACGATGACAAAGGCGAACGATTGGACTGGAACGGTGCTGTTGATAGCGAGACGCGCGACATAGGCGGAAAGACCTATCGCCTGAAAAACATCACCATGGCGAACGCCGCCCGGTCTATCGGGCCGTTTGTTTTACGCCTGACTTGCCGGTGACGACCAAGCGCCTCACCCTAAACCGTCAGCGCCTCAAAATTCCCGGCCTCAAAACCCTCGCGCAGTTTGAACTTCTGAATCTTGCCAGAGCCGGTCAGCGGCCAGTCATCAACATAGATCCAATAAGCCGGCGTTTTTTGCGGACTTAATCGCTCGCGGATGAAAGCTTTCATTTCACCGGCATCGGGTTTGGCGTCGCCGCCGGGCCGCATGAAACAGGCGACCTGCTCGCCCCATTTTTCGTCCGGCACGCCGACCACCGCGACTTCGGCAATCGCGTCGTGCTCCAACATGGCGTTTTCAATTTCCGCCGGGAACAGATTTTCTCCGCCGCGAATAATCATCTCCTTGACCCGACCGGTGATTTTGACAAAACCACGCGCATCCATGGTTCCGAGATCGCCGGTATGCAGCCATTGATCTTTATCGATGGCGGCGGCGGTCGCCTCCGGGTTCTCATAGTATCCGTTCATCACCAGATAGCCGCGGCAACAGATTTCGCCCTGTACGCCAACGGGCGTTACTGCGTTGCTCTTTGGATCACGAATTGAAACCTCAACATGGGGCATTGGCTGGCCGATTGTCTGCGTTGAATCCTCCAGCGTATCGTCCGGCCAGACGCAGGTGATAACCGGCGACGTTTCCGTCTGCCCATAGGCGATCTGGACATTCGCGCCGAAAGTTTCCTTTGCAGCGCGGCAAAGTTCAGGCGCAACCATGGCGCCGCCGGAAACGATGCACTCGATAGAGCTCAAATCGCGGCCAGACTTTTTCGCCTCATCGATCAGCGCGACAAGCATTGTAGGCACGCCAAAAATAAACCGCGGCTTTTCGCGCTCGATGGCTTTCGAAATCGCGACCGGGTCGAACATTGGCGCCAGCAACATCGTTGCGCCAATGCCGAAACCGCCGAGCACTAGGATAGCGCAGCCCGTCGTATGGAAAAGCGGCATATTTTGAATATAAACGTCGCCGGGGTTTATCCCGCCGCGCGTAACCGTATCCAATCCATTTTGCACAAGTCCGTGATGATGCAGGAGCGCGCCCTTCGGAAAGCCTGTTGTGCCGGAGGTATATTGAATCTGCACGGGATCGCTGGGCTTCGGATTGCGGGTATCGCCGCGATCTTCGCCGTTAAACAGCGCCTCACCATCGGTGAGTAGGATGCGGTGTTTGATCGCCGGGATTTGATCGCAAACGGCGTCAGCGATTTCCTGCATGGGGTTGCCGCGGAAATCGGCGACATAATAAATCGCCTCTGACTGTGACTGCTCCAGCACATATTTCAATTCGCGACTTTGATAAGCCGGGTTTACAGTGACGAGGACCACGCCCGCCAATCCGCAAGCGAGCTCGAGCAACACCCATTCCGGGACATTGTTGGCGTAGATCGCGACGCGCGCGCCGACGTCATGGCGCGATGCGAGCGCACGGGCGAGCCGTTTTGCATCGTGCAACAACTCGCCATAGGTCCAGACCCGTGCAACATTGCCTTCATAGTCGAGCTCTTTAAGCGCCTCGCGATCCGGCGCGGCGGCGGCCTGCCGCTGCAGCATTTCGCCGATGGTGATCTCTTCACGGGCAGTATCCGTAACCGCAGGGAAATATGATTCCTTTAGATTAACCTTGTACATTTTGTCCCTCACCTGACCTTACAATTTGTGTTTGCTGCACGACCGCCGCGAGTTTTCCGTCTTCACGAAAGAACTCGGTTTTCCATAGCTGCAATGTGCGCCCGATGTTCACCGGCGTTGTCACCGCTTTGACTTTTTGACCTATTGGAATTGCACGCACGAAATTTGTTTTGCTCTCAATAGTTGACGTGATTGAACCGGGCGACAGGTTCATGAAGGCGCCGATGCCGCCCATATTATCTGCGATCGCCATGATCGCGCCGCCATGCATATTGTCAGGGATCGTGCAGTGTTCTTTTTTGACTTCGATTTCGGCTTCCAGCCGCTCTTTCGTCGCCAGGGTCAGATGCGCCCCGATCAGTTTCGCGAACGGCGCATTCGCCGCATTGATCTGTTCGGCGAAATTTCCCTCACCCATACACTGCCCTTTTTAAAACCAACGGCGCACCCGCCTTGCGTACGCATCATAGTCGGCCCCGAAGCGATTGCGAAGATAACGTTCTTCATTTTCGATGATGATGGTGAGCCCAACGAAAGAAATGACCAGCGAGGCGAGCGTCAGCGGCCCAGGCGCCGCAAGCAGCAACCCAACCAGAAAGGCCATAACGCCCAGATAGACTGGATTGCGGGAAACCCCGTTTAGGCCGTCCATCACCAGCGCGTCGACGTCGTTGTCTGCGGCTGGCACGCCAATCCGCCAGGACCGACCCATCCCGGCCTGCGCCGCGGCGATGAACAGACTGGCTATGCAGGTGACAATAATGGCGGCCGCTGGCGAAGGCGATATTCCGGCGCGCACCCAGTGATCAAGCACCGGAAACGGCCATCGTAAAAGGATGTACAGATCGAGGATGGCGGCGCCGGCGATAAGCACCGTCGCCGCTAAGTTGCGCTCCCCGCTGAAGAGCGCGTTCACATTCACGCCTGCGCGGCGCAGTACAGTCGTCCGTGCGACCATCCACACGCCGAGGACAATTGCGATGAGCGCAACGCCGGCCCGCAACCAATCCGGTTCCATACTATCTCTCCACACAAATTACTGGATGCGAATTAGCCGAGCGAAAGCGAAAATGCAATATTATTCTGTTTACGGAGTAATGTTATATGAGAACGGTGATGTTATAGAGAAACGTCAACCGGCGTTCATTAACACCGCGACCAGGAGCGCAGTCTCGCTGCCGCGATTGATCCAGGCGTGATTGGTCGCGCGCTGGATGACAACATCGCCTGGTTTCATGGCTGACGCCTCGCCGTCATCGAGTAAGACATCGACCTCGCCCTTAATGAGAATGACCACGTCCAGCGTATCGGTTTTATGCATCATCGGGTGACGCGTCGTATCGACCCTGGCGTCAGCCGCGCCGACAGCGCCAAACGCAAAAGCCGCAGCGGCCTCTTTTTCTTCATCGGTTTTGGAAGGGTCTTCCGGTGAGACTGTAAACCAGCGCACTTTGACGGCGCCCGTCGCCGGCTCAAGGCATAAATCTTCATCCGCCAGCTTGTCGGTCGCATCGAGCAGCGCGCCCGGCGTCAAATCCGCTGCCCAGATTTCCGCAAGACCGGCCTCTTCGACAGCGATCAGTTTCGCCGCCTCGCCGTCAATCAAGACCCGCGAGCGCCCGCCCTCGTCATAGTCAGTTACGATCCGCCGCAGCGCCTGCCAGTCCATCGGATCAGTATCCCTCCGGCGATGAGGCAAAGCTTTCCAGAACCGATGCGGCGTCATAGGCGTCAGAATCCTCGGGCGCTTCGCCCTCGCCCATTAAGACCTCCAGGCGCGCGGTAAAATATTGATTGCCGCCGATGGTGCCGAGGTCGCCGCCAACGCCGACTGATACGCCGGAACGGCGCCCGTAGGAGCCTGTGCCAAATCCGGCGCCGACACCCACGCCGCCGCGCTCTTTGCGATCCATGGAGCGCGCAACAATTTGAAACCAATCATAACCGTTAGATTGCGCGAGTTCCGCCGCGCGGCGCAAAGCGAAATCTTCAACAAGTTCCGGCGGCATCCCGCCAGAGCCGCGATAGACGACGCGATAGCGATCAGCCTCGATCCGTGTTTCTTCGTACCCAAATCCTTTTGCGTCCGCTGCGCCATAGGACGCCGGGCCAACCGCTGCGCAAGCGCCCAATAGCATTGCGCCCGCAGCCATTGCGATCATTCTCATCTTGTTCATCGCCTCCATCGTCATCTCCCAATAATATCATCAACCGAAACTGCGCGCAAAATGTGGCGGCGCGTTTACAGTTTTCCTCATTCGCGCCCTGAAAAGCGCCGCAATCACGAACGAGTGATGGCTTGCAAATATTCGGAGAGAGACATGGCGCTACGCAATAAACCCAGACCGGCTAATGATTACGATTTGATCGTTGTAGGCGCCAGTTTCGCCGGACTAATCGCGGCGCGCACGGCGGCCCATCGCGGGTTAAAAACCGCTGTCATCGACGCCAAACATGAGCCTGGCTCGCGCGTCAGAACCACTGGCATTCTCGTTAAAGAAGCGGTGGAGGAATGCGATATTCCCTCGGCGCTAACGAGGAAGATTCCGGGCGTTCGGCTGTACGCGCCGAATGACCGCCATATCGATTTGTTCGCGCCGGGCTATTATTTCCTCGCCACGGATACGCCCGCGATCATGCGATGGCTCGCCCGTGAAGCGACGCGCGCCGGCGCGGACCTTTTTTTCGGAACGCGCTTCGAAGATGCAAGCATAACTGAGCCCCGCGTCCATCTTCACAATCTGGATTTATCCGCTCGCTATATTTTGGGCGCAGACGGCGCCAAATCGCGCGTCGCGAAAAGCTTTGGCCTCGGACAAAACAAAGAATTCCTGATCGGTATGGAAACTGAATATGAAGAGACACCGACGGTCGATCCGGATTATCTCCATTGCTTTGTCGATACGAAACTGGCGCCCGGTTATCTCGGGTGGGTCGTGCCCGGCGCCAACATGACCCAAGTCGGCCTTGCTGTTTCTGATGGTCTCCTTGGCGCAAGGCGTCGACCGGATATGGCGGCGTTTCTCAAACGCATCGATCCAAATTTTGCTATGTGGAATTGCGAAGTAAAAGCCAAGCGCTCGGGGCCGATCCCCTGCGGCGGTCTCGTTTCTCCCTTTTCAACCCGTCGCGTCTTGCTCACCGGCGACGCAGCGGGCCTTGTATCGCCGCTTACCGCCGGCGGCATTCGTCTTTCCTTTCAATATGGACGCCGGGCGGGCGCCGTCATCTCTGATTACTTACAGGATGGCGGCGCCGATCCGGGCGCGTTGATGGCAAAGGAATATCCACGCTTCGGGCTGAAGACCTGGATGCGCCGCGCCTGGTCTGCCGCCCCGCCAAATGCATTATTGAATTTCGGCCTCTTTACACCACCCATGCGCGCGCTTGCCCAATGGATTTATTTTCAAAAACGAGGGCATGGATGGCAGGGGTCGCCGGAGTTGGGTGCGCAAACTTTTCACACGCGGTACAGTTGAATTCTGGTTGAATTTGCCAAGGCGGATTCAACACCAGGAGGGTATTCTTTCATAAAACCCGCTTTTGGCGGATAGTTATCCCCTACCTTCCGGTAGGCCTTATATTGGGCCCTTGAGAATATTAACATGCAATATCAGTAACTGCTTCCCCAGCGAATACCGCGGTCCATGGCCAGAATTTTCAGCACGCGCAGCTACGTCTAGAGATCGATCCCGTGTCTGCGCCGCGGCTTTTCACGCCGCAACGCGCATGGGAAGACACGCGACGAAAATATACACAGCACCCCGCAAGTTCACAATCTGGATCAAACGACTTTATGAATAACACATCGGCTAAAGCCGCTCTGACCGCCGAGAATTTCCGCCGTTCAAACAACGAGGACCAGACAAGATTCACCGGACTGCCAGCAATCTCGGGAAAACAAATAATCGAAAAATTCTTGAACACCCGCGAAGCGAAGCAGTACGGTTATCTTATGTCCGCGCACCTCGACTACCTCAAAGATTTATTCTCGCCGTTTGGCGAAATCACCATTCGAAAAATGTTCGGCGGCGCGGGCGTTTACTGCGACGGAACGATTTTCGCGATTTGCGATTCAACCGATACTGATCTCTGGCTGAAAGTGGATGACGTTACCCGCGCCGAGTTTGAAGATGCAGGGCTTGAGCCTTTCACCTACACATTCGACAATGGCCGGACCGGAAAAATGTCCTACTACACCGCGCCGCAAGATATTTTCGATGACGCGGACGCGCTGGAACATTGGACGCAGTTGGCGCTAAGCGCAGCAGCGCGTGCAAAGAAACCCGTAAAAAAGAAACGAACGCGGAAAAAGAAAGCGGTAAAAAAAACTTAGGCGACGTCAGACTTTGACGGCGATTTCGGCCTGTTGAGATCGATTTCTGTGACGACCTGATTTCGCCCCCGGTCCTTCGCCGCATAAAGGCACATATCGCTACGCTCGATGATCGCGTCTTTCGTATCGGACTTGCGATAAGCAGCGACACCCATGGACATGGTGATAACGCCCAAATCTTCGTCAGTGCGACGTTTCTTTAATCGCCGCGATTCGACGGCCTTGCGAATTCGGTCTGCGAGCATTTGTGCATTGTCGATCGTTGTTTGCGGCAGGACGATTGCGAATTCCTCGCCGCCATATCGCGCCAGCAAGTCCTGACCTTTAACATTGGCGTTCATAACTTCGGCGACAAGTCGCAAAACCTGATCACCGGTTTGGTGCCCATACTGATCATTGAATTTTTTGAAGTGATCAATATCTGCCAGAATAAGAGCAAGAGGCTCGTTAGCGCCATGCGCATACACAATCTGTTTGCTAAGCTCGGCGTCAAACGACGCGCGATTAGCAACGCCGGTCAGCGGGTCCTTCATCGCTTCTGCTTGAATGCTTTCGACGTTTCGCTGCAATTTGGAAATCTCGTCAGTCGATTCCGCCAGGCGCGATTCTAGCGTCTGGTTCTGGTTGCGCATGTCCTTGGCGACGGTAATAACATTTTCAAGAAGGGCGCTGACCGCCGGATAGTCCTCTGTTGTTTGGCGTAACTGGTCGGACAGGTCCGTCAATGCCTCGCTATTTTCGTGCGCGCTTTCGCCGCTTTCCTCAATCAAACTGTGAAGATCGGTAATCTCAGTTTGAAAGCGCGTAACGAGATCGACGACGTCGCGCGAAAGGTCGGCATGTTGGATAAACTGTTTATAGAGCGTGTCGGCATCACCTTGCGAAACCTTGCCATAGGCATCCATGGACTTTTGCAATTCACGCGACAAAGCCGGATTTCGCCCTTCAATATGCGCGTACCAAACCTCGTAATTTCGTGGGTTCGCGGGAAGGCCGATCTTCTTCAGCGCGCCAAGCGTCAGCTCCGCGATCCGATGTGTCGGTTCATTCGCCGTTTTCATGAAATTCGCCCTCGCCGGCGCGCCAGAAAAGCGCGCTATCCCTCAAGGCGGACCTTAAGGCAGGACTGTAAAAGAAGGCCTAAGCGTCAGGTGAGCATTCAGGCCTTCGGGGCGAATGTTAGGGATTTATTAATTTGCCGACACACGCATCAGGAAATCCGGCACATGATCGCCAAGGCCGACAACGGCGCCGTCCCGGCCGTTATTGTCCCCATCGCGTCTTGAGCGTTTTTCTGACTTACGATCTTTGTCGCCAGTATCCAGTTCAGCGGCCTTTTTACTCTTCGGCCGAATTGTTTTTGGCTTTTCGTCGGCGTCTTTGTTCTCGTAACGCTTTGCCTTGCGGGGACGGTTGTCGCCAGCGTCAACGTCAACCGACAATTCGGCAATCGAGTGAGCGCCAATTGTTTCAAGGATCGATTTGTAGTGCTTATCGTCCGCTGGCGCGACCAGCATCATCGCAGCACCCTTTTTTCCGGCGCGCCCTGTCCGGCCGATACGGTGAACATAATCGTCCGAATGAATTGGAACGTCGAAATTAAATACGTGGCTAACATCCGGAATATCTAGTCCGCGGGCAGCGACGTCGGAGGCAACGAGGAATTGAATTTCGCCGCTACGGAATTTGTCGAGAGTTTCTGTGCGGAAGGCTTGCGCGAGATCACCGTGGATCGGCCGTGCATTAAACCCGTGCTTTTGCAAAGACTTCGCGACGACATCGACGGTAGTTTTACGATTACAGAAAATGATGCCGTTTTTAACATCCTTGTGCCCAATCAATGCCCGCAGAGCGTCGCGCTTGGCGCGGTCATCTCTTGGCGGCACTTTGACAATTCTTTGCGTAATTGTTTCAGCGGTTGTTGCAGGTTTAGCAACTTCAACGCGCGCCGGATTGTGTAAAAACTGATCCGTGATACGCTGGATCTCCGGCGGCATCGTGGCGGAGAAAAACAGCGTCTGCCGCGTCATTGGCGTCAGTTTAAAAATACGCTCAATGTCCGGAATAAACCCCATATCGAGCATTCGGTCGGCCTCATCGACGACCATGACTTCTATGCCAGTCAAAAGAAGTTTTCCGCGCTCAAAATGATCGAGCAACCGGCCGGGAGTAGCTATCAAGACATCCACGCCCCGCGTTAGTTTCGCGTCCTGATCACCGAAGGAAACTCCTCCAATCAAAAGCGCCATGGTTAGCTTGTGATTAACGCCATATTTCTCGAAATTTTCCGAGACTTGCGCCGCAAGTTCGCGCGTTGGCGCGAGCACCAGACTTCGCGGCATACGCGCTTTTGCGCGGCCTTTCGCGAGGCGCTGGATCATTGGCAATGTGAAAGACGCGGTCTTACCGGTGCCGGTCTGGGCTATGCCCAAAACATCACGACCTTCGAGGGCCGGGGGTATCGCCTCAATTTGGATAGGCGTCGGCGTTTCATAGCCAGCGGACGAAAGGGCATCAAGAAGCTTCGGCTCAAGGCCGGTTTCAGCAAACGACATTCGTGCTCCGTATGTATTAAAATCGGGATTTCGGCCAACGGCCTCGAAAAGTCCCGGGATAACGTATCGGCGGCGTTGTTTCTCTCCAACGCCCCGCCCTTCCGCCGTTGGAAGCGATGCGTTATCGGCAGCAATGGTTGTGCAAATACAATTTTGCGACGGCGGCTTATCGTGGGACCGCCCTCATCTGGAGAAACGGCCGATTGCGCGCGCTGCATTGCAGCATTACTGAGGCGGCGAATACGTGGCTTGTTCCGGAAAGTCAACGATTCGGGTATTAAATCCCGATATTGGCGCTATGCTGGCGCGTTTCTGTGACCTAAAATCACCACCATGCATAGCCTCAAGACAACAATGTGTTTCGGCTTCTTGACGGTTGCCACGCCAGCCCTGGCTAGCGATAAAATCAACTCGGAAACCTGCAAATTCAATGGTTTTCCGCTGTATGGCGACATTCAGATCGTCGAAAGCTTTCCAGACATCAAAGTTCAAATCGTCGAAAGCTTCCCAGATCTTAAAGTGGAAGTCGTCGAAAGCTTCGCCGACGATTGCGGGCAATGGAAGTTCGTGACGTCATTTCCTGATGTTAAGATTCAATATGTCGAGAGCTTTCCCGATATCAAAATCAAGATGGTGACAAGTTTTCCAGGCCTGCCGTAAGGCTCGTTAACAAATTTTTATTTTTACTCGTTGTAGGGAACTATTGCTCCCGCAAGGCCGAAATAAAGGGCGTCATAACTAAGATAGCGAAAATCGCGCCCACGGCGATTGTAGCATAAAAGCTGCCGGGGTAGTAAATCACGGCATCGCTGGTCAGCCACTCAGGGTGCGGAATATTTCCAGGACGCCACAGGGCTAGCAGCGCTGATGCGGAGATCGCGGCGTAAGGTCGCCTTAAGCTTATCGCCGCCAATGCGAAAACACCCACAAGCGTAAAGTCATATACATGCATTGGCGCGACCAGCAACGTTGTTACAAAGACCAAAAACAATTTTTCTCCGGGATGCAATTTTAATTCAAAAAACCGAACAGCAAGGACAATTGCGCTGACAAGCAATACGCAAAGCCCGAGGTAGAACCCGGCGCTATAAGAAGTTTGAAACAAGACCCACTCAATGTGTCGCAATCCGGTCATCGCCTCGGGAAGGTTATACAATTGCGCATTATACTGGCTGGCGCCGCTTACCAGCGCAGTCAAAATATCTACAGGCGTATCGATCAATATCGCCGGAAACGCAATAATCAGTGACGCGATTGCGCTTGCAAAAACTGTTCGCCGGCCAAACGCGCTCAACGCCAATGCGATCACCGCCATAAAACCGATTTGCGGCTTCAGCATCAATATCGTGAGCCCGGCAATCGCGCTGATGTTTTGCTTCCGCACAACGCCAAACGCCAATGCGCTAGCGCCAAAATAAATTAGCGCGGAAGACTGGCCGAGATGCAACGTGTTTCCGACAGCTTGTGTTGTCGCAAGGAAACCGACATGAATAGCAAACAGTGTCCACGGCGAAAGTTCCAGAAGCAGTTTCGTAAATGGCGCCCGGCGATCAATCAGCCAATTTTTGTCAGCCAATGTTCGGAATGCGGCGACATTCAACCAGCTCGATGTAAGAACGAAAGCGCAATTGACGCCCAACCAAATGCGCGACATGACCAATGGATCACCGAGCGACAATGCCGACGCAATCAAGAACCAACTCGGCGGATAATACCAGATCGCGCCTTGTTTTATGGCGAATTGTTCGTCTGCACGAACGCCAAATTCTGGCTGATACGGAGATTGTCCCGCAGTCCAGAAATCACCCGCAAGCCAGAAGAAACGAAAATCCAGCGTGACTACGTCCCAATGGTGCCAAGCTTGAAAAATGAAGTGTGCCAGCCCCGCCGCCAACATAAAAGGCGCCGCGAAGGTCAATACCTTTGCGGCGTCCAGTTGAAACGGGCGCGAAGTCAATGCAGCGGCGTTGCTCATATGAGCAAATAATACCGTCGCCGCGCTGACGAATGGTTAAAGAATAACGACACACCGCGCCGAAACGAATAACGCCGCCTGATGTTATTTTCGGTAATCTAGCGGCGGATCGCGGTCACCAAGCAGCGAATAATATTCGTAATCCTCGCCCCGAGCGTCATCAAATTCCTTTCGGGCTTCAATGCGTAATTCCTCGTTAGAGAACAGTTCGATTGCCGCAAGCGCCAATGTTTTTGACGCAAGGTGGGCGCCCTTAAATCCTATCGACATGCCAGCGGCCGCGGAAGATTGCCAGCTATGACCAGACGTGCCCGGCACATAGCCGGCTGCCCGCAACCCCACAGTTGGCGTTGCATAGGAAACATCGCCAACGTCGGTTGATCCAAATCCCAAGCTACGTTCGTACGGCTGAATCTCCGAAGCGCTGTCGATATCCAGTCGCGGATTGTCGAAGCTTTCGCGAAGCTTCTTTGCAAATTTTATTTCTTCCTTTGTGTATTCGAAACCACCGACCTGACGAAGTTTCTTATCCATCATCTTCGCCAGCGTTTCGTTCACGAGCAACGGGTTGTTGCCATGGATAACTTCCCATTCGGCTTTCGTACCGGTGCCCAGAGCAGCGCCGCGCGCGGCATCCTCCACACGGGCCCAAATTTCTTCGACGCCTGCTGGGCTTGGGTGACGCACATAATAGAATACTTCGGCGAAATCAGGTACGACATTGGGCGCATTCCCGCCGGAGGTGATTACGTAATGAATACGCGATTCCATCGGAACATGTTCGCGCATCATATTGACCATCATGTTAAATGCCTCAACGCCATCAAGCGCAGATCTTGCTTTATCCGGCGCTCCGGCCGCGTGCGCAGATACGCCTTTGAAGCGAAATTTTGCCGAGCGGTTTGCAAGTGTCGTGCGCGCTGCGGCGGAATTCTCATCATCGGCGTGCCAGTGCAGCGCGAAGTCGACGTCGTCAAACAGGCCCTCACGCACCATATAGACTTTGCCGCTGCCGCCTTCTTCCGCCGGCGTTCCATAAAGGCGGATCGTTCCAGGCGCACCGGATTCTTCCAGCCACTCTTTAATTGCTAATGCAGCGGCAACAGAACCTGCGCCGAACAAATTGTGACCACACGCATGCGCTGCTCCCTTGCCGTCAATAGGTGAACGCGTCGGCGCCGCATCCTGATTTATGCCCGGCAGCGCATCGAACTCAGCCAAGACCGCAATTATTGGACCGTCGTTACCGTATTCTGCAATGAATGCAGTTGGAATGTCCGCGACCCCAGCTTTTATATTGAAGCCTGCATCCCGCAAGGTATCTTTCAAAAGGCCGCTGGATTTCGTTTCCTGATAGCCGACTTCGGCCCATTCCCACAATTTGCGTGCAATATCCGCAGTCTGATCATAGCGGCCGTCTATCCTGCTTAAGACATCCTCATTTTGTGCTGATGCTGCAGTGGAGAAGAAAATGGCGAATGCGCCGATAGCAAATCGTTTCATGGAATGGCCTCAAATTGGTTTCCGAAACGCAATGATTGCCATGTTTAGCCGGAATTCGCCAGATCAAGCATCACAGATTCTGAACATTTGATTTCGTTTGATATTTTCGCCAAATTCACCGCAATCAACATTCCGGGAGGAAAATTAATGACCGCAGCGGCGCAAACAGCGGATACCCAAAAGGGCATTCTTGGCTGGATCGAAAGAACCGGGAATAAATTACCTGACCCGGCATTTATTTTTCTCTACCTCATCGGCGTTTTGATCGTCGTCAGCATTTTGTCTAAACTGGCGGGACTTTCCGCACTGCACCCTACGCAATTAAACGCGGATGGAACGCCGGTTGTTATTGCGGCTGCAAGCTTATTGTCGGCTGAAAATATTCAGCGTCTATGGGTCGACATGCCCAAAACGTTTACTCACTTTCATCCATTAGGATATGTATTGGTAGTCATGCTGGGCGCCGGAATCGCCGAACGCTCAGGCCTTTTTGCCAGCGCCATGCGCGGCGCTGTGCGCAATGCGCCAAAATTTTTGTTGACGCCGATGGTCGCCCTTACGGCGATGATTGGCAATCTTGCCGCCGATGCAGCATATGTGGTTCTGATACCGCTAGCTGGCGTTTTATACGCCGCAGCCGGACGCCACCCCATCGCTGGCATCGCCGCTGCTTTCGCAGGCGTATCCGGCGGATTTTCCGCGAACCTTTTTCCAGGTCAGCTAGACGCCCTGCTGTTCGGCATAACCGAAGCAACTGCGGTCGCGCTGGTTCCAGATTGGTCCGTCAACATTGTCGGAAACTGGTATTTTATTGCCGGCATGACGTTTATTTTTCTACCGGTAATCTGGTTTGTCACTGACAATATCATTGAGCCGCGCCTTGGCGGTTTTGAACCACAAACGCAAGCGGGCTTAAGCGCCGCAGAGTCCGATAAACCGCTCACTGACGGCCAACGAAAAGGCCTCGGCCGCGCTGGTTTGGCCATGATAATTGTGTGCGTGTTGTGGCTGCTCATGACGATTGGCCCGGGCACGCCGCTCATGGATGAATCCAAGACCTTGCTGGCGGAAAAACTAACGCCATTTTTTAAATCGCTAGTAGCTGGATTTTTCGTGCTGTTTCTAGCAGCTGGCTGGGCGTATGGCTCGGCGGCCGGCACGGTCAAAGATCATCGTGACATCGTCCGGATGATGTCGGAATCCATGGCGGACTTAGCCTATTATTTGGTTTTAGCTTTTTTCGCGGCACATTTCGTTGCGATGTTTGCCTGGTCAAATCTCGGCATCATTTTCGCTGTACATGGAGCGGGCGCCATTGAGTCTGCAGGCCTTCCCGCGCCGATTACATTGGCTTTCATTATTTTGTTAACAGGCGTCGTAAATTTATTCGTGGGTTCTGCCAGCGCAAAATGGGCGTTGCTGGCGCCAGTTCTCGTGCCGATGCTCATGCTCCTTGGCATTTCACCAGAAGCTGCGACGGCGGCTTACCGCGTCGGCGACTCTGCAACAAACATCATCACGCCATTAATGGTCTACTTCCCGCTGATACTGACCTTCTGTCAGCGGTGGAAACCTGAATTCGGGCTGGGAAGCCTCACGGCAACCATGATCCCCTATTCAATCTGGCTGCTGATTACTGGACTGACCTTAACAATCATTTGGGTAGCGCTCGGATGGCCGTTGGGCCCTGGCGCACCTGTCGGATATACGCTGCCGACACCGTAACGAATGGTCAGCCCTTTAGCGACGCAAACGAAACGAGGCGCTTTTGGGATTCGTCCCAAAGCGCCAGTTTCGCGCATCCAAGACTTTCCGCGAATGAAAGGCGCGGCAATTTTTGCAAATCAGCACTTGCATCATAACATTCCTGCAGCTTGTAATTTGGAATTAAGCTGCAGAGATGGTGAATATGGTGAAGACCAATATTTCCAGTGAACCATTGCAACAGTGGCGGCAGATCATAGTGCGAACTGCCGTAAAGGGCGGCTTTCGTATAATTCCATGAATGCTGCGGTTCCCAATACGCATCTTCATATTGGTGCTGAATGAAGAACAACCACGTGCCAATAATTCCGGCCAATGAGACAACCAAGCCGAAAATTATCAGCATTGCCGCAAATCCGAACGCAAAGCCAATTAGCCCGTAAAACGCCAATAGCGATGCGTTTAAAAGCATAACACTATTCCAGATACGCGCGCCTTTCATTCCGAGATAAACTTTTGAATAAGGCATCGGCCCTGCCGACGGCAAACGCTGAAGAAAAATAAAATAAACCGGCGGGCCAATAATCAGCAGAGTCATTGGGTGACGATAAAATTTATACAACGCCTTATTCACGGGAGACAGCGCTTCGAATTCGGAAACTGTGAGCGTATCCACGCCGCCCATGCCGCGTCGCGTTAGGTTGCCAGAGCTTGCATGGTGACGGTTATGGGCATCGCGCCAAAATCCAAACGGCGTGAATGTCAATAAACTTATGCCCCATCCGACAGCATGGTTCAGCTGCTTTGATTGAAAATATGATCCATGCCCACAATCATGTTGAATAATAAACAGACGCACTAGCATTCCGGCGGCTGGCAAAGCCAATGCGACGACCGCAAGCCATGCGCCAGATTTAAATGCGAAAAATATTGCCGCCAAAAGCGCGAAATACAGAAATAAGTTCAGCGTTAATTGCCCGAGACTGCGCGATAACGCACTGCCACGGAACCTGTCACAATGATCAACAATACGTTTCAACATTGCATCATCGTTGGTTGGCGATTCTTCCACCGATGAATACTGGCGATCTTGCGGGGCGCTAATGGCAGACTGACTAGACACGGGCGACCTTCTAGCGCGATTTCGTTAAAGAACAAATGCCGACTTTGTGAGCGCGATTCTGCAGCAATATTAAGCTGGTAGCGATGGTTTCGATTTTCCGTAAGGTTGTCTGCAGTCCGGCGGCGCTGATAATTCGCCAGTGAGCCGCGTTAGAATTGCGTTAAGCGACGCTAACTTCCGGCGCCGCCTCCGGAAGATCTTCGCCAAATGCGCGTTGATAAAATTCCGCCACGGTCGCTCGCTCAAGCTCGTCGCATTTATTCAAAAATGTGACGCGAAATGCATAGCCGATGTCTTGGAATATCTCTGCGTTTTGCGCCCACGTAATGACGGTCCGCGGACTCATAACTGTAGAAATATCACCGGCAATGAATGCATTGCGCGTCATGTCCGCCACACGCACCATCGCGTCGATCGCCTCGCGTCCGTCTTTACTATCGTATAAAGGCGCTTTCGCGATGACGATTTCCGTCTCCTCATCATGTTCAAGATAATTTAGCGCTGTCACGATGGACCATCTATCCATCTGCCCTTGATTGATTTGCTGTGTGCCGTGATAAAGACCAGTAGTGTCACCGAGCCCAATCGTATTTGTTGTGGAAAAAAGTCGGAACCAGGGGTTTGGTGTCAAAACCTTGTTTTGATCTAGCAGAGTAAGCCGCCCTTCAGCCTCTAATATTCGTTGGATCACGAACATTACATCAGGCCTGCCAGCATCATATTCATCAAAAACAAGCGCAACAGGGCGCTGAAACGCCCACGGCAACATGCCTTCTTTAAATGCTGTAATCTGCACCCCGTTCTCAACAATGATCGCATCTTTTCCGATCAGGTCTATTCGGCTGACATGACTGTCGAGATTGATGCGTATGCATGGCCAATTTAATCGCGCAGCAACTTGTTCAATATGCGTGGACTTCCCGGTGCCATGGTATCCCTGCACCATCACACGGCGATTATGCGCGAATCCAGCCAAGATGGATTTCGTCGTCTCCGGATCAAACCGGTAGGCATCATCTATCGGCGGTACGTAGTCATTTGGCTCTGCGAAAGCAGAAACATCAAAACCAATATCGACGCCAAACACTTCCTTGGCGGAAATTTTATTCGTCGGCTTTTCTAGGAATTTGTCGTCGGAAATCTGCGCCATACTTAAAATCGCGTATTAATTTTCAATTTGCGCCGAAACGTGGCGCGTTTATTCGCTCATTACAAGTTTTTTTGGCGCCAGCCCGGCATCAAAGAAACCGAGCTTTCTTCAAGATGCTGTGGGCCTTAACAACTTCATTGAGTTGTTCCTCAGCGCTCCTGTCTCCGTCATTTGAATCTGGGTGAAACCGGCGCACCAATTCAGCATATCGTCGGCGAATATCCATTGCTTTTGCTGACGCTGGCAGCGCGAGCGTCTCAAAGGCGTTAATTTGCAATTTCGTCAATTTCTTGCCGTCGCGATACTGGCCGCGGGGGTCCTGATGCGACTTCGCTTCTGCGCCCAAGACGCCGTGAGCATCTTCCATATCTGCGGGCCCGCGAGCGTTAGCGGCGGTTCGCGCACGATCATTTTTGCCCATAGACCACGTCGGGCGGTCGCCATAAATATTCGCTTCGCGAGCCGCCTTTGCCTCCTGCTCGCTCATTCCGTCAAAGTAATTCCATCCTTTGTTGTGTTCACGAGCATGCGACAAGCAATACCAAACCCGAATTCTTGGCTCGCGCGGGCTCTTTGGCAGAGAACACGCTGCTTGCGAGTCACACCCGTCCCACTCGCACTCGCGATCTTCCGGCTTTGCCCAAGCGGGCGGTTTTTCGCCCTTCTTGGGCGGCTTTACTCGGATATCGAAGCCGAGACGGGGTTTGTAATTTTCCTTTGGCATACCCGCAATATGGTGCGCCTTAGATGTTGATACAATCTTGACAGAATTCCCGGATATGCGATGACGTCGCGCCGATGTCTATCGCTCAATTAATTCGAGAAAAGATCACAGCCGCTTTGGCTCCGGACGCTTTGGAAGTGATTGATGAATCGCATCTGCATGCAGGCCATGCCAGCGCCCCGGCGGGCGGCGAATCTCACTTTCGATTATTGATCGTTGCTGAAGCATTTAGCGGGCTTTCGCACGTTGCGCGACAGCGCCTGGTGAATGCTGCATTGAAAGAAGAGTTAGCTGGATCTATCCACGCGCTGTCCATGAAGACTTTGACGCCCAACGAAGCCGCTTCCGATTAACACCATCGACGATCAAATATTATGCTTGATGTGTTAGGCGGGTGACAAATCTGCGGGGCGCGCAGCGCATTTAAGCTGTGTTATCTGCGACGCGGTGCGCCAGTGAAGCACTTAAGAACTTATCCAAGTCTCCGCCAAGCACAGCGTCCGGACTAGAGCTTTCAAACTGGGTGCGTAAATCTTTCACCATTTGATACGGTTGCAATACATAAGATCGAATTTGATGGCCCCAGCCGATTTCCGTCTTTGATGCTGCTGACTGCGCTGCTTCCTCTTCCCGATGTTGCAGTTCCAACTCATAAAGTCTGGCGCGAAGCATATTCCAGGCTGTTGCACGGTTTTTGTGCTGTGAGCGCTCGTTTTGACACTGCACGACAATGCCGGTCGGCTCATGCGTAATACGCACCGCACTGTCGGTGGTATTGACATGTTGGCCGCCGGCCCCCGATGCGCGATACGTATCGATCCGGCAATCACTCTCATCAATTTCAATTTCGATTTTGTCGTCAATTTCCGGGTATATCCAAACCGATGAGAACGATGTGTGCCGACGCGCATTTGAGTCAAACGGCGAAATTCTAACCAGTCGATGCACACCGCTTTCGGTTTTTAACCAACCATAAGCATTGTGACCTTTGATATGAATTGTCGCAGATTTTATTCCCGCTTCATCTCCGGCTTGTTGCTCGATTATATCTACTTTGTAGCCTCGCTTTTCAGCCCACCGCACATACATGCGCAATAACATTGCGGCCCAGTCATTTGATTCAGTGCCGCCCGCGCCAGGGTGAATTTCAACGAAGCAATTATTCTGATCTGCCTCGCCGGAAAGAAGCGCCTCGATTTCAGCCGTGCCCGCGCGTTCTCTCAAGGCATTCATCATTCCCTGAATTTCATCGAGCGAACTCTCATCGGCTTCCTCAGAAGCAAGAGCAGCTAAATCGATGAGGTCGGTCAGTTCGCGGTCGAATTCTCCAATTGAATTCATTTGGGCGTCCAAAGCATTCCGCTTTTGCATCAGAGTTTGGGCGGCGGACGGATCATCCCATAGCTTGGGATCTTCCGCTTTGGCGTTTAGCTCATCGAGTTCTCGTTGCGCCTTGTCCCAGTCAAAGACGCCTCCTCAGCAGTTCCAAAGACTGCTTGATTTCGCCCGCAAGGTTTTCGATTTCAGCGCGCATGGGAACCGTACTTACAAAATGAAATTTGAAATCGCAAAGGAATTATTTCTAATTATTCTGATCTGCATCAGCGCGTTAGTAAAGTCCGTTCAGACCATCCTCTTCGGCGGTCTCAGCGTTTGGAGCGGCGCTCAATGGGTCTATTAGTAACTCATCCGCAGCCGGTCCGCGGCCAATCACATCATCAGTTTTGAACGCCTCAAGAATTACGTTCCGCTCTCCGGGAGAGGCTGGTTGTCCTGTCGCGGCGTTCACCCGAACCAACCTTACGCCGGACGGAACACGAAATGGGATCGCTGCTTCATTTTTGAGTGCTTCAACCATAAAGTCCGCAAAAATTGGCGCAGCAACCTTTCCGCCAGCTTCGCCTTGCCCAAGCGTTTGCGGCATATCGAACCCGACAAATACTCCCGCTGCGAGGTCCGGAGCGAAGCCAACGAACCAAGCATCTTTATATTCATTCGTAGTACCGGTTTTTCCGGCCAGGGGCTTGTCTGAAACTTTTCGAACAGCGCTGCCCGTGCCGCGTTGAACAACGCCCTGGAGAATTGAGGTTATCTGATAAGCAGTCCGCGGATCCAAAACTTGAGTTCGCGCATCGGCTAATTGCGGCTCCTCCTGACCGGTCCAATGTTCAACGTTGCAATTGAAACATTCTCGCCCGTCACGCTTGTATATTGTGGCGCCGTTACGATCTTGAATGCGATCAATCAATACCGGTTCAACGCTCTTGCCGCCATTCACAAATATCGAATATGCGGCCGTAATTTTTAGAAGGGTCGTCTCGCCAGATCCAAGCGAAATTGCCAATTCACGCGGCAAACGGTCGGACAATTTAAAGCGTTCGACATACTCCATGATGCGGCCAATGCCGAGATCCTGCGCCAGCCGCGCAGTCATGGTATTTCGAGATTTTTCTATGCCGGTGCGAAGAGTTGACTCGCCGCCGTAGCTACCCTCGATATAATTGCCTGGCTTATACCAACTATCGATTCCTGGAGCAACGAAAGGGGCATCGAGCACGATTGAAGACGGCGTGTATCCATTATCCAAAGCAACTGCGTACACGAACGGTTTGAATGTTGAGCCCGGCTGTCGCTCCGCTTGGACCGCACGGTTAAATTCAGAAAGTTGAAACGAAAAGCCGCCGACCATCGCGAGCACGCGTCCTGTATGCGGATCAATGGCAATTAAGCCGCCATTAATTGCAGGCGCCTGCCGCAACTCGTATAGCGTTGCTGCTCGATCGCTTTCTGAGGCGATAGGCTCGACGTATATGACATCGCCGGTCCTTAGAACAGACTTGGCGGATGTGATTTCGGCGCCCAATTCATTCGCGCTGATCTGTTCACGCGCCCAAAGCAAACGGTCGAGTTTGATTTCACCCTCTTCCCCGTCCTCGAGTCCAAAAATTGCTTTTTCGTCTGAGACATTCAGAACAACAGCAGGCCGCCACGGCGAAACATCGTCGGAAATGGTCCGCGAATCTCGCAATTCAATGAATGTTTCCGCAATGGTGTCTCGCCAGCCGTCGCGAATGTCGATATTTGTCATTGCGCCCCGCCAGCCATGACGCATGTCGTATTCGACTAACCAGCGACGTAGAGCCTTTCCCGCGGTTTTTTGAAGGCGTGGGTCAACTGATGTTCGCACCGACAAGCCGCCATCATACAGCGCTTCGACGCCATACAATTCCACAATTTGTTTGCGAACCTCTTCGGCAAAATACTCCATCGTCCAATCGCGCGCGCCTAACGGCGAAGCGATCTGGGCGCCAAGCGGTTGCGCGCGGGCTTCGTCTGCATCCGATTGACTAATGACCCCGTCATCCAGCAGCCGGCCAATAACCCAATTTCGTCGTGCGACGGCCCGATCTTCATTCTGAATTGGATGATAGTTGCTAGGACCTTTTGTGATCGCCGCTAAATATGACGCCTCTGCAATTGTCAAATCCGATAACGACTTATCAAAATAATTTAGAGCAGCGGCTGCCACGCCGTAGGAACGATTACCAAGGTAAATCTCGTTTAAATATAGCTCGAGAATATGTCCTTTTGTAAATGTCCGCTCCATTTTTCGAGCAATTAACATTTCGCGAAGTTTGCGTTCGATACGTTGTTCGCTTGTAAGCAAGAAATTCTTTGCGACCTGTTGTGTAATTGTCGACCCGCCCTCCAGCCTACGGCCGCTGAGTAAATTTCCAATATTTGAAATTTGAGCGCGCGTCACACCACGCAGGTCTAGTCCGGTGTGTTCATAAAACGTCTTATCTTCCGCAGAAATAAATGCGTGTTGAACATGGTCTGGGATTTGTTCGATTGGAACAAACAGACGGCGTTCACGCGCAAACTCGGCCACAAGTGAACCGTCGCCAGCGTAAACTCTGGTCGTCACCGCCGGCGCGTATTCAGAGAGCGCTTGATAGTTTGGCAAATCGCGATTCAACTGCGACAAATACCATGCAGAAAAAGCAACAGCGCCGATGATGGAAAATGCGCTGACGGAAAATCCCACACCCATCAATTTTGCAATTCGAGGCAGCCAGCTGGTTTTTGACACTGGCGTTGTAACTTGCAGGCGTTTCCGCGCAGGCGCGACCACTAATTTGGGATTGCCATCGTCTGCGACATCATCCCGCCCCAGAATTATCTCATCATGCTGATTTTCATCAGCCGATGTTGTCGTTGGCGAATCTTCAGAAGCGTTTCCAGAATCGTCGACAGCATCCCGGGTAAACAAGTCATTTTCGATGGCATCGGAATTCCCTTTATCTGTGGCGCTTTCGCCATTTTCAGGGGTTTCCTTTTCGCTACTCATTTTCCTGCGCTCGCCTTATTTCACCAAAATACCAAACTTTCGCTCTCACTCGATTATGCCATCTACTGCAAAATCAAGGCAACGGCGAGGCGGAAAAACCGAAATTTGTCGTTATATTTTGTATGGAATTAGGGTCATTGTGCTCCGCCGGCCTGATTCTCGGCAACACGTCCAAGTTCGCGTTCGTCAAAGTAGGCGTCAATGGAGTCGGCGACGGCAGTCATTGTGCGCTTTCGCCACGCTTTCGAGTTTAGATTCGCTTCGTCTTTCTTGTGCGAAATATAAGCCATTTCGAACAGAACTGTTGGCACATCTGGAGCTAAAAGGACCCGCAAATCGGCTTGACGAAGCGACCTATTTAAAAGAGGAGTTTTGCCGGACAATTCCGCTAAGAGCTTCTTTGCAAATTTTGATGATTCGTTTCTGGTGTAATTCTGCGATAAATCCAGCACCATGTCGGCAACTTCCTGGGATTCAAATTCCGCACTATCTGCGCGGTAATTCCCTTCAGATTTCGCAATTTTGATCGCGCGCGTCGTGCCTTTATCTGAGAGCGTATAAACTGATCCGCCTCGCACATTTGCATTCGCCAATGCGTCGGCATGCAATGAAATAAAGAGGTTTGCACCCGCTTTGCGCGCCAATGGTTCGCGCGCTTCAAGGTCAACCTTCACATCCTTATCGCGGGTGAGGACCACTTTGAATCTTTTGCGTTTTTCAAGAATTTCTTTCAATTCCTTAGCGGCAGCCAACGTTACATTTTTCTCCAACGTTCCATTTTGACCGTGTGCGCCAGGATCTTTGCCGCCATGCCCTGCATCAATGACAATTATATATTTTGAGCGGGGCGGGATTGCGACCTCTTTTTGAAGAGAAATTGGGGTGTCAAAATTCGGCGTGACTTCGCGGTTGGCGGCGGTCGCTTGTTCAATGACGGCAGTCAGATCCGGGTATTGCGATGGTATGCTAGCGAGAAAACCGTTTTTATCGGACGTCTCAAGATCGATCACCAGTCGATGATTTTTATTTTGCGAAGACGGGGGGATGGAAAATATTTCACGAATCGCCGCTGTTTTAGCGAAGTCAAATACTGCGCGTACATTTTTGCCGTCACTGTCCGCGAAACCAAATCTCTCGATATGTCCTTCCCCTGACCGGTATTTTTTGTGAACTGGCGAAACTGAAAGCCCGACAAAGTCTAAAATTAATCGCCCGTTGCCGCCCGCATCGCCAGCTACGGAATAGGCGACCTCGCCCCTCAAATCGAATACAATCCGCGTCGCATCGCGCTCCGGACCAAACCTGACATCGATTAGCTCAGCAGCATGCAGATTCGTGCTAAAAAGCGCGAACGCCAAGAATTTTACAATACCGGCCAATATTTTATTCATATCGGTCATCAAATGACCCCACATAGGTCAGCTTAATTTGGTTAGCGTCAACAGAGACTCCTGTTAGCGTCATTATTTGCCCGCTAGCCTTAATCCACCCTTAAGTTTCATTCTACTATTTGATGCAACACTGAGTCGCGACAGAGCTGGGTTTTCTTTTTCCCATTCGTACGGCATGGTCACAAATTGCTTGCAGATAGACGATATTGTATCCTATCTGCACAAGATGAAATTATTTGGGCGCTCGCAATTATCGGGCTCCCTTCACAGTTTTCCAGAAGACAGTCTAAATATCTGTTTTTGTGGGATAAATTAGCTGGCTATGCCTGTAATTGCCAGCCGCGCGGCAGGAAATGACCCGCGCGACATTGGCAATTAGTGCGGCAGAGGCCGCTTGAAACAATAACTGTCCGGTGCAAGCCGGCAAAAAACATTCGCTGATGACGCCAGTTTCAATATTTACAATGCGCACCGCCCCGTTTGGGGCGTGTGGACTAAATATGGCTGCGCTCCGGCGAAATAACATGTTCAGCGCACCGAATTTCGGCACGCGCTGCGGAGCCGTTTTAAATGACAAAAAAGATGTTAATCGACGCCGCCCACCTGGAAGAGGTGCGGGTCGCTCTATTGGATCAAGGACGAGTTGAAGATTTTGATTTCGAGTCTCAATCGAGAAAGCCATTAAGAGGGAATATTTATCTCGCTCGCGTAACCCGCGTTGAGCCCTCACTCCAGGCAGCCTTCGTCGATTACGGAGGTAACCGCCATGGATTTCTAGCATTCAGCGAGATCCATCCCGACTATTATCAAATCCCGGTTTCTGACCGTAAACTTCTGCAGGATGCGGAGGCCGAAGTTGCGGCGCTCGCTGCAGAACTAGAAGTTTCGCAACGTGGCGATGAGCACGACGACGAGACTGATGAATTAGAGATCAACGATAACAACGACGACAGTGACGATGTCCTTGATCACGACGAAGCGGCGGACCCTGCTGAAGAGACGGCAACTTCAAAAGCCTCCGCCAGCAAGAACAAGTCCGACAAAAAACATTCTCGCTCTACGCACATTACAGCTGATGAAAATGATCTGTCTGGCGATACTGAAATCAGCGACGAAACCAATGAAGAGGAAGAAGAAGAGGAAACAGTCAAGCCACGCCGAAACATGGCGCGATTGTTCGGCTTTCGCCGGAAGCCGGAACTTAAAAAAAGAAAGCAATCCGTCGATAATCAATCAACGGCCTCAGAGCCGATTGTTGCAAAAAAAATTGTTGAAGCGGACAATGAGACCGCGGACCCCAATCTGGATGAAAAAACCGACGAAAATAATGAATCAAGTGAACGAGCAAAGTTGATCGAGCGCTATAAAGACGCGAAGCGAAAAAGATCAAATTTGCTGCGAAATTATAAAATTCAGGAAGTCATTAAGCGACGACAGATCCTATTGATCCAAGTCGTGAAAGAAGAACGCGGTAATAAAGGCGCCGCTCTGACAACTTATATGTCGCTGGCAGGACGATATTGCGTATTAATGCCCAACACAGCACGCGGCGGCGGAATTTCGCGAAAGATTGCCAATCAATCAGACCGACGGCGCCTGCGCCGATGCGTTGACAGCCTCGAAGTCGCACAAGGTATGGGATTGATAATCCGAACAGCTGGCGCGAAGCGAACAAAGACTGAAATTAAGCGTGATTACGATTATCTCCTCCGTCTATGGGAAAGCATACGCACGCTTACGCTCAAATCGATAGCTCCTTGTTTGATTTATGAGGAAGCAAGCCTGATAAAACGCGCAATACGCGACATGTACGACAAGGACATCTCCGCCGTTTTGGTAGAGGGCGAGGCCGGATATCGCGAAGCAAAAGACTTCATGAAAATGCTGATGCCAAGCCACGCAAAAAACGTTCAGGCGTACAAAGATCGCTCACCAATTTTCCTTAAAAACAAAGTCGAAGCGCAACTCGATGCAATGTATCAACCGTCAGTTAGGCTGAAGTCTGGCGGCTATGTCGTAATCCATCAAACCGAAGCTCTAGTAGCGATTGACGTTAATTCGGGCCGCGCCACGCGCGAAAGAAACATCGAGCAAACGGCTTTGAAAACCAACATTGAAGCAGCGACAGAAGCGGCGCGCCAATTCCGGTTGCGCGACCTAGCTGGGCTGATCGTAATCGATTTTATCGATATGGAAGAGCCCAGGAACAATCGTAAAGTCGAGAAAGCCTTAAAGGATGCGCTGAAAAACGATCGCGCGCGAATCCAGGTCGGCCGAATCTCCAATTTCGGCTTGCTGGAAATGTCTCGCCAGCGGCGCCGCTCGGGAATCATTGATGGAACGACAAATGCTTGTCCGACATGTGCCGGCGCCGGAACGGTGCGGTCCAATGAGATTGCATCATTAAGGATACTTCGCGCTATTGAAGGAGAAGCAGTTTCCGGCAAGGTCGGACACATTACCGCCAAGACCTCAATTGATGTGAGCCTCTACATTCTCAATCATCATCGCGATTGGCTACAGCGTATCGAGGAACAAAATGGCGTATTGATTGAGATCTCTGCAGATTCCGAAAAGGCTGGCGACCTATATGAACTCTCAAAGAGCGGCGCGCCGAACAAGGTCAAAAAGATCGCTAGCTTCATAAGCGCGGATCATCAAAGCAGTGACGGTGATGAATTACCGGAAATTGCAGATGAATCCGACACGGCTGCTACAGCTGAACCAGACGAGAAACCAAAACGGAGGCGGCGCAAGAGAAATTCGAAGCCTTCTCAAATTCAAAATGATGCGGAACCAAAAACGGGTGACGCAAATGAACAAGGCCAACCGGATTCTGAAAAAAATACATCGGAAACAGACGATGACGACATGAAACCGAAACGTCGGCGGCGCGGCCGACGCGGCGGCAGAAGAAACCGTCGTGAGCCATCGGCCGAGGGTAAAAATTCTAATCAAGATGAAGCGAATCCCGCGGTCGGGGACAATGAAAATACTAGCGAACAGACCCAAAGCGCAGAAAATAAACCAACAAAAATTGAGAAGGCGCTGGCGACTCCGTCAAACGACAGCGTGAATGGAAGCAGCGAACAGAACGCTGTCAAGAAACCTGTATTTAACGAAACGGAAAGCTCGGCTCAGATTCAAAATAGCCCGCCAAAAGGACCAGCTATCGATGCGCAAGAGCGCAAACCAGCAAGAAAAGGATGGTGGCAGCGCGGATAGAGGACGTCCGTCGTTATGCGGCTCGTTGCCAGCATTCGACTTGCGATTGGTTTGGATCACGCAATTTTGTGACAGGAAACCATTGATTTTAGTGAGGATATAGCCAATTCATCTCGAAATCGCCGCAAACTGGTACTAGGGTCGCAAGCGCGGTTTGGCGGAGTGGATATGAGTGTTAAACGTCGAATTTTTCGGTGCATTGCGGCAGGCGCCGCGTTTGCATCTTCGATTTTAGCGGGCGCTTATTCGCAAGGCATATCAACCTTGCGCGACGCTGAGATAGAAGATTTTCTTGACGATTATTCCCAGCCCATTTTTCGTGCGGCTGGCCTTCCTGAAAACTCGATCAAAATCATCATCGTCAACGACCAGACGTTCAACGCATTCGCCGGCGGACGGTATATGGGCGTCAATTCCGGGCTGCTGACTATCGCCGAAACGCCAAACCAGGTCGAAGCCGTAATTGCGCACGAAGCTGGGCATTTGGCCGGCGGCCATACGGCGCGATCAGATGAAATGATCGCGCAAGCAACTCGCCCGATGTTATTGGGCTTAGTATTAGCTGCCGGTGCAATAGCCGCCGGTGCTCCCGACATTGGCATTGGCGTACTAGGTCTGGGTCAAAATATCGGGACCGCGAATTTGTTGAGATATAGCCGTGGGCAGGAATCCGCCGCTGACCAGGCATCAATAACTTTTCTTGATGAGATTGGGCATTCTAGCAAAGGCGCGCTTGAGCTCTGGCGGAAAATGAGAAATTCGCAAATTATTCGCGGCGATCAGATCAACCCTTACTTTCAATCGCACCCGCTGGCCAACCAGCGGTTAACGGCGCTTCAATCACGAGCAGAGGCGTCGCCATATTTCAACGAAACGGACAGCCCGGAAGAAATCGCACGATTCAGATTGATCCAGGCGAAGATACGCGGTTTCCTCACGGACCCGAACGCCGTGCTTCGAAGGTATCCGTTGTCAGACCAATCGGACCCGGCGCATTACGCACGAACGGTTGCCTATTATCGCAACTCCGAAATCGAAAAAGCGTTAAGTGAAATTAGAACACTCACAGATTTGTATCCTGATAATCCGTACTTCCATGAATTGGAAGGGCAAATCCTGTTCGAATACGGGCGTGTCGATGAAGCGATTACGCCGCATAGTCGTGCCGTCGAACTGGCTAGTGACAAAGCGTTGTTGCGAATAAATCTGGCGCGAGCGCTTTTGGCCTCACAGGAACCAAGCAATCGCCAACAATCGATCGTTGAACTAAAACGCGCGTTACTTCTTGAGCCTGACAATAGCTTTGGATGGTTTGAATTGGCCCGCGCATATAGCGCGAGCGGCGATGAGGCGATGGCGAATCTGGCGACGGCTGAATCAAAGTATCATGCGGGCGCCGCCCCAGACGCAATAGCGTTTGCGCGGCGCGCGATGGCCGGTCTCGACCGAAACAGCCGCGAATGGCGCCAAGCCGCCGACATTATCGTTGCCGCAACTCCGGGCGATCAGAAGCCGGTCTTGGCGCCGGGGACCGATACAAACGAGCAACCCGGCTTGCCGCCAGACGCCCCAGAGAATGGCGAAAAGGGCGAGCAAGATGTGCCCGACCCCACGTTAACTATTATCGACTCACTCTGATTTTTAACTTATTCGAACTTATATCGCCGAAAATCTTGCGATCAGGAGAATGGTATGACTTCTAAAATTCAACTTAGCATAGGTCTGATCGCTGCATTTGCGTTGGGGGCCATCGTCGTTGCCTATTCATCGGCTCAACAATCGACTGGCCAGGAAGAAACGGTTCTTTCGACGTCCTTTACGGATTCCCAGGAAGAGGACATTCGCGCGGTTGTCAAAGATTACCTAATGACCAATCCGGAAATAATCATAGAAGCCGTAAACGAATATTCCGCCCGCGAACGCGCGTTGGCAGAAACTAAAAAGATCGAAGGGGCCACGGAAAACCTTGCGCGGCTGCTAAATCCCGAAAACGGATATGTTGCTGGCGTCGCACCCGATAAAGCGAAAGTCGTTGTTATTGAGATGTTTGATTATCATTGCGGATTTTGCAAAAAGGCGCTGCCGCTAGTCAAAGAGATCACCGAGCGCGACGAGGACGTCCGGATGGTATTTCGTGAATTACCCATCTTGAAAATTGAGTCTGATTTGGCCGCCGAGTACTCACTTGCAGCACGCGATCAAGATAAATTCATGGAATTTCATTTCGCACTCATGGGCGCTTCTGGGGTTCTGAATGAAAACCGTATTGAATCAATCGCTAAAGATGTTGGATTGGATTTCGCAAAGCTAAAAAAATCGCGCGCACATAAATCAATCGCTACTGCAATTTCTGAGACGCACGAAATCGCGCAGCAAATGGGAACCGGTGGAACGCCAACATTCGTCATCGCGGCTTTAGATGGATCATATGTTGACGTGTTAGAAGGCTTTCGACCCCATGAGCTTGTAGCAAAGATTGAAGCGGCCAAAAAAGCGGCAGGTTAGCCTGGTATTCAATCAGGCTTTAGTTCCGTACATTCTATCTCCAGCGTCGCCGAGCCCGGGCATGATGTAACCGATATCATTCAACTCACGGTCCAGTCCCGCCGCGATTATTGGAATGTCGCTGTGCGCCTTTGAAAAAGCGTCAATTCCTTCTGGCGCCGCTACTAAACACAGGAATTTTAAGTTATTTGCTCCATTTGACTTCAGGAGATTTGCGGCCTCAATAGCGGTATTTCCTGTCGCAAGCATCGGGTCAACAATAACTACCAACCTTGAATCTAAATGCTCTGGCGTTTTGAAGTAATATTGAATCGGTTGAAGCGTTTCGTGGTCACGATACATTCCGATGTGTCCAACCCTGGCTGACGGAACCAAATCAAGCAATCCTTCCAACAACCCGTTCCCCGCCCTCAAGATAGAAACGAAACAAATCTTTTTGCCCTCGAGATATGGCGCCTCCGTTTTTTCAAGCGGCGTCTCTATGGTGATGTTGCCTAATGTCAATTCCTTCGTAACTTCACACCCAAGGACAAAAGCTACTTCGCGCAATACCTGACGGAACTGGGCTGTCGCGGTGTCTTTGCGCCGCAGAATCGTCAACTTGTGTTGAATCAAAGGGTGATCGACGAGCGTAAAATTGGCGTTCATTGCATTAGCCTCACAAATTAAGCAGGTCTTTTCTCTTTATTGTAGAATGAATGCAGTTTGTCTATTGCTGGAAAAATACAGCAAGAGGATCGAATAATGGATGGGTTCGATATTCGATTTGTCGAAATTGCATTTGAGGAGGCTCGCAAGAGTCTCCTGGCCGGCGGCTTACCTATAGGGGCGGCTTTAGTGAACGATGGCGCATTAGTTTCTCGCGGTCATAACCAGCGCATTCAAAATGGCGATCCTATCGCACACGGGGAAATGGATTGCCTCCGCAGGGCTGGCCGACAAAAATCTTATAAGTCCATGACTTTGTATACATCCCTATCGCCGTGCATGATGTGCGCAGGAACGATTGTGCAATTTAAAATTCCACGAATTGTCATCAGTGATACAGAAAATTTTGGCGGCAATGAAGCATTTTTGCGAGAGCATGGCGTGGCTGTAGCCGACGCCGCGCATCAACCTTCAATCACCCAAATGCAGGCCTTCATAAAAAAGAATCCGACACTCTGGCATGAAGACATTATGGAATAACGGCCCGGTCCCCGACTCAATTCAATGGGTTGGCAATATTGCGAGCCGAACAAGCGCGCTTTGCCTTGATACATTAACTTTTTCAAAAATGCTTTTCGCGTCGCTCCGCGCCGTTCCCTCAGTGAGGTTCAATTTCGCCGCGGCATAGCGGAGTTCGAAATCGTCAACCAATGCGCACACCAATCTCACTTCGCTCAACGTAACTCCTAATGCAGCAGCATAATCTTCGGGACGTACAGGTGGGAATGCTTCGGGATCGTTTAAAACCAAGTGATACATATATCGATCGGATAAGAACGAACTGACTGGATGCGATGCAATCACCAACGAATGTTTTCCTGAGTTTCGAACCGCTCTCAGATATACCGCGCCATCGCGCGCAACATGTTCGTTAAGCGAGGCGTTCAAAGCGTGGTGCAGGCGGCGTGTCGTTATCACATCCTGGCAGATCAATTGGCCAATAGATTATATCTGCAAGGGATCACGCATTTTCGTTCGCTGCTGTGACATCATCAAAAAGCGCATTTATCGGCGTTTTGAGAGCCTTCGCGATCCGATAAAGCGTCGAGGCAGAGAAATTCGTCAATCCCGACTCGAGGAAAACAATTTCTTCAACAGATACGCCCGAAACCGCTGAAACATATTCTAGCTCATATTTATTTTGCTTGCGAATGCGTTTCAACGCCGCGCCAACACGCATATCGATTTCATCGACAAAGTTGGATTGAGCTTTTCTCACGCGGCCGCCCTTCTAACGACGAAGCATGACTAAACGTTTTTATATGGTCACTCAATATGAATTCAGATAATTGACCTAGTGAATCGCAAGACGATTTCGCAAAAGCAATCTTACAGGGTTTTATTGAATTCAATTTCGCCTTTAAGTTGAACCACTATCTTACGCCATCATTTTTCACTGACCTGGGTTGGAAAAGGTAGTCCGGCGTGTGGGAGAGAATCTGGTTAAACTCATAACTCGAAGGAGAAGAGAATGAGCCGGAAACGATTTAAACCAGAACAA
>JABDJK010000015.1 GCA_013002535.1 Hyphococcus sp.
CGCCATCCATACGCATAGGGCGCCGGGCTGCCATCGGGGTCTGCAGGCGGCGTCCACATTTTCTCTCGCAACTTCGGCGATAAAATTCTGCCATCATCAAGAGCGATCGAATATTTCGCGAGATCAAGAACGCTCGCAATTAAGCCGGAACTCGCATTCAACTCCGGATTGGGCAAAGGCGACGGCGCAAGGCCGTCATTGTCTTCCGGCGCGTGACGAAAAGGCGGCGCCAAATGCGTCAACGCCTTGCCTCGGTCCGGATGTCGCCACCCCGCGGCGACGCCTTTCAGCTTAGCTGGTTTCAGAACGTATCGGTCCATCCATTCGCGAAACGATCGATCAGTGTTCTCCTCGACCCAATTCGACAACCGGCCGAAGACAATCGGATTATAAAAGAACCCGGTTCCCGGCTCGCCCTGAACCTGGTGCTGCAGTACGTGGCGCAGGCTTATCGGCCCATCGCAATTTATTTTTCTGACTTCGCGGCCATCGTCGAGGACGCCGCCGCCGAAAAATGTCGCACCGCTCGTCAGCCATTCACAACGCCGACCCCAGTCGCTGAGCGTCGTAAAATCACTATTCAGATCAATTTCACCGCCAGCCTCCATCGCCAGGAGCGTGGCGCCAGTGAATGTTTTGGAAATAGAGGCGACGAGGTAAGTCGTCTCCGGCGTTGTTGGCTCTTCACCATCATGGTCTTGCCAGCCCATGGCTTTGGTGAATACAATTTCGCCGTCTTTTACGATCGCCACCGAAAAACTGAGGATTAGGTTTTCTTTGCGATACTCTTCGAGAAATGTGCTGAAAATTTCCAGCTTGCGATCGAATTGATCGGCGTATGCCGGCGCACCGAAAATGAAAAGCGCGCAGACGGCGCCAATTAATCGCGTCACTAAATTCTCCTCTTGCCTGACGAGACGAGAAGCACGGGCAGCGACGTTAACTCACCCCATCAACCGTCATGTGGCGGGCGCGGGCGGCGTGTTCGATCGCTTGCGCGCCGGCGTCAGAAATTTTCAGCGCATCGCGGATGAGTTCGAGCACGCGTATTTCCGTCGGGTCAAGATTTTCATCGGCGGTGATCACATCAACCGCAGCCGCGTAGGCGGTCTCGCCAAGGTGATCGGGCAGCGCCTGGGCTGCGGCTTCCAGCACTTTATGGAGGCCGCCGTCAGACGCCATTAGACGACCGCAAGCTTCCGACGTTTCAACAAGGTCGTTCTCATCAGCGTCGGAAAACATCGGGAACGACCGCACGACACGGCCAATGGTGCGCAACTCACCGTCAGTGATTTTTCCGTCAGAGGCGGAGCTCATCACCATGAGATAGATGATCGCTTCCTGCGGGGTGAGTTTGGCGACGGCCTCGGCCATGAATTTGCGCTCCTGATTTTTGTTGTTGCAGCGCAACCTAGTCGCCGAAGCGAATATCGGCAAGGTGGCTGGAAATAGAGGCCGCCATTCGCATTTTTGTGCAAGTTCTTTCCCTCCCTTGGAAAGGGAGGGGAAATATTTCAAAATGCGGAGGGCATTCCCGAGAATCGAACAGCCAAAACCAAAAAAGGTGCAGCCGAAGCTGCACCCTTTCCGTTCGCTCTCGCGACCATCGAAGAACACCCCAATCCAGTGAGAATTCAGATGTTTTCCGATGCGACCGTTAAACACGTTCATTGCTGACCGCATTTTCCGCCGCTAGATCTTTCGGGCGCGAAGCATAACGTTGACTGCCGTCATCGTCATCGGTCCCGCGTCCTTGAGACCCGCCTCGTCTCTTGCCCGAATGGCTTGCGCCATCCTGGCCTTTGACGCCGCGCACCGGTTTACAGCTTGACCCGCTGTTCACGGTGATGCCGGGTCCTTTCCCCTGTCGCATTTTCATGCGCCAGTTTCCGGGCCGGACCGTTCAGGTCCGTCAGATGTTCGGAAAACTACCTTTGCCTTCCGCCGCCGATTAACGTCTGAACGTCGTTTCCGGCTAAACATCCCTTCGTTCATCTCGTCCGACACGCCGCTAGGCAAATACGACACATCGTCTGTAGAGCTGCGAAGGATGGTCAGAGTACCAACTTTTTCGGGGCTGGCGAATCATTCTTTTCCACAATCTTTCGAGAGTGCGAATGTGGAAAAATTCAGCGAGTGATTCAGGCGCTTATCAGGTTTTACCGAATATTGCGGAAAAGTTGTTCGCCGGCATCGCAATACAATCTTCCAACTGTATGCGATTTTTCTGCGCCAAGGGAACAATTTCCTGCTCCAGGTCGCGCACGCCCCAGCGCTCGTCGCGGGATTTCAGGTCTGCATCGAACGCCTCATTAGAGGGCGCAGTGTGTTCGCCGTCGCGACGAAACGGGCCATAGAGAAAAAGCTTGCCGCCGCGCTCCAAAAGCCTGTCGGCGCCGCGCATTAGGCCGATAACGGCCTCAATCGGCGCAATGTGGATCATATTGATGGCAATGATCGCATCATAAGGCGCCTGTTCTTCGACGCCCCAATTATTGATCATCACATCGATGTGGTGGGGACCGGTGAGATTTTCGAGACCGGCCTCCTCAATGCGCGAGGCGATTGAAGCGCGCGCTTTTTCATCCGGGTCGCCGGTGTAGATGTGAAGTTCAGGAAACGCCCGCGCCAGATGCACCGCATGCTCACCGGTGCCCCCGGCGACTTCCAATGCTGTTCCTGCAGTCGGCATCGATTTGGAGAATGCGTCGCGGATCGGATCGCGATTGCGTTGCGCCGACGGCGAATTCATCCGGGCGCCAATATTGGTGCGGATCTCGAGGGCGAGTTCTTTTTCAGATTTTTCGTTTGCCATATAAGGCGGGTTTTAGCCTGAACAGGACGCGCCGCCAAGGACGCAAAACTTCGCACAATGAGGGTGGTTCAGCGAAACGGGGCCGGCGGCCTCTTTCAGGGTCGCGCCCATCTCAAATTGCCGGTCATAGGGAATGAGCGTACACGAGGCGAGTGACGGCGTCTCACCCTTGCGCTTGATCAGCATTCGCGAGGTGGCGCACATCATGTCGCCGGCGGAAACGCCAAGTATGCCCCAACAGCTTTCCGTGATTTCGGGAACGTCAGCACGCTCATCCATTTCCGGAAAAATAACGAGGGCGCCCGGGTCATGGGCGTCGACCGGCAGGTCGTGCTTGGCGAACAATTCGCCATATCCTTTTCTAATATCTTCGTCCGTTTCGGCGTCAAAGTTCCGGCCGGCGATGGTGAGGGCGAAGCCGTTTTGCGCCAGCCACTTGGCGCCGGCGACGCCCGCCTCGAAACTCCCTGCTCCACGCTCCTCATCATGGCGTTGCCCGGTGTAATGATCGAGACTAACGCGGAAATTAAGCCGCGCAATTTCAGAGGCGCCAAATGCCTTGAGGCCATCAATAATTCGTGGGCGCATCATTGGCCGCATGGCGTTGGTCAGAACCAGAACTCGAAAATCCCGCGCCAGCGCATCGGCGAGGATTTCCAGAATATCTGGGTTCATAAACGGCTCACCGCCGGTGATCCCGATTTCCGCAGCGCCAATCTCGCGCGCCTCATCCAGATAGGGGCGCACCTCTGCGGCGGTCAGATAGGCCAGTCGGTCATTGGTCGGGGAGCTTTCAATATAACAATGGGCGCATTCGACATTGCAAAGCGTGCCAGTGTTTAGCCACAGCGATTCAAGGTGATCAAAGGCAACGACCGCGCGGTTCTCGCCCGTCGCGGTAACGTCCCTATTCCGAAATTTCTGTGCCGTACGGGCCTTCGCCGCACGCGCCAGATCAAAAGCCGACATTGGTCCCCGTCGCTCTACTCGTCCGCAACACCATGCGCGAAAACGCCCGCCGGCGGCAACCGGCGGGCGCATCAACAATGCTTCAATTTACCGTTACGGAGCGCGCAAAACTTAGTCGTCAATCGGCGCTAATGGCGCGCCTTCAACAGCTCCCTCGGAATATACTGCATCATCCTCATAGACCCGCTCGCTAACAGGCTCGCCTGTTACCGGATCAATCGCGACGGGCTGCACCGGCGCGATCATCGCCGGGGCAGCGCCCGGATCATCACGGTGAGCAAGCGCCCAGACAGCGTTCTGCAATACAGCCGATTGCGGCCGCGCCGCGATTTCGCGATAGATGATGTCCGCCGGGCTGACGTCGGCGCCAAAATATTCGCGGTTCCAGCTGTGGCGCGCCTTCAGGACGGCGCCCTCAATCGAAACGCCGCCATAAAGCCCGCGCGAGCGCGCGAAGGCGAGAACGTCAACGGTTTGTGCTTTTGCGCCGGCGCCAATCGGGCCCGCCGCAAGGGTCAAGTCGGCGCCAAGTTTTACCGAGCTCGACAACAGCTGCTCCATGCCTCGTTTGGTCATAACCAGCAGCACGATCTCGGACGCCTCCCCACCGGCCTGCAGGCCGAAGGAAAATGATCCGATCGTGAAAAATGTCGGTTCCGACCATGACCCGTCTTCATTGCGCGCGAGCATCACCGCGTTGCCGCCGGAGGCGCCGAAAATAAAGCCACCGCGCAAGCTCCGCGGAATAATCACCATGGCGTGGGCGCTGTCCGCCGTATTCCAAAGCGGCTCGAACGCCGAATCGTTCGCAAAATACGCGACCGTATCCGCCGCCTTGTTGACAAGCTTTTCGGCTTTTTCGCGCTTTGACTTCGCCGCCGCAGGCGTCGTCGCGAGGCTGACGGCGATCAGCGCCGCGCCCAAAATTCCTATTAGCCGTTTTAACACAATCGGCCTCCTTTCATCGCCGAACGCCAATCAAGCTGCGCCCGGACCGTTCCTCATAAAACTGTTCGCACCGGCCGAAATATGGCGAAACCGGTCACGCTCCATGAATTCTTGGTGAGATTTGCCCGCCGCGTCGAGACCTTTTCGGCGCCGAACCGGGAGAAATCGACGAATTGTCGTGAATTTCCCGGTTTAAGCGAATCGACGCCCGCGATCTCCGCCTAAAAGCCGATTGGCGCGGATCGTTGAAAGGCCGATTTGCATTGCTGACGTGATCATCCACAAAGCGTACGCAATGGCAAATGGCGCCAACGCGTCAATAGCAGAAATAAATGGAGCGCGTTGTGTTTCAGTTTCCTGCGACATCCAATAATCTGGATTTTACTGCGCAAAAGCCGGTGTGATTCTTTTTGCATTTATTTGCAATGCTGTCGGTCACGCATACCCGCCGTCATCGCAACAATCAGATCAAACTCATCGATTAAATTTATGAACTGAACGCCGGCGCCTTGCGCTGAAGCGCTGTAATTGGTTTTGTCGCCGGATTTCAAATCGGCATTCCACCAACCATAGCTTTGATTTGAATTATCTTTGCCGCCGCAAAAGATGTCATCATCACCATTATAAAGAACCCTGCTGGTTGCTTTGGTGATATACGTCTTCGGAATCAACTGTTCGCCATTTCACTTGCCTTTGTTCATGGATTGGTCAAAGGCGAATTACGCACGGAGCGGCGGAGTTTAAGCTATATTCGACTAATCAAGAAAAATTTGTGAACGGATGATCAGCCGTCGCGATCACCACGGGGCGATAAGATTGCAATGAAATTGCGATAAGAAAAATCCGGACCGGCCAACGCAAAAAGGCTAGCAATTTTAAGGCTGCAAGGACAAACATTTAAGCCCGATTTGTACCATAAATCAGCCCTGTCGAGCGCCCAATTCAGGGTGATTTCATCCGCAGTTGCACGTTAAAAATTGTCTTTTCTTATGCGAATTTCGGCGAAGACTTCGACTTCGTCGCCACCGGGCATGCCAACGGCGCGTTGAACGCTGGGCTGGCCCGCGCGCAGGAAAGGATTGGTCGCAAGCTCGCGGGAGAGCTTAGTCGGCACCGTCGGCGTGTTCTCGCCGCGCAATTTTTTGACTTCCTCAATCCGCGCCGCCAATGCAACATTTTCTGGATCAACGGTGGCGGCGAAGGCGGCGTTTGCGGCCGTATATTCGTGGGCGCAGTAAAGCATCGTCTCCGGCGGCATGGCGGTGATCTTCGACAGCGACGACACCATCTGCGCCGGCGTTCCTTCAAACAGACGCCCACAGCCCATGGCGAAGATCGTATCGCCGACAAACGCGGCGCCGTCATCGGCAAAATGATAAACAATATGCCCGCTCGTATGCCCCGGCGTATCGAGCACGGTCGATTTGGCCTCGCCGAGCATCACGACATCGCCGTCCGCGACTTTGCGGTCGATGCCGGGAATGCGCTCCGCCTCCCCGGCCGGGCCGACGATCTCACAATTCCACTGTTCCTTCAGCGCCAGATTGCCGCCCGCGTGATCGGGGTGCCAGTGCGTGTTAAAGATATAGTCAAGGCGCCATCCCGCATCTTCCAGCGTCTTATTGATCGCGCTGACTTCTGGCGTGTCGATCGCTGCGACCATGCCGCTCGCCTTGTCGCGGATCAAAAAGCCGTAATTGTCGGAGAGGCACGGAAACTGACGAATTTCAATTGGCATGAGACGCGAGGCATCCTCTGATAAATTTATTTCAAACGCGTTTCACCGTTAAGAAAAAACGCGTTATTGTTCGTCTAGCTTAGCGGACGCGGCGCCCCCATGCAAAAACTGCCGCGAGCGAACTGGAAATTGAATGCGCACCGACATTCTCGATTATTACAATTTCTATCAAACGCCGCTGGGCCGTATGACCGAGCGGTTTGTCGGCGCACAATTGCGCGACGCCTGGGGCGACGGCGCAAATTTGTCCATCGCGGGATTCGGCTACCCCAACCCCTATCTGGAACTGTTCAACGCGGCGCGGCGGCGGATATCTTTGTCGCCGGGCGCCCAAGGCGTCATCCGCTGGCCGAACGGCGCGGACAATTGCGCTTGCCTCACCCATGAATACGAATGGCCCCTACCCGACGCTTCGCTCGATCGCGTCCTGTTAATTCACGGGCTTGAAGAATCTTCCGCGCCGGAAAAACTCCTGCGCGAGATCTGGCGCGTTCTCGCCGACGACGGCCTGTTGATCGTTGTCGCCTCGCACCGCCGGGGCCTCTGGTCGATGATCGACACGACGCCCCTCGCCGCGGGGCGTCCCTATTTGCGCGGTCAGCTGAATGGACTGTTGCAGGCGTCGATGTTTCGCGCGCGAGAAAAATCAGCGGCGTTGTTCTTTCCGCCGGTGCGGATGAATTTGCTCCTTCGCGCGGCGCCGTCATGGGAGCGCGCCGGCGCGCGCATCTGGCCGTCGCTCTCCGGCGTTATCATGATAGAAGCCGAAAAGGACATGATGGCGCCCGTCGGCCTCGTCCGCCAACGGGGCGTGCGCGACTTAAAACCGGCGATCGCCGCGCCAAGGCCAGCCACGAGGGCGGGACGGGTTCGGTCGCAATAGCCCCCTCGGTCGCCTTCGGCGACACCTCCCCCGAAAACCGGGGAGGACGGCTCTTGAATGAAATTTAAGTGAAACGATAAGACGTTTCCCTTCTTCCCCAATTTATGGGGGAAGTGTCAGCCTGGACGTGTTCCGGGGTGACGAAGGGGACCGGTCGGGAATTAAAAATACTGCCTCGCCACAGTTTAACTGTGGGGCCCATCAACGGATGGGCAAACAGGATTTGAATTGCTGGAGATGGATCCCGACTTTCGCCGACAATGCCGAATAGAGGGTTCCGGCAACAGGATTCATATGCCCCGTCTTGGCCCCCGCGCCGCGAGCCGCTATACGCGCCATAGAAAAAACAAAGCGGCAAATTCAAAAGGACAAACCCCATGGCGAGCCCGACCCCGCGCCCCGGCATTTTGGACATCAAACCTTACGTTCCCGGCTCGTCCGAGGCGCCGGGCGCGACGCGCATTTTCAAAATGTCGTCAAATGAGAGCGCGCTCGGCCCGAGTCCCAAGGCGATGGAAGCGTTTGAAGCGGCGAGCCGCGACCTACACCTTTATCCGGACGGCGCCTCGACGGCGTTGCGCGAGCAATTGGCGGAGATTTATGATCTTGACGCTGGGCGCATCGTCTGCGGCGCTGGGTCGGATGAGCTGTTGCAACTTCTGACCAAGGCTTATGTCGGCGAAGGCGACAACATTGTTCAAACCGATCACGGGTTTCTGGTTTACGCCCTCGCCGCCATGGGCAACGGCGGCGAGCCGCGTTTTGCGCCAGAGAAGAACCTAACCGCCGATGTCGACGAAATGTTGAAGCTCGTTGACGACAAAACGCGGATTGTCTTTCTCGCCAACCCAAACAATCCGACGGGCACCTATATTCCCGACAGCGAAGTCCGGCGCCTGCGCGAGAATTTGCGCGAGGACGTGATCCTCGTCATCGATTCCGCTTACGCTGAATATATGGAGGAACCGGACTACGCCGACGGGGCCGCCATGGTCGACGACTTTGACAATGTCGTCATGACACGGACGTTTTCAAAAATTTATGGCCTCGGCGGCATGCGCCTCGGTTGGGCTTATTTCCCGGCGGCGATCGCCGATGTGATCAACCGCATTCGCGGACCGTTCAACGTATCGGCGCCCGCGATCGCCGCCGGCGTTGCGGCGCTGGAGGACACGGACTTCGTTGCGAAAAATCTTGAGTTCAACCGGCGCGAACGCGACTGGCTGCAACAACAACTGGGCGGGCTCGGTCTCGATTTTGTCCCAAGCTATGGCAATTTTATTCTGGTAAAGTTTCCGGTAACGCCGGGCAAAAACGCCAACGACATACAAAGCTATTTGCGTGCGGGCGGCGTGATTGTGCGCGAGGTCGGCGCCTATAAGCTGGGTGAATATTTGCGCATCTCCATCGGCGAGGAAGATGGCAACCGTAAGCTGATCGAACTCCTGCGCGAAAAATTTGGCAATGAGTGACGAACAACAAATATTTGAACACGCCGCAATCATTGGCCCCGGCCTGATCGGCGGCTCAATTGCCCGCGCGGCGCACGAGACCGACGCCGTTGGCCGCATCACTGGCTATGACAAGGACGAGAGAATAACCGCCCGCGCGTTGGAGCTCGGCGTGATCGATGACGCTGCGTCCGACATTGCCTCTGCCGTTGGCGCCGCGGACCTGATCATCATTGCAACGCCAGTGGGCGCCGCCAGCGATGTCTTCGCGCAATTAAAAGACGCCGCCGCGCCCGGCGCCGTGATTATCGATGTCGGATCGGTGAAGAAATCTGTCTGTGACGCGGCGGCGAATTTGCGCGACGATCTTTACTTCGTGCCCTGCCACCCGGTTGCGGGAACGGAGCAGTCAGGCCCTGACGCCGGGTTCGCCAAACTCTTTGAAGATCGCTGGTGCATCATTACCCCGCCGCCGCGCGATGACGCGCCCTATCGCAAGGCCCTTCAAAAAGTCGAGCGGCTCTGGGCGGCGTTCGGCGCCCATGTGGAAGTCATGGACGCCGACCATCACGATCTTGCGCTGGCGGTGACCAGTCACCTCCCCCACCTCATCGCCTTCACGCTTGTCGGCGCCGCAGATGATGTTGAGTCCGTGGCGCAGGCCGAAGTCATTAAATATTCCGCAGGCGGATTTCGTGACTTCACTCGCATCGCCGCCTCTGACCCGATCATGTGGCGCGACGTCTTCCTCAACAACAAGGATGCGATCTTGGAAGTGCTGGGGCGGTTCTCCGAAGAGCTTAGCCTGATGCAGCGGGCGATCCGCTGGGGTGACGGCGAAGCGCTGGAAAAAGCGTTTGCCCGCGGGCGGTCACTCAGACGCGCGATTGTCGACGCCGGTCAGGAAACCGCGGCGCCGAATTTTGGCAGGGATGAAGAAGGGCATTAGGCAGGTAATGAGTGGTCAGTAGTGAAGAATTATTCTACTTAATACGCACTAATCACCATTCACTACCTCACGCACCAACCTCTTCCAGTTTCACCTCATGGCCCCAGAGGGTTTCGATATAGGTGAGAACGGCGTCTTTGGTTTCGTCGCTCAGCTTGCGGCCTTGATGAACATCATGACGCAGATGCAAAGTGCGATCGCCTTCCAAATCCGCCGCAACAACCTGAATATTCGCATCGTGAGAGCCGAGGTCGTAAGACGCGGCGAGACGCTCGCGCACGCGGCGGAAACCGCTGGCATTGTGAATTGCCGAAACCTCAAAATGTGATTCTTTTGCGTCATCGGCGATAGCGAACAGGTGAAAATCGCGCATGACCGTCGGCGAGAGATATTGCAGGATGAAACTTTCATCTCGGTAATTCGCCCAGGCGTCTTTTAAAACTTCGCGCCATTCATTCTTGCCGGCGATCTCCGGGAAATATTCGCGATCTTCATCTTTCGGATCTTCGCAAATCCGCTTGATGTCTTCCATCATGGCGAAGCCCAGCGCATACGGATTAATGCCGGAATAGCGCGGATCGTCAAACTCCGGCTGGAACACAACCGACGAATGCGAATGGAGAAATTCCATGATCGCGCCCTCGCTGATTTGCCCGCGATTATAAAGCTCGTTCATGATGTAATGGTGGACGAACGTCGCACAGCCCTCGTTCATCACTTTCGTTTGTTTCTGCGGATAGAAATATTGCGCCACATTGCGGACGATGCGCACCAGCTCGCGCTGCCATGGCCGCAAAATCGGCGAGGCCTTCTCGATAAAATAGAGAATATTTTCTTCCGGCAGTTTAATGTGACGAACTTCCTGCTGGCGTTCCTGCTTTTCCTCGTCTGGCTCTTCCACCGTCGGCAGGGTTCGCCAGATATCGTTGAAGGTCAGTTCTTCATGCTCGGCGCGCGCCGCCATTTTGGCGATCTTGTCAGCGTCAGAAAGGCGCGGTGGACGGTTATAGCGGAATACGCCCTGATCCATCAGCGCGTGGGCCGCATCAAGAACACTTTCAACCTCTTCGAGGCCGTATTCGTCCTCACATTTCGCGATGTATTTCTTGGCGAAGTCGAGATAAGGCAAAATTCCGTCTGCATCCGTCCACTGACAAAATAGATAATTGTTTTTGAAAAAGTGATTATGCCCGAAAGACGCGTGGGCCATAACCAGTGCCTGCATGGTCATAGTGTTTTCTTCCATGAGGTACGCAATGCACGGGTTCGAGTTGATCACAATCTCATAGGCGAGCCCGGTGTAGCCCTTCTGGTACATCATTTGGTCGCGGGCGAAGTGTTTGCCGAACGACCAGTGCTTGTACATCAGCGGCATGCCGTGACTAGAATAGGCGTCGAGCATTTGTTCTGACGATATGATCTCGATCTGGTTAGGGTAGATGTCGAGCTTCAGATCGCCCAGCGCGATCTCTTCGATTGCGTCGAGGGTGACTTGCAAAGTCTCAAAGTTCCAGTCGGCGTCGTCGAAAAGGAGGGTTGGTTTTTCTAATGCTGTCATCACGCCGCCTCCCTGTTGTTCTTGGCGAACAACTCACGAAACACCGGGAAGATATCTTGCGGGCGGGCAATGCGGGTTTGTGCGAAGTTCGGCCATTCCGGCGCAAAGGTGCGATAGGCGCGCCAAAGCTCGGCGCCGGAATCCTCGCTTGAGAAGACTTCCAGCTCGCGCTCATCCAAAATTTCGATATAGGCGTAATATTGCGAAATAGGCATCACTTCGGTTCGCAACAATTCAACGCATTGTTTGGCGTCGCCGCTTTGCGTAAATCCGTCGGAGGCCTGCGCCACATAGATGTTCCACTCATGGGCCGGGAAGCGGTCTTTTTGGACCTCCAGCATTTTATCAAGCGCGGTTGAGACCACGGTGCCGCCGGACTGGCGCGAATAGAAAAATGTTTCCTCGTCGACTTCTTCGGCGTGGTGGGTGTGGCGAATAAAGACGACCTCGACGCGCTCGTAGCGGCGTTTGAGGAACAAATAGAGCAGCATGTAAAAACGTTTGGCGAGGTCTTTTTCACGCTCGCCCATACTGCCGGAAACATCCATCAGACAGAACATCACCGCCGCAGTGGTTTCCACCGGCGTCGGCTCATAGGCGTTGTAGCGCACGTCAAGCGGGTCGATGAAAGGCGCCCAGCGGCGGCGCGCCTCCATCGTTTCGAGATCGGCGATGATCTTTTTCTTCTCTGTGATCTGGGCCTCATCGGGCTGTGAGATGCGCTCCAGTTCAAACAGGCGCTCTTTCAGCGCATTCATTTCTTTCGTGGAGGGGCGCTTTAGCGCCAGACGCCGGCCATGGGCGTTGCGCATGGTGCGGATCAAATTCATGTTGGTCGGCGACCCGGCGACGGTGATGCCGGCGCGCTTATAGGCGTAAGCCTTGATCTCTTTTAACGAGCGCTTGACGAGATTGGGGAGTTCCAGGTCCTCGAAGAAGATGTCGAGGAATTCGTCCTGGGTCAGGGTAAATTGAAAATTGTCCTCCCCGTCGCCGTCAGTCGACGCCTTTTTGCCCTTGCCTTTGCCGGGGCCTTTGGGAGGTTTTTTGATCTTGTCGCCGGCGTCGAATTCCTTGTTGCCGGGATGCACGGCTTCGCGCTTACCGGTTTGCGGATCGATGCGAAAGCGTGGCTCGGCGGTAGACTTGGACGGGATCGAGATTTTCTCGCCCTTGTCGATTTCCTTCAGCGACCGATCGCGTAAAGACTTGTTCACCGCTTCCTTGATCTGCGCCTTGGCGCGTTTCAGGAATCGCTGGCGGTTCCCAATGGACTTGCCCTTGGGATTCTTACGCCGGTCGATGAAGTGGGATAGGTTCATGCGCGCGACTCGATTTCTGTTTTGACCGCCGCGTAATCATTGGCAAGGAACGGTCCGACAAAGCTGGCGGCAACTTCGAGCGGCACGTTTTCCAATTCGCCGCAATGGTATGTTCGTTTCGGTAAAATGCCGAACGCCTTTCCTTTATCGAAGAACGAATATTCAACGACGCAACACAAATTTTCATCCAGCCGGATTATCAGGCGGCGCTCGTCCGCCGCCATCACGCCAAGTCCGGCGGGGCATTCTTCTTTGCCGGCATCAACCAGCGAACGCCGCCGCTCATGCTCCGCCGCCCAATCATGGGCTTCAAGCGCGCGGGTTATCTCCTGCGCGTCAGCCGCCGGGTAATCCTGATGAGAAAAATCCGAAGACTGAATCCAGTATGAGGCGATATGGGTCATGATGATTGGTGAATCGTAGTTGGTGAATATTTAGGGGTGATTGGACCGGTCTTATGCTGCGCTCCATTCACCATTTCACAATTCACCGCCCACATCCCTATCCGGCTTTATTGACGCGCATATACCACTCAACGAGACGGCGGACCTGACGCGGCGTGTATCCGCGCTCGGTCATGCGCGACACAAAGTTCTCGTGCTTGGCTTCCGTCTCAGAGTCTTTCTTGGAGTCGAACGAGATCACCGGCAAGAGATCTTCGACCTGAGAGAACATGCGTTTTTCAATGACATTGCGCAGTTTCTCGTATGACGTCCATTTCGGGTTCTTGCCCTCATTGTTCGCCCGGGCGCGCAGTGCGAATTTCACGACTTCATTGCGGAAGTCCTTGGGGTTCGCGATACCCGCCGGTTTTTCGATTTTTGAAAGCTCGGCGTCCAACGTCGCGCGGTCGAGGAGTTGGCCCGTGTCGGCGTCTTTAAAGTCCTGATCCTCGATCCACGCGTCAGCGTAGGAAATGTAGCGGTCAAAAAGGTTCTGACCGTATTCGCCATAGCTTTCGAGATAGGCTTTCTGAATTTCCTTGCCGATAAAGTCGGCGTAACGCGCCGAAAGTTCCGACTTGATGAAGTCGAGATATTTCTTCTCGACCTCGTCAGGATATTGCTCGCGCTTGATGGCGTTTTCCAGCACATACATCATGTGAACAGGGTCCGCGGCGACTTCGTCCGTATCAAAGTTGAATGTCTCAGACAGAACTTTATAGGCAAAGCGCGTCGAGATGCCGTCCATGCCCTCGTCCATGCCAGCGGCGTCGCGATATTCCTGATGGGACTTCGCTTTCGGATCGGTGTCTTTCAGTTTTTCACCGTCATAGATGCGCAGTTTGGAGAAGAGATTTGAATTTTCATGCTCGCGCAGGCGCGTCAAAACGGAGAACCGCGCCAGGAGCCCAAGCGTTTCCGGCGCACAAGGCGCTTCGGAAAGCTCAGAACTCGCCAGCAGTTTTTCATAGATCTTGCGCTCTTCAGTGATGCGCAGAGAGTAAGGCACCTTGATTACGTTGATACGATCAAGGAACGCTTCATTATTTTTGTTGTTTCGGAACTGCTGCCATTCGCTCTCGTTAGAGTGCGCGAGGATAATCCCTTGAAACGGGATCGGGCCCAGCGCTTCCGTGCCGACATAGTTACCTTCCTGCGTCGCGGTAAGAAGCGGGTGCAGGACTTTGATCGGCGCTTTGAACATTTCAACGAATTCAAGCAGCCCCTGATTGGCGCGGCAGAGCCCGCCGGAATAAGAATAGGCGTCGGTGTCGTCCTGTGAGAAATGCTCAAGCTTCCTGATATCGACTTTGCCGACAAGCGCCGAAATATCCTGATTGTTTTCATCGCCCGGCTCGGTTTTCGAAATCGCAAGCTGGCGCAGTTTCGACGGGTAGAGGCGCACCACTTCAAATTTCGAGATGTCGCCGCCGAATTCATCAAGGCGCTTAACCGCCCACGGGCTCATCAGACCCGTAAGGCGTCGGCGGTCGATATTGTATTTTTCTTCGAGCAGCGATTGCAGCTGTTCTGACTGGAAAAGGCCGAGCGGGCTTTCAAAGACCGGCGAGATTTCATCGCCCGCTTTCAAAACATAGATCGGGTGCTTCTCCATCAGGTCTTTGAGGCGTTCGGCCAGCGAAGACTTACCGCCGCCCACAGGACCGAGGAGATAAATGATCTGGCGTTTTTCTTCGAGGCCCTGCCCGGCATGACGGAAGAACGAGACGATCCGCTCGATCGTGTCTTCCATGCCGAAAAAGCCTTCAAAGGCTTTATACTGACGGATAGTGCGATTGAAGAAAATGCGCGACAGGCGCGGATCCTTTGACGTGTCGATCATCTCAGGCTCGCCGATCGCCTCGATCATGCGCTCTGCGGACGTCGCATACATCATCGGGTCGTCCCGCGCCGCGAGAAGATAATCACGCAGGCTCATCGCCTGCTGTTGCACTTTTTCATAACTTTCCGAAAAGGCGTCAAAGACGTCAAGAGTTTCTTCAGACATTGGTCACCACGCTCACTTGTTTAATTGATCCGCCGGCCGGCCCCGCTGCAATCGACCCAGCCTGGCGATCATCACCTACACATCGCGGCGGCAATCTCATCGCCGCCGCGTCACATTCCCCATCATTTACCCACATTGAATTTTTACGTGCAAAGAACATTCGTCCATCTTCATCAAGCGACTTCATGTTCTTTATGTGGGCGGCGAATTTCACGGCGCAAGAAAATGCATCGCATTTTCCGTTCGCCTTATCGTGAATGACCCACATTATTTTCTCGCCTGTTCAATTCGTTCGTTTTGCTTTCGCCATTTTCATTTTCGCCCAAAGGCGAATACGCAACATTTCAACAGCCCGCTCCCGGCGCCCAAACGCAGCGCCCTCACAAAGTTAATGCGGGTCCCCCTAATATTTCGTTTCGCGTTTCCGCGAAGACAATATAAATATATGCGTTTTGTTTGCGAATGCTAACGAAACAAAATGACGATTTTGCCGCAACTTCGCCGCATTCGATTTAAACGGTTGAGCGCGCGTGAATAAATTCGGCGCCGCGGCGCTCCGCAAATTTCATTATGTGTTGGCGCATAATCTTTTCTGCTAATAAGTTGGAACTTACACCGCCGAACAAACACGAATGATGCGTGCTAGCGCTCGCGTGATTCGACTGCCAGCGCGAATTTACCAATAAGAAAGCTAAGTAAACATTTCTCGCAAAGAAAATACCGAGAGCATTCAATGGACTCTACCTCCGAAGCCGCCGCCGCCTTTACGCGGGACGTCAATGCGCAGGCCTTATGGCTCCAGCTCTGGATAAATTGGATGGTAATTGTCAATGTAGTTGGCGCGGTCATCTTTATCCGCCGGCCGGAAGCGAAATGGGTGCTCGCGGCAATCTCGCTAGCGGCGATCTTCATGATCTGGCTGCATAGCCAGTATGGCTATCAACGCATTTTGGGCCTTGCTCACGTGGTCTTCTGGACGCCGCTTCTGGTATATTTATGGCGGCGGCGCGAGGCGTGGAACATCGACAAACTTTCCGGCGAATGGATCGCAGCTGTTTTCACGACCAATCTGATTTCGCTTATGATCGACTATGCCGACGTTGCGCGCTACCTGATGGGCGAGCGGATTTAAAAGGACAACCCATGGCGCTATTTCCGAGCCTGCCGGAGACCCCGCATCTCGCCGATGTCTTCCGGAAATTCCCGGAGAAACTAAAACCGCTTCTCGATTACCATGACGCGCTGTTGCGCGGCGACAGCGAACTGACCGTGGCGGAACGCGAATTGATCGCGGCCTATGTTTCCGGCCTTAATGCCTGCAATTTCTGTTTTGGTTCCCACAAGATTTACGCCAAAGCATTCGGTATTGACGAAGCGGTTGTCGATGCGCTGAATACAAATGTTGATGCCGCAGATATCGATGAAAAACTGAAACCGCTTTTGAAGTATGTGGCGAAACTGAAAGACCTGCCGCCGATGCTGACGGACGCCGACGCGAAAGCCGTCTATGACGCCGGCTGGTCAGAGATGGCGCTCTTTGACGCTGTTCAGATCGCGGCGCTGTTCAACTTCATGAACCGCATTATCGAGGGAACCGGCGTCACCTTTGATTATGCCGACAACCCAGTGAGCGACGAAGAACTTGCTGAGCGCCGCACCCGGAAATATTCAGATTTTGGAAAGATGGTTGGAATTGAATAATTGCGAATGATCCCCACCCGAAATTAAAGATTTCGACCTCCTCCTTTCAAGGCGAGGTGACCCCCAAGCTGGCCATTGTCCCCCTTGAAAATAGGGGGACCGATGCGAAGCATCGAGGCGGATCAAACCAGTCGTTGCACTCGAATTCGTGGCTCTTCTACTAGCGTTATCACTCCACTGGCGCCGCGTCGTCGAGCAGGTCTTCCTCGCAAGCATCACGGCGTTCTTCCTCGACCTTATCGGCAATGTGCGTGTCGGGCGCAGTATCGACCGCAACGTTACGGTCTTTGTCGTTTGGCTCGCGCAGGCGGCTCGTCTGCACAGGCGCTGACGGTTTTTCCGAGCCGCTGCTGACGTTTGCCCCGGAAACCTCTCTTAGGATTGGCGGCGCGGCGCCGTCAAACCGTAAGCGATAGATCGGCTCCGGCAGGGCAAAGCCGGCCTCTTCCAACGCATCTTTCGCCGCGGATAACGCCGCCGACCTGCTTTTTCGGAAATCTGAATTGTTCTGATCAACCCACGCCGTGAAACGGATGACAATATTTGAATCGCCGACATTGCGGATATATCCGACGGGGGCCGGCTCACGAAGTACAAAGTCAAGCGCCTTGATCGCGTCGGCGCCGGTTTCAATAGCGGCGAGCGGATCGTCATCAGCGTCAACGCCAAGATCAAATTCAAAGCGCCGTTCGGAATTGCGCGTGTAATTCAGGATAATTGCTTTGAAGACGGTTGAATTTGGTATCCGCAGATGATTGCCGTCCATAGTCATCAGGATGGTCGCCCGCGACGTCAATCTGATGACAAGGCCTTCCTTGTCGTCGATGACCACATGGTCGTTAGGGCGGAATGGCTGCCGCAAGGACAGCATGATCGATGAAATATAATTCTCCATTGTGTCGCGAATCGCAAAACCAATCGCAAGGCCGAAAAGGCCGGCGGCGCCGAGAAATGCGCCGAGCAATGCGGTCGCGTCGAGAAGGCTGAGCGCCGCGATGGAAGCGAGGACAAGGAAAACGACACGAATGGTGGTAGCGGCGATTTCAGCAATAAATGCGTTTGGCGTAACGCGCCGCCAAAAGCCGGTCCATCGCGACAATAATTGTCCGGAAAAAGCGATCAGCGAAAATACGACGAAGGCGAGCACTGCAAGCGGCGCAAATTTAACCGCGTCCTCGGCGTAGTTCTGAACATCGTCTATTGCCGGCGCGATACGTGAATCAACGGAGACATCACGCTCAATTTCGTTCTCAACCGTAACAACACCGTTGACCCGTGATGCAATGTCTTGCGCGCGGGCTGCGGCGTCAGCGGTCGGCGTGGCGCCGCTCAACGTTACAACGCCGGCATTGACGCTCGCATCGACCCTCGCCAGCGTTTGAATTTCATCGAAGATTTGGTTGATTTCGCGCTCAATCTGTTCGTCCGTCGGGCGCGGATCAGCGGCCTCGATGACAGAAGCCGCTGGATCGGTTTCGCCGGTTTGGGCGACAGCGACGCCGATAAAATATGAGGCGACCGCGACGACAATTATGGCCGTGAGGTTTTTTACTGCTTTGCAAACACCGTGTTCCGCCCAAGGTTTCATCAACTCAACGCACCAGCCCCTGCTCGATCAAATCGGCCATGGCATTGGCGCCGAATATTTTCGTGAAGGCGCCCATGCGGGGGCCCTCAGACTGGCCGAAGACAACTTCGTAGAGCCCTTTGAACCACTCGCGGATATTCTCATAGTCCTGCGCTTTGCCGGCGTCGAAAACCGCGGTCTGGTAATCGTTCTCTTCCGCGCCATCGCCGATTTCACGCAGGCGCGCCGCAAGCATTACCAGCGCCGCACGTTCGCGATCGGTGGGCGGGCGATATTTCTTGTTCGGCTTGATAAAGTCGTCAAAGTAACGTCCGGCGAAATTGATCAACTCATCAGTCGCGGCGAGTTCGTCATCGCTGGCGTCAGGGCGGTATTTCTTGATAAAGCCGCGCAGGACTTCGGGGTCTGCTGACGCGGAGGCGCTGACGAGATTGAGCAAGATCGCGAAGCTTACCGGCGGCGTCACCGTCGGCGGTTTTCCCTCATGGATGTGCCACGCCGGATTATCAACCGCCTTCGCCGGCTCTTGGGTCCAATATTTCTCAACGAAGGTCCAGTACTCATCCACGGTCTTCGGAATAATATCGAAGTAAAGTTTCTTTGCTTTCTTTGGCGACTGAAACCCGTAAAGCGACAGGCTCTCGGCGGACGCGTAGGTGAGCCATTCCTCAATCGAGATGCCATTGCCTTTGGTTTTTGAAATTTTCTTGCCATGCTCGTCGAGGAAAAGCTGGAAGTTAAATCCTTCCGGCGGAACGCCGCCTAGCGCCTTGACGATGCGCCCCGAAAGTTTGGTCGACTCGGTTAAATCCTCGCCGGCCATTTCATAGTCAACGCCGAGGGCAAACCACCGCCCCGCCCAGTCCGCTTTCCATTGCAGTTTCACGGCGCCGCCCTTTACCGACGTTTCAACACGCTCGCCATTTTCATCTTCAAAAACGACGGTTCCGCGTTTCGCGTCCCGGTCCAGCATCGGCACATAAAGCACCTTGCCGCTTGTCGGCGAGATCGGCAGGAACGGCGAATAGGTCTGCTTTCGCTCATCGCCAATCGTCGGCAGGATGACGTTCATGACGTCATCATATTTTTCGAGCATGCGCATCAGCATTTCGTCGAAACGGCCGCTTTCATATTCTTCCGTGGAAGACGCGAATTCGTATTCAAACCCGAACTGGTCGAGAAAGGCTTTGAGCCGCGCATTATTGTGGTGCGCAAAACTCTCGTGAGTACCGAACGGGTCGGGCACGCGGGAAAGCGGCACCTCAAGATAAGGCTCCAGCGTTTCCGGGTTCGGCACCGTCGGCGGCACTTTGCGCATCCCGTCCATGTCGTCGGAAAAAGAAATCAGTTTGGTTTCCCGGCCCGTTAGCAATTCGAACGCCCGGCGCACCATTGTCGTACGCGCAACCTCCTGAAAGGTGCCGATATGCGGCAGGCCAGAGGGACCGTAACCGGTCTGGAAAACCACGGGACCGTCTTTTTCGGCCCGCTCCATGCGTTTGACGAGGCGCGTTGCTTCCTGAAACGGCCAGGACTTCGCGTTCGCGGCGTCTTCGGCGGTTACGGTTTTTGCGGCGGCGTTGGTCATGGAATTTTGCTTGCTATTCAATTTGTTTTTGGAGGCATCGTTTACGGGCGCTGACGCCAGCGGGCAAGGGTGATGGGCAATCAATGGTCAGTTCTGCACTCAACCAAAGACCCTCGCCTTCCCAGCGAAAGCCGGGATCCATCACCGATAATTGAAACGAGCCGGGAAAGCGCAAATGATGGGCCCCGGCTTTGGCTGGGGAAGCGGTCCACGGTTGTGAGTATTTGCCTTTGTAAAATTGACCAAAATTTCCGCCATCACCCGCAATGTGATAAACCAACAAAAATCGTGTTGCGTTTGATTTCAAAATTGTTTCCCCGACCTCCAAAAGGAGACGACTTCTCATGGCCGAATTCACTGTCAATGGCGAAAAGCATCAAATAGATGACGATTCCACGATGCCCCTCCTTTGGTATCTCCGGGACATCGCGGGGCTGAAGGGAACAAAATTTGGCTGCGGCGTCGCCCAGTGCGGCGCCTGCACGGTGCATATTGACGGAACGGCGGTCAGATCTTGCGTTACGCCCGCCGCTTCCGTCGACGGACGCAACGTGACAACCATCGAGGGCCTTAGCGAGAATGGCGACCACCCGGTTCAATCAGCGTGGAGGGAACACAATGTTCCCCAATGCGGATATTGCCAGTCGGGACAGATGATGCAGGCGGCGTCGCTCCTTAGTGACAATCCGGATCCCAGTGACGATGACATCGATAATATCATGCAAGGAAACATCTGCCGCTGCGGCACCTATCCGCGCATCCGGGCCGCCATCAAAACAGCTGCAAAAACGGGAAGCGCATCATGATTACGAAGATCGAAAATGTCTCGCGCCGAAAAGTGCTGAAAACCGGCGGCGGCGCTGGCGTCTTTATGCTCGCAACGTCGCTCTCCGGTTGCGGGCGCAAGGAAGATGAAATCACCGGCGCAGCGGTCAATGCGTTGAGTAAGAAGCTCGAACCGCTCAATCTCTTTGTCTCAATCAATGAGCAGGGAACCGTCCAGGTCCTTTGTCACCGCGCGGAGATGGGCCAGCACGCTCGCACTGGCATGGCGCGGGTTATAGCCGATGAGCTGGAAGCCGACTGGGATAAGATTGACGTCCTGCAAGCCGAAGGCGAAGCCAAATACGGCGATCAGAATACGGATGGTTCGACGACGATCCGGGCCGACTTCATGCGATTGCGCCGTATTGGGGCCAGCGCCCGATCGATGCTGGAGCGCGCGGCGGCGGAAACATGGGGCGTCCCAGCAGAAGAATGCAAAGCGGTCATGCACGAAGTGGTGCACCAAGCATCCGGTCAACGTTTAAGCTATGGCGCCCTCGCCGCCGCCGCGGCGGCGTTCGATCCGCCAGCTTATGAGGGCGAAGGATTTGATCCGGGGGCCAAGACGTATTCGCTGAAAGACCCGTCTGAATGGCGTTATATAGGCAAGTCTGCCCAGATTGTTGATCTCGACGATATTACTGTTGGCAAGGCCGTTTATGGCCAGGATGTCGAAATGCCCGGCATGAAGATCGCGGTGATCGAGCGCGGGCCGGTTCTTTACGCCAAGGTGAAGTCTTTCGACGGCGCCGCTGCGGAAGCGGTCGCCGGCGTTTCGAACGTACTCAAATTACCCGTCGGCAAACGCGAGGGCGGTTTCAATCCGCTGGTCGGGGTCGCGGTCGTTGCTGACAACACCTGGGCTGCGATCGAAGGCCGGCGCGCGCTCAACATTGAATGGGAAGAAGGCGCCAACGCCGACTATGACTCAGCCAGTTACCGCGCCGAGCTTGAGGCATCCGTCAAATCCCCGCAACGCGTTGTGCGCGACAAAGGCGATGTTGACGCGGCGTTCGCCAGCGCGGCGCAAACCCTAACGGCGGATTACTACGTTCCACACATCGCCCACGCTCAAATGGAGCCGCCGGCAGCGCTTGCCGAATACAAAGACGGCAAGGTCGAGGTCTGGACGTCGACGCAAAATCCGCAACAGGCGCGCCTCGACCTCGCCGATATTCTCGGTGTCGATTACGCCAATGTGCGGGTCAACAACGCGCTTCTCGGCGGGGCGTTCGGGCGCAAGTCTAAACCGGACTTTGTTTATGAGGCGGCGTTGTTGTCTCGCGAGCTTGGCATCCCGATCAAAGTCATCTGGACGCGGGAGGACGATCTGCATCACGATTATCTTCACTCGGTCAGCGCCCAGCGCGTCGAAGGCGCGATGGGTGAGAATGGCGACCTCACAGCCTGGCGCCACCGCGTGACATTCCCGTCAATCGGCACGACCTTCAACCCGGCAACCGAGGAAGGCAGCGCCGGCGAATTGGGACTTGGCTTCACCGACAATCCCTTCGCGACGCCGAATATGCGACTTGAGAATGGCAAGGCGAAAGGCAAGATCAGAATTGGATGGCTGCGCTCGGTTAATAATATCCAGCACGCCTTTGCTGTGCAGTCTTTTGCGGCGGAACTTGCCGAGGCTGCCGGACGCGATCCGAAAGAATACTTGCTGGAGCTGATCGGCCCGGACAGGGTGATTGATCTTGCGGCCGAAGGGCTTTCCGTCGATTACGGTAATTACAACCAGCCCTATGTAGATTATCCTATTGATACGGCGCGCCTAAAAAACGTCATCAACCTCGCGGCTGACGGTATTGGCTGGGACAGCGAATTGCCCGCCGGCCGGGGCATGGGCATCGCCGGGCATCGCAGTTTTCTTTCTTATGTTGCGACCGCAATCGAAGTCGCCGTCAGCGACGAAGGCGATCTCGACATTGTCAATGTGCACGTCGCTTGCGACTGCGGCATTGCGGTCAATCCGGAATCCGTCGTCGCGCAAATGGAAGGCGGCAGCATTTTCGCCCTGTCGAATATTCTAAACAGTGCGATCACGGTCTCCGGCGGACGCGTTGATCAAAATAATTTCCATGATTATCGCATGGCGCGCATGCACGAGGCGCCGAAGAATGTTGGTGTTACTTTGGTTGAAAGTGATGCGCCCCCCGGCGGCGTCGGCGAACCGGGAACGCCGCCTTTCGCCCCGGCATTGACGAATGCGATCTTTGCAGCGACAGGCAAACGCATCCGCGAATTGCCGATTGGCGATCAGTTGAGAGCTTAGCGAAACTCTTTCCTCCCCCCCCTTATAGGGGAGGTGTCCAGGCTTTTGGCCGCGACGGACGGGGCTCTTTGCTACATTCTATCAATACCCCCTTCGTCCACACCGTGGACACATCCCCCGCAAGCGGGGGAAGAGGGCAAACGTTTCAATGACGCACATAAGTTTTCAGTGCGATACAAAAGTTATCTTGACCGCAAACTTACCTGAAATGCTTCGACAGCTTCAAACCCTGGCCCTGATAGTTTGATTTGAGGTCCGCGCCGTAAAGCGCCGCGGGCCGCGACGCCATTTTCTCATAGACGAGTCGCGCGACAAGCTGGCCGTCTTCCAAAACGAAGGGCGCGTCGTGGCTGCGCACTTCCAATACCGCGCGCGAACCATTGGCGCCGTCTTTGCCCTCGGACCAGCCAAAGCCGGGATCGAAAAACCCTGCATAGTGCACGCGAAACTCGCCGAGGCCGGGGCTGATCGGCGTCATCTCTGCAGCGGTATCAGGCGGAATGACTAGCGCCTCTTTTGACGCCAGAATATAAAACTCATCCGGATCAAGAATAATGAAACCCGAGCGCTGCGGCCCAATCGCTTCGAAATAATCGTCGCGATCAAGAACGCCCGGCTTATCCACATCAATCAGCGCCGTATGAGCCCGCGCGCACCAGCCGATGATGTCGCCGTCGCCTTTGGTCAAGGAAACCGACAAACCCAGCCCGCCGTCGATGTCGGCGTCGCAACGATTGTTCGCAACGCTGACGAGCGGCGATGTTTCATTTAACGCCGCAAGCTCATCATCGCTTAACCGGCAAGCCCCGCGCTTCAGACGCATCTGATTGAGGCTGGATCCAGCGCGCGCCAGAATGGAAAAACTGCGCGGGCTTACCTCTGCGTAGAGCGGTCCGTTATAGCCCGCGCGAATTTCATCAAACGCTTCGCCATGGTCCGTTACCAGCCGAACAAAAACGTCGATGCGGCCGGTCGAACTTTTGGGATTGGCCGCGCCAATGAGGTTGCCCGGTAATGCGACGCGCTCATTTAGTTCAACGAGATAAACACAGCCGCGCTCAAAAACTGCGCCTGCAGAAAGATCGATCTCGCGCATGGCGAGCCCCTCATCAAGGCGCTCAGCGACCGTGCGTTTGCGCGACGGCAAAAACGACGCACGCACCCGCCACGCCCGAGATGAAAACGTCAGGTCAAGGCTGGCCGGCTGAAGCCGCGACGGGTTCGCGCCGGAAATAACGCCAGTTGCGATGAGCGCACCGATTTCCTCCGCCGACAACACACCATAATGTTCTGATCGTTCGCCCATGAGGTCTCGTTTGCCCCTGCTAAACGGCGGGCGCAAGCCCGTATGGCGCGAAATTTACCCTGACGGTTCGCCGTATCGTTGAATATGCGCGGGGCGCTGGCGCTTTGGCGCGGAGCGGCGTAAAATGGCGGAAATTTCTTCGCGGGGAGCATGAGTATGTATGAGTCCTTTACCCGCGGGATTCGCGTTCGCGTTGACCCGCAATATCTCGATGACCAGTCCGATCCTGATGAGCCCCGCTTTGTCTGGGCTTATACGGTGCGGATCGATAATGAATCTGAAGACGTCGTCCAGCTGCGCACGCGCTACTGGCGCATCACCGACGCGCAAGGCCTGACCGATGAAGTCTCTGGCGACGGCGTTGTCGGTGAGCAACCGGTGATCCGCCCCGGCGAGGGCTTTGAATACACGTCTGGCGCGCCGCTAACGACGCCATCGGGCATGATGGTCGGCACCTATTCCATGACGACGACGACGGGCGATGTTTTTGATGTCGAAATCCCCGCGTTTTCTCTCGACAGCCCCTACGAGTATCGTCAAATCCACTAAAACCGGCGGGCGCCCATTTCATTGTGAATTCATGGGGGCTCGTCTAGATTCCGCATCGTTCGAGCGCCTGCGCGCGATTCGAACACGTCGCGAATGCCGCCAAAAGCCGAGATCGGAAAAGGCCGCCAAATGCTCACCTTTCGTCCTGTATTGCTGGTGACCGGCGCCCTTGTTGCGGCCCTCGGGCTTTTAATGTTGATCCCGATGATTGCGAATTTGTTGTCGCCCGATGCAACGCACCGGCAAGACTGGGCGGCGTTCGCCATTGGCGCGGGGATTTGTTTTTTCGCCGGCGGCGGCGCTGCGGCTGCAAGCTGGGGGCCCATCGCATCAATTTCGACCCGTGAGGGGTTTTTGCTAACCGCGATGAGCTGGCTGACCCTTGTCGTCTTTGCAGCCATCCCCCTCGCCCTTGGCGAATTGCAACTTTCCTATATCGACGCATTCTTCGAAGCGATGTCCGGCCTGACAACTACCGGCGCGACCGTCATTGTCGGGCTCGACGACGCGCCGCCCGGCGCGCTCCTGTGGCGTTCGATGCTGCAATGGATCGGCGGCGTCGGCATTGTTATTATGGCGTTTGCGGTGATGCCGGCCTTGAAAGTCGGCGGCATGCAGATTTTCAAAAGCGAAGCCTGGGACACGTCGGAAAAATTTATCGCAAACGCGGCGCAATATTCGATCGCGCTCTCATCCATTTACGTGTTCCTGACGGCGTTATGTTTTTTAAGCCTCTGGGCGTTCGGCATGCCGGCCTGGGACGCCGTCAATCACGCCATGACGACCGTCGCCACCGGCGGGTTTTCAACCCGCGACGCATCGCTCGGCGCCTTCCTGACCGTTGGCCGTGCGCCACTTGATCTGGTCGTTACGTTTTTCATGATCGTTGGCAGTTTGCCTTTCGGAATTTTTCTGGCGGCGCTTATTCGCGGGGCCTGGCGCCGGCTTTTTACAGACAGCCAGATTCAGTTTTTTCTGGCGGTCGTCTTTGGCTTGACAATGATCATGCTGTTCCGCGTGCTCGTCATCTTTGACGATGTCGATATTTTCGTTGCATTCCGGTTGGCGATCTTTAACGTCGTTTCGATTCTGACCGGCACCGGCTATGCGACCACGGACTACAACGCCTGGGGTCCGTTTGCCGTCGGTTTTTTCTTTTGCATCATGTTTATCGGCGGCTGCGCCGGGTCGACCTCTTGCGGGATGAAAATATTCCGCTTTCAGGTGGCTTTGTCGGCGCTGAAAATTTATGCGCGCCGCCTCGCTCATCCCAACGGCGTTTTCGTAGCGCGCTATAATGGCCGCGCCCTGACCGATGATGTTTTCATCTCGGTCTTGAGTTTTTTCTTTGTCTATTTCGCATCCTTCGCCACCATCGCCGTGCTCTTGTCCGGCCTTGGTCTCGATACGCTGACGGCGTTATCCGGCGCCGGCGCCGCCATCGCCAATGTCGGCCCCGGCCTCGGTGATGTGATTGGCCCCGCCGGGAATTATTCAACCCTGCCGGACGCGGCAAAACTTGTCCTCAGCGCCGGGATGATCCTCGGGCGACTGGAGCTCTTTACGATTTTGGTTCTATTCTCGCCGGCGTTCTGGCGCTCCTAAAGCGGTGAGTTTCCAAATGTATCACACTGATTGGGATCGCCCGCAGCATATCCGCGCTTGAACCAATTCATGCGCTGCTCGGACGTGCCATGCGTAAAACTCTCTGGGGTGACGCGCCGACCAGCGTTGCGTTGCAAAGCGTCATCGCCGATTGCCGCGGCGGCGCGAAGCCCTTCTTCAATATCGCCATCATCGAGAAAATCACTTTGCGCATCCGACATTTTTGCGAAGACCCCAGCATAACAGTCGGCCTGCAGTTCCATTCGCACCTGTAACTGGTTCGCTTCAATTTTGCTGACGCGCTGTTGCTCCTGACGCACTTGTGCAGATCTTCCCGTTATCGTTTGGATGTGATGGCCAACTTCGTGGGCGATCACATAGACCGGCGCGAAATCACCGGCAGCGCCAAAACGTCTTTCCAGTTCTTGAAAAAAGCTCGCATCGAGATAAACCTTTTGGTCCGCCGGGCAATAAAACGGCCCCGCCGCGGCGCTCGCATAGCCACATGCAGAATTTACCTGTCCAGTAAACATGACCAATGTCGGCGCCGGATATTGCTGACCGGAGGCCGCGAAAATCTGGCCCCAGACGTCTTCCGTTTGCGCCAGGGTCGCGCGCACAAATTGTGAAGTCTCGTCATCAATGGGCTCTGATTGCGTCGCGGGTTGTCCCTGAATAAGCGCAACCGGATTGACGCCTGAGAAATAAAGTCCGGCGCCGATAATGCCGAGAAACACCATCCCGCGAATTCCGAAGCGCCCGACGATGAGTCGAATCAGCATCAACAGGATGCCGGCGCCCCCCGCGGCGGCCGCTCCGCGGCGATCCTCAACGTTCTTACTCTGTCTTCGTCCGCGCCATTTGACCATTATTGGTCTCCCGTGATTGTCCCCAAATTCGCACGTGATATTAACCAAGTCCGGCAAATAAGCCCAAATACAAGGGTTTTGTCGAGGCTTTGGGAAATTTCTTGCCTGTGCCGCGTATGCCGCACGCCGCTTGACTTGGACCATCCCAAAGGCGATTCTGACCGCCGAAGGTTCGTGGGGGACCATCGCGTGGGGAATTGGAACTAACGCATGTCTCATGGTGACTATTATATCCGCCTCGGCGCGGCGGTGTTCACTGCGGCGTTGCTCGGCGCAGTCATCATCAAACCGAATGCGGGCCGTCAGGCGGTTGAGCGCGCGGCGGCCGTCGCCGCCTCCGTTGAGACAGCGCCCTATGCGGAGCGAACCTGCGCCATTGGGGAACCGGCCTTCGATGGACCGTTTGCGGCGCTTGACGATGTCTTGAGCGTTTCCCCCCTTGGCGGCGTCACCGCGCCCGGCGAAGTTTTACCGGCGCCCTATATGCGCGTGAACACGCGCAGAGGCGAGACCGTTTTCGACCGGCGCACCACTGACGCACTTGCGCCTGCGCGTGCAGAAATTACCGCCCTTGAGCGTCGGATCGATCGCGACGAGGACGGACGCGCCACCGCGCAAAGCTGGACCGTGCACTTTCGTATCTGTGAGAACATTTCATTTTACTATGATCGCCTCGACCAGATTTCAGACGATATATTGAAGCGCGCCGGCGGCCTTGCAGATTTTACCGAATTCGGAGGGCCGGACCATATCGCGCTGGAGACTCGCGTCCGCGTTGAGACCGGCGACGTCATCGGAACTGCAAACGGTTTTGACGTCGGGCTGCACGATCATGCGTCAACGCCGGCAAACCTCGAACGCCCTGAACGTTATTCGTCCAACCCTTATGTGCGCGCCGAAGTCTTTGACGCAAAACCATCGCTGGTGAAAGCGATTACACTGGATACGTCTCGCGCGCGCTGCCCGATTGATTATCTGCCCAAGGACGATCAGGCGGCCTGGGTCTCAAAACTTGGCGACAGCTGGGGCATCCGCCGCGCCAAGGGCGAGAATGCCTGCCGCACCGCCATCGCTGACACCCATGGCGCAGCGCAAGGCGTCTGGTTCTCTGACAGCGCCCATAATGCCGCGACCTCAAAAGTCAGTGCCGTGGCGCTGGCCGCTGACGCGGTCGATCCGCAGCGCCTGATCTTTGCACTGCATGGCCGCTTGCCGTCATTGTCGCCAGAACTTGTGGCGCTGGCGCCGTTCATGGATCACGAGCGCGCAGCGGCGGCCAAAGATTTCCTCTCTTTCAAACATGGCGACGGCCGCATCAATGCGCCGTTCGAAGAAGTTCGCGACGGCGAGGTCTATTGTTATGAGCGCCTGCGCGCAAATTTCGTTGGCCCATCGATAAACGGTGTCATTTTATTGCAGCGCCAGAGCGGTGAAGCCGGCCCGGCGCTCCTGAAGATCGAGGCGCGCGGCGATGCGCAATCGTGCATTGACCTTGAAGAGCCGTGGGCCTTCACCGGCAACGAGACGACGTTTTACCGTTAAGGCCGCCAACAAAACCGCACACGCTATAATCATCGAATCCGCCTTCCCAACAATCAAAATCAATAATTGTCTCGCGTTCTCATATACCCCCTCCGTCTCGGCTTTCGCCTCGACACCTCCCCCGCAAAGGGGCGAGGAAAGTGCTAATATGAGAAGTCTTCTCGAACTGCGCGCCGCGTCCCATCTTGCCCCATTTATCGGGGAAGTGTCAGCGCAGCTGACGAAGGGGGCTGTTGCCGGTAGATTCAACATGCACGTTTTCAGAAAGGCGCAACCTTTACTGGAGATCTAAATCGCCCGTGATTTTGCGCCTCAGCGAACCCGCGCTACGGTGAGGCTTTGTCGAAAATGCTCGCGGGGCTCTAATGCAAAACAGTTTTCAGTTCATTATAAACGTTGCGGCATGCGCAGCGACAGCTTGCGCGCAGCCGGCGAATGACACTGCACTGATTGCGCCCTTCGTCGATGCGGAGACGACTGAACAGTTTGACAATGTTGCGACAGCATATCTCGCCGATATAGAGGCGCTCGCCCTTCCCGATCTTGCGCTGTCTTTTATAGAGAACCTCGATAATTTGGGGACGGCTGAAAATTTAAACGAAGAGGCGGCCTTTTTCGCAAAACATGAAACCGCGCTTTCAAAAATCGATTCAAAAAAGTTAAGCATGTGCGACCGGATTGACCATTCCATCATGTCCAATGACATCCGCCTTGGCGCGGAACGCGCGGAGCTGGGGTTGCGGTATCTGGCGACGCCAAAACGCGACAGCGAACCGGCAAGTCTTTACGCCGCCGCCTTGGGCGAGGAATGGTATCGCCATTTCCTGGCGCGCTGGAACGGCGCCGAGATTGATCCCGATAAGCTATTTGCATTTGGCGAGGCGGCGCTGAAAAAAAGCGTCGCGACTTATGATCGGGTCATTAAAGAGATGGGATACGCTGACAACGCAGCAGGTCTCGCCGCAGAATTCGCCTCAGAAAAATATCATTTGAGCGACGAAGAAAAACTCAGTGTGTTTTTTGCGGAGCGGCAAGACATCATCTGGAAAAATTTAGGGAACCTGTTCGCAAGCGATTACGGTGTTGAGCGCGCGACCATAACGCTTTCAAACCGCGGCGCAGAATTTCCTGTGCCCGGATGGTATGAGCGCGACACCGGCACATTCTTCTACAATATTTTTGACGAGACTTTTGACACCCGCCAGGGCGATTGGCTGCTCCTCCATGAAGCAACGCCCGGCCATCATTTTCAAGTCAACGCGTCGCTAAACGCGCCGAAATGCAACGGGCGTTTTGCCGGACAGTTTGTACCCGCCTATGCCGAGGGCTGGGCCGCTTATGTCGAGACCTTGAGCAGCGATTTGGGGCTGACGCGCACGCCCGGTGAAAAACTCGCCGCCATCGAATGGGACATGGTCCGCTCGGTGCGCGTTGCGCTCGACGTGGCGCTCAACGCCTATGGCTGGAGCGACGAGCAAGCGATGGATTATTGGCGGGAAAATGTGCGCGGCCAGGAAGACGTCGCGGCGCGCGAAATCGCTCGGATGAAACGCTGGCCGGCGCAGGTTGTCACCTATAAATACGGCGCCGATGTATTTGGCCGCTTGAAGGATGAATATGCCGGCGACGGCCCATCGGATGAAATCCGCGCCTATCACGACGCGGTCCTGACCTATGGCGCGATGCCTCTCGGCGTCTTTGAAGACCTATTGCCGGAAATGCTCCCCGGCGGCAAATAAAACGCCATCACGGTTTCGATCGGCTTTCATCGAAAGATAAAATTTTCGCAGCGTTCCCTCACATATGGGAATAGGGTTATCAAAAAATGGCACGATTGGCGGCGGCGCCCTGGACGCAGACCTAGACGCCGACATTGGCGTTTCCACAGGGCGTCACCACTGGCGGAAAAGGAAAAAACCGAAGAAATAACGCATCGATTGGCGGATCGGCGCCAATCCTGTTTCCGGGTGATCGAACCTGCGCCGTTGACGCCGCTTCAAATTTCCATACACCCGCGCAATGAATGATTTTGATGTCATTGTTATCGGCGCGGGCGCAGCCGGGTTTATGTGCGCAATCGAAGCCGGCCGGCGCGGCCGGCGGGTTTTGCTGCTCGATCATTCGGACAAGCCGGCGGAGAAAATCCGGATTTCCGGCGGGGGACGGTGTAACTTCACCAACATTCGTACGGCCCCCGAAAATTTCCTGTCGCAAAATACTCATTTCGCGAAGTCTGCACTGTCGCGCTACACGCCGTCGGATTTCATCGCGAAGGTCGACGCCCACAATATCGCCTATCATGAGAAAACTCTTGGCCAGCTGTTTTGCGATACATCATCGAAACAGATCATCGATATGTTGGCGCTGGAAGCGCGCGAGGCCGGCGTTACGTTGCGGCTATCAGCCAGCGTTGACGAAATCAAAGACGACGGCGCCGAATTTCATCTGACGACGAATGAAAAACCGCTGCGTGCGGTTTCACTGGTCATCGCAACGGGCGGCAAATCAATTCCCGCCATGGGGGCCAGCGATTTCGCTTATCGCATCGCCCAACAATATGGACTGAAAGTTACCGAGACACGGCCCGCGCTTGTTCCGCTCACTTTTGCCAATAACCTTCTGGACGCAACTAAACCCCTTGCCGGGATCAGCGCCGACGCGGAAGTCGCCTGCGGCAAAACTAGATTTCGTGAGGCGCTGCTCTTCACCCATCGCGGGCTTTCGGGGCCTAGCATTTTGCAAATCTCGTCCTACTGGCGCGAGGGCGACGAGATCACGATCAATCTTGCGCCGGATATTGATGTGGGCGGCGCCTTGCGCAATGCGCGTGATAAAACCGGCGCCGTCGGCGCCAGTAATGCACTCGCTGCGTTACTCCCCAAACGCCTTGCTGAAGCCGTCGCCGCTAATGTTGGCGCTAACGGCAAAATTGGTGAATATTCGAAAATGAAAATCGACGCGCTTGCAGGCGCCGTCACTCATTGGCGCGTCAAACCTGTCGGTTCGGAAGGCTATCGCACCGCCGAAGTCACCCTTGGCGGCATCGACACAAACGAGCTTTCATCGAAAACCATGGAAGCCAAAACCCGCCCCGGCTTGTATTTCATCGGCGAGGCCGTCGACGTCACCGGCTGGCTGGGCGGTTATAATTTCCAATGGGCGTGGTCCAGCGGCTGGGCTGCGGGGAATGCTGTTTAGCGCCGATAAACTTTTGGGAATGGTACCGCCTCCTGGTTTCGAACCAGGGACCTCTAGATCCACAATCTAGCGCTCTAACCTACTGAGCTAAGGCGGCCCAACATGTGCCATCCGCATTTTTTGCGACGCTCCCCATAAACCGGGG
>JABDJK010000019.1 GCA_013002535.1 Hyphococcus sp.
GGATGATAGTAATCCGGCGCCGTCGCGGTTGTTTTCAAATTGGCGACCGGAGCGCCGGCAGCCTCGAGCGCTGCGAGGGCATCTGCTTTCACCGTATACGGATCAGCAGGATCGCTCGCGCCCTGCCAATGGCGCTGCTGGTTAGAGCGTCGCGCGCCCGTCGCCATGGAAGACTGTTCGTTCGGCGCATCGCCGGCATATTGCGCCGCAACTTCAAAGAGCGCGAGATCGGAGCGACCGCGGTCTACGTTGCGTTGCATTGCCGACAATAAGTTTGGCAACAACGAAGGCCGCATGGCGCCGAGGTCCGATGCAATCGGATTGGCGAGAACGAGACCTTTGTCGTGCAGCTCATTAGCGCTCATGAATAGACTTGCGTGTTTCTCATCCGCAAATGACCAGGTCACCGCTTCAAGCATGCCGCGGGCGGCGAGGGCGCGCCGCGCCAGACGCGCGCGGTTCTGTCCGGTGGTGAGTTTTGGCGTTTCCACTGGTTTCATGAGCGGCAGTGTCGCTGTCGGCAGATGATCGAAGCCAACAATACGGGCGATCTCCTCAACCAGGTCGGCCTTGCCCTCAATATCGGGCCGCCAGGTCGGGACATCTACCTGCCACGGTGCGGATTTGCGAATGCCGAAGCCGAGCGCCGTCAAAATTCGCTCGCAGCCTTCCGGCGGTACGTCCATGCCAGTGAGGCGGTTGACCTCAGACGTATCAAACAGAACGGTTTTTTTCGGCGCCGGTATTTTGCCTGCGATTTCGATTTCTGACGGCTCGCCGCCGCACATATCCAGCACCAATTGCGTCGCCATTTCCATACCGGGGACAATGAATGCCGGGTCAACGCCGCGTTCAAACCGGTAGCGTGCATCGGACGTGATGCCGGTCTTGCGCCCGGTGCGCGCTGTACGAAGCGGATCAAAATAGGCGCATTCGATGAAGACGTTTTTCGTTTCTTCCGTACACCCTGTATCCTCGCCGCCCATGATGCCGCCAAACCCAATGGCGCCGCTGTCATCTGCAATGACACACATAGTCTCGTCGGCTTCATATTCCTTGCCATCAAGCGCGAGGAAGCTTTCGCCTTTCTCGGCAAGTCGCGCATGAATGACGCCCTTCAACTTGTCAGCGTCATAGACATGGAGCGGGCGCGCCCGGTCATAAGACATGTAATTGGTAATATCGACCAGCACATTGATGGGGCGAAGACCGATGGCGCGAAGTTTATCTTGTAGCCAGTCAGGGCTCGGCTCATTTTTGACGCCTTTAACGTAACGCCCGGCGAAGACTGGGCACGCGTTTGCCGCATCCGGCGGAAAGCGCAAGTCAATTTTCTGCGGGCATGCGTAGCCGCCGATGATCGGGACCGGTTCCGGCGTCGCCAATTTGCCGACGCCCGCCGCCGCGAGATCGCGGGCGACGCCGTTAACGCCGTTGGTGTCTGGCCGATTGGGGGTTACTTCAAAGTCGATCACCGGGTCATTGGCGCCGAGCCATGACGCTATAGGGTCGCCGACTTTTGCCTCCGCCGGCGCCTCCAATATCCCGTCATGGTCGTCGCCAAGCTCCATCTCGCGCGCCGAACACATCATCCCGCAGCTCTCAACGCCGCGGATTTTCGCTTTTGAAAGCGTTACGTCAATGCCCGGCACATAGGCGCCGACGGGCGCATAGGCTATTTTGATCCCGGTTCGTGCATTTGGCGCGCCGCAAACAATCTGCTTCTCACCGTCTTTGGTTGCGACTTTGCAAACCTTTAGTTTGTCTGCATCCGGATGTTTTTCTGCGTTCAATACTTCGCCGATAGTGAACGCCGAGAGACGTTCTTCGGGGTTTTCGACGCTCTCGACCTCAAGGCCGACGCGCACCATCGCGTCAACGATCTCGTCAAGCGACGCGTCAGTTTCGAGGTGTTCTTTCAACCATGACAGGGTGAATTTCATGCGTTCTTCTCTTGCGCTTTCCTATTCCGATTTCGTCAGCTTGTAGTAACCAAGCTTGCGCGCGAGGTCTTTCGTTCGCTGCTGACGCTGGAAGGTTTCATATTCATATTCGATAAATGGTTTGATCGGCGTCGGCTGGTCAAAGACCGCACCTCCGGATTTCAAGGCGCCGGATTTAATCGCGTCAACCACCCACCATTTCGACGGCCCGCTGACATGGATGCACTTGATCTTATCGAGGGGTTCCATGCGCAACAGTTTATCGCCCGGAAATCCCGCCGCTATGGCGACGCGTTTTAAATGCCCGCGCTGCCAGCAATGCCAAGCCTCGCGATCAAGATAGCCGCCGCCAAGCTGCATCGCCAGCGCCGACCAGGCAATTGCTTCGATATGCATGAAGGGCGTGAATTCTTCCCAGTCCAGCGCCCCGCAAAACCAGTCAAACCAGTCGAGGTCAAACGCCGAAAGGCGCACCTGCGCGGCGCCGATATCGACATGATCAGCAAGCTTAACCGGGATATTGAATGCTTTCTCAACGGCGGCCGGCGGATAGAGACAGTTGGGTCCCTGATAAAAAATCTGAATGCCCGTCGCCGGCGTTTCCTCAAACGTGAATTTGTTCGGGAAATACAAATCCGGATCAAGGGTAATCGCTTCCTCGTCGCGTTCAATGAATAAAAGCGGGTCCGTCACCTTACGCCAACAGGGATGACCATCGCGAAACGCCGCGATATTTTGATGCTTGGCAAACACTGTCTGCGCTCGCTTGTCGCACTCGTCCTTGTCAGCGACGCGCCATTTCTTGCCGGCGAGCGAGGCCTCGGCCGCGAGCGCGGCATCGATCGTGGCTTTGTCTTCCGCGTCATCAGTGATGAGCGTCAGGTCAACCTCTTCAAGGCAATTGTGGAATAGCGTTAACACCGCATGGCGCGCATAGGGCAATGCGTTTGACGACAGGATGCAGAATACGCGGCGGATCACTTACCCAGTCCCGTCGCAAGGTTTGGCGGGTCGAGCGGATCGAACCCGTAATGCTCCAGCCAACGGGCGTCAGACGCGAAGAAATCACGCAAATCAGGAATGCCGTATTTCAACATGGCGAGGCGATCAACGCCCATGCCCCAGGCGAAGCCCTGATATTCATCCGGATCGAGGCCGCAATTTTTGAGGACATTCGGATGGACCATGCCGCACCCCAAAATTTCCATCCAGTCATCGCCCTGCCCGAAACGGATCTCGTTGCCGACGCGCTCATAGCCGATATCCATTTCCGCCGAAGGCTCCGTAAACGGAAAGAAATGCGGACGGAAGCGCGTTTTAACGTCATCGATCTCGAAGAAAGTTTTAACGAAAGCTTCCAGCGTTCCCTTGAGGTGGCCCATATGGGCTTGTTTATCAATCACGAGGCCCTCGACCTGATGGAACATCGGCGTGTGGGTCTGGTCCGAGTCACATCGAAACGTCCGCCCCGGGATGATAATCCGGATCGGCGGCTTTTGCGCCATCATAGTCCTGATCTGCACCGGCGATGTGTGCGTGCGTAAGAGCATGCGGCTGCCGTCTTCCTTCGGTTCAAAGAAAAACGTGTCGTGCATTTCGCGAGCCGGGTGGTCTTCCGGGAAGTTTAGCGCAGTAAAATTGTGGAAATCGTCCTCGATGTCCGGGCCTTCGGCAACATCAAAACCCATGGCGGAAAAGATCGCGACGATTTCTTCTGTCACCTGGCTGACAGGGTGGATCTTGCCCAGGCGCTCCGGGCGCGGCGGCAAGGTGACGTCGATTTTCTCGCTTGCGAGCGCGGCATCGAGGGCGGCGTCTTCGAGCGCCGCCTTCTTGGCCTCAATGGCGTCGCCGATGCGGGCTTTAAGGCCGTTGAGCGCCGGGCCCATTTCTTTTCGCGCCTCAGGGCTCATCTTGCCCAGGGATTTCATCTGCAGGCTGACGACACCTTTTTTTCCGAGCGCGCCGACGCGCACCTCTTCGAGCGCCGCAAGGTCATTGGCAGCGTCGATTTTCGTGACGAGTTCCGTTTCAAGTTGTTTGATATCAGTCATGATTATCATCTTTGTTTGTATTTTTCTTTTGCAGCAGCACGCGCACTTTATCCAGCGGCAGCGCCTCAACGCGGTTCAGCTGATCCGTATAAGTACTATATCCATCGACGGTCTCTGCCATAAAGAGGGAGTTGTAGATCGCTTCTTCGGTCGCCTCGATCACAGCCTGGCTCAACGGTGAGAACAAGCTGTTTGGCAAGTCCTCAATTTGCGATACCGCGCCTCGCCGTTCAGCCTTGCGGCGGACACCATCCGCGGTTGAGAACGCAATCACATAATCGCCGGAGCCATTAGTCATGCTCGCGCCGGTGCGCGCGAGCCCGCCGATTGCCCGCTTGGCGAGCCGCGTGAGGTTTCGGTCAGAGAGCGGCGCGTCGGTGGCGACGACGATCATGATGGAGCCGTCTGCGTCGCCTTTATCCAGGGCGTCTTTCAGATAATACTGACCAAGCGCCTCGCCGACGCGGATACCGTCAATAGTCAGGACGCCGCCATAGTTTGACTGGACCAGTACGCCGACCGTGTAGCCGCCGAGGGTCTTCGGAAGCGCCCGCGACGACGTACCGATGCCGCCTTTCCAGCCAAAGGCGCGCGTGCCCCGCCCCGCCCCGACGGAACCTTCTTCAACCGGGCCTGTTTTCGCACCTTCGATAGCGCGGCGAATATGCTTCGGCGTCAGGGCGCGTTTGCGGATATTGTTGAGACCACCGTCATTGGTCTCGCCGACAACGGCGTTGACCGAGCCGACGCGTTCATTGCCTGGTTGCGCGAGCGTCCATTCAATGGCTGCAATCGCGCCTTCGGCGACGTTCAGCGTATTCGCCAAAATGATTGGAGACTCGATCTCGCCAAGCTCCGCAATTTGCGTTGATCCAGCGAGCTTGCCGTAGCCATTGGCGACATAGACGCCCGCCGGCACTTTATCCTGGTACAGATTTCCTCCATGAGGCAAAATTGCAGTTGCGCCAGTGCGAATGTCGTTGCCCTTATTCAGCGTCACATGTCCGACCAGAACACCCTCAACATCGGTGATAGCATTTAGCGGGCCGGCCTCCATCATGCCGGGCGCCACACCGAGATCGCGCGCGCGCATGCGCTCTTCGGCCGCCGTTGTTCCGGCTAGGCCAAACGCAAATCCCATCAATGCCAAAATCGTTTTCATAGTCTTCGCAACGGGGTCGAAAATAAAAAAGCGTCACTCGGGTTTCCGAATGACGCTTAAATGAATTTGTTCTCTCACGTCACCCGGTCGTCTGTGCGGGCGAGGCCGGGAACGGATTGGTTAAGCGAGCGCTGCTTTCGCCTTTTCCGCCAGGGCCTTAAACGCCTCGGGCTCGTGGACGGCGAGATCGGCGAGGACTTTACGGTCCACTTCGATCCCGGCGAGGCCGAGCCCGTGAATAAATCGTCCATAGGTCAGGTCCAATTCGCGGGCAGCGGCGTTGATCCGCTGGATCCAGAGCGAACGGAAATTCCGCTTTCTGACGCGACGATCGCGGTAAGCGTACTGGCCGGCTTTTTCGACGGCCTGATTGGCAACGCGGAACGTGTTCTTGCGGCGGCCGTAATAGCCTTTGGCCTTGCCGATGATTTTCTTGTGGCGGGCGTGGGCGGTAACGCCTCTTTTCACTCGTGACATTTCTCGCGTCTCCTAACGATGATACGGCATGTATTTTTTGACAATCTTCGCGTCGCAATCAGCAAGCACATCCATGCCGCGGTTCTGGCGGATTTGCTTGGGCGTACGCTTGATCATGCCGTGGCGTTTGCCGGAGACGCCGGCTTTGACTTTGCCGGACGCCGTCATTTTAAAGCGCTTTTTCGCGCCTGACTTGGTCTTCAGTTTGGGCATTTTGCATTTCCTGTCTAACGCCGGCCGGAACCGGGACCCTTTCGGTCAAGAAAAGGTAATTGCACTTAAAAGCCGCCAAGGCATGCCTATGGGCCCGGCGACCGAAATAGAGCGGCGGGTTATAGCGGGAATAACCGGATAGGCAATAGGGTTTTGCTATCGCAGCAAGAAATACGGCCGGGCGATGTTGCGGAAATCAGGAGCCGCCCTGTCTAACCACGGTGAAGTGACCGAAAACCGGGGTAGAAACGCCTGACGGAGCCTGAAAATTCCTATAAACTCGGGGCGCATTCGTTTGTTGCAGTTTTCGGGGACACGATATTTTGCGTAAAGTTCAACCGTTTGGCTGGCTGTTTGCCGTTTTCGCCGTCCTTTTATTTGCTACTGGATGCGAAACGACCTCTTCGAGCCATAGGGTTTCACCGGCTGAAGCGCGCGCAGTTACACCGCCGCTCGCCAGCATCCCGTATGAACAGGACTACGGCGGCTGGATTACCATTGATGTCATGGTGAACGGGCGCGGGCCCTACAAATTCGTGGTCGATACTGGCGCCACGTTGACCGCGGTCTTCGCAAAAGCGGCGCAAGAGGACATCTTTCGTCCAACCGGTGGGCGACCGCGAAAAATTTTAGGGGTGACCGGCGCGCGCTTCGTTGATCCGACTTATGTCGGAGAAATACGCGCTGGCGGCCTTTACATGCGCGATCATATTGGCGTTGTCATACCGGACTGGAATCGCGAGGAAGGAACACCGGACGGCATTCTCGGCCTTGATTTTCTCGCGCGCTACTGTCTGGTTTTTGACGCTGAAGCGAGGCGAATCGACTTCTATCCTGCCGATGCGCCGCCGACTGCGTTGCTCTCGTCGATGAAACGAACCGGTCTTAAGTTTTCGACCTTCAATCAGAGAACGAGCGGGCTTTACGTGTTGGACTTGCAAATCAGCGGGCGGCGCATCCCCGCTATCCTCGACCTTGGCGCAAACGCTATGTTGATGAATTATGCTGCAATGCGGCGTATGACCGGCGGCATATTCGTCTCCACGATGCGATCAATGGGTTCCAGAACCGGCACAAATCTGAAGGGCGTTTTTGATGATGAAACCCGCATTCAGTCAATCCGCACCGGCCCCGTCAAAATCGCCGGGGTCACCTGGGGCCGTCGATCTATGTTGATTCACAGCGCTGCTATTTTCCGAGATCTCGGCGTCCACCGAACGGCTTACGGACTGATCGGAGCCGATATGTTCGAAAATCGTCATTTTGCCATCGATTTCCGCAATAAACGGTTTTATTTGGCGAAAGACCCGGTTGCGGCGGCTCCCTAACGCGGTGATAAATACCGCCATGCGTCCGGTTGTCTTAATTTTAACCGTGCTGGCGATCGTCGGCTTTTGGGCGCCAATGCGGTCGGCGAAAGCCGAATTGATTGGCGAAATTCCCTACCGAATAGATTATAATGGTTGGTATACGGTAGATGTTGTCGTGAACGACGACGGACCCTATGCTTTTGTCGTCGATAGCGGTGCGACCATCAGTTCCGTTTTCGCAAATCTTGCCGTCAAATCGGAAATGACGCCGGCAGACCGCGAACCGGTGCGCATCATCGGGCTGTCGGGCGCGGAGATGCATGATGCTGTCAGGCTTGGCGACTTTGTAATCGGTCCAATCACGATCAATAACAAGATCGGCGTTATACTGGATGATTGGGGACCGGATAGGCAAACGCCCGCTGGCGTGCTTGGCGTCGATGTCCTGTCAAGATTTCTAGTGGAGTTTGACAAACGCGAAAGCGTCATACGGCTGCACACGAAAAACACGGCGATTGAAGAAATCGACGGTCGCTGGGCCGGGATTAAACTGGAGCCAGTCAGCTTCGAGGGCGCTGCAGGCCGGATTTACAAAATCCCAGTTGAGATGAATGGCGTCGATATCGAATGTGTCATCGACCTTGGCGCCAACGGGACGATAATCAACCGCGCCGCAGTTGATGCCCTGATTGACGTGAACGCCGATACGGATCGGACGCGCCGGAGCCAACAGCTTCATGATATATTTGACAATGCTGAAACGGCGCCGCCGGTTCGTGTCAGGCGCACAAAAATCGCGCGCGCGCGCTGGCGTAACAAAGTATTCCTCGTCCATGACGCTCTATTCTTTGAAGAGCTTGGCGTAAATGAAACGCCGTTTTGCCTGCTCGGTTCGGACCTTATGCAATCGCGCAGCTTTATTTTTGATTTCGAAGGCGAACAATTTCTTATTCGCCGATAACCAATCCGTTCAATCTGAAAGCAAATGGGGCGCCTTATGTTAAAAGGACTACTGAAGTTTACCGCCAGCATCAGCATAATGATGACCGCCGCATCGGCGGCGGACATTTCTATTATCCACGCGGGACGGTTGCTGGCGACGCCGGGCGGCGCTGTTACCGCCGAACAAAGCATTGTCGTACGTGATGGCGAAATCGCAGCGATAGCGCCGGGCTATATTGACGCCAGCGCAGTTGATGCGGGCGCCGACGACCAGGTCTCTCTTATCGATTTGAAAGACAGTTTTGTATTACCCGGCCTAATCGACAGCCATGTCCATATCACCAGCGAACTTGGCCCCCGGGGCAAGCTCTCAGTGGTTGAAAACTCGGACGCCGATACCGCAATCATCGGCGCGCGATACGCGAAACGCACGCTCATGGCCGGCTTTACGACGGTGCGCGATGTCGGCGCCCGCGGCGATGATGCTGTTTTTGCGTTGCGCGACGGCATAGAGCGCGGCGACGTTGTCGGTCCGCGTCTTTTCGCTTCTGGCCACACGATCTCTCCAACGGGTGGTCATGGTCAACGCCATGGTTATCGCAACGATATCTTCGACGTCATTAAATCGTCCGGCGTTTGCAATGGCGTCGGCGATTGCCGCCGCGCCGTTCGAGAACAGGTGCGCCGGACCGCCGATCACATCAAACTCGTTTCAACGGGCGGCGTGTTGTCTGAGACCGCAGCTGGCACCGGCCAGCAGTTTTTCGATGATGAGTTGGAAGCGATCATGGATACGGCCCATGCAATGGGCCGAAAAGTGACGGCCCACGCCCACGGCGCTGATGGGATAAACGCAGCGCTCCGCGCCGGTGTTGATTCGATTGAACATGGCACATTCGCCGACAATGAATCGTTTCGGCTGTTTAAACGCAATGACGCTTATCTCGTCCCGACAGTCCTTGCGGGCGTTACCGTAGCCGAGATTGCAAGTGACCCGGACAGTTTCTTCGCGCCAGCCGTGCGCGATAAAGCAAAGCTGGTCGGACCGCAGATCCTGGAAATGACGCGGCGCGCCCATGCCGCCGGCGTCAAGATCGCCTTCGGCACTGACACAGGCGTCTCGAAACATGGCGATAATGCCCGCGAGTTTTTGCTGTTGGTCGAAGCCGGTATGACGCCAATGCAGGCGATCCGCGCCGCCACCGTCGTCGCCGCAGAACATCTGGATAAAGACGACATCATCGGCTCTATCGCCCCAGGCAAAGCCGCCGACATTGTCGCGGTCGACGGCGATCCACTCGCCGATGTAACAGAGCTGCAGGACATCGATTTCGTGATGAAAGGCGGCGTCATTTACAAAGACGATTAAGCAAACGATAGAGCTGCGCCACCAAGCATAAAGAAAAACGCAGCGCTGATTTTCATCAACGCTGCGTTATTTTTTCTGTGAGCCGGTCGGTTACCCCGCCCGGCTCAATATTTTAGCAACTTAAGCTGCAGCTGCTTTCTGCTTGCGGCGCCATATGAGGCCGGCAATGCCAGAAATCAT
>JABDJK010000026.1 GCA_013002535.1 Hyphococcus sp.
ATTAGTTCCTGACAAAATTGGTTCTTATCTGATGGAAGCCGAAAAATAACAGATCAACTATCGCTCAATTTGACCAGCGCTGAAAATATTGAGCCCCTATGGTCAAATCACTATTGCGCAAACACCGTAAAGGCCGCGCCAGTTCCGCCATGAGCACGATTGCGATTTTTCGATATGAGATAAAGACATTCCGCAAACAGGGGCATCTTCAAGGCGCGAAAGCGATTATTCTCACTGTGCTCGGAATTATAGTTGTGTCGATCCAGTGGCAAAAACTAGCACTACAAAACTTCTGCGTCACAATCATTTTCATTTGGCTAAAATCCTAGAGCAGACATTAAAATACTGCACTGCACCTTATGCCATTACCCGAATATTGACGTCGGAAAATAATAGGCAGGCTGCCGTATTGCTAGCCCATTGCCTCGATCAGTATTGTAACGATTTAGGTATCGTGCCTATCTCGATAAATCCCACACAACGGTTCATACTAATTGTCATCTTTTTTTCGACCAAAAATTCCTTCAATCGCGTCTTTGGCAGACGATGAATCGACGTCTTCTTTATCACCGCCAAGCATATCATCGATGCGCCGCCGAGCCTCATCTTCGGCGCGCTGACGCGCTGCCTGGCCGGGATCCAAGCGCAGTTTCGATTCATTAAACGTGCCGGTCAGTTTTACAGGAATGCCGATGCCCTGTTTGTCGCGATCGCCGCCCTGGCCTTTGAGCGAAGCGACAAGTCTTGGATTGAGGCGGATATCGATGGTCTGCGGCGGTAGATTGACTTCGCCTTCGCCGGTAATGCGAAGTAGCGGGCTCAATAATGCAATATTGTCTGTGGTCACAACGCCGTTTCGAATTCTGAAATCTGCACCAAATCCGGTAAACGCTGTGCGATCAACCCCGTCCTCCGATCCCTGATATTGTCCGGTGACAAAGACACCGATCTGATACGCAAATTTAAGGAAATCAAAACCGATAATCGACCCGTCCTCTACATTATAGGCGCCTGAGCCGTTCAACGTACTTATCATGTCATTTTGGCTGGCGCCGCGGGCGGCAATTTCAAAATTCAAATCGCCGACGCCTTCTAGGCGATCAAGCCGGGTCGCATCATTAAGAAACCTTCGCGCGTCAATATTGGCGAGATTGAACCGTCCCGAAATTCTCGGCGTCGACCGGCTGACATCCAGCGTAAGTTCACCCGTCCCCATTCCGTCGTAAAGCGCAATTCGGTTGAGTGTTGCGTTCAAGACGCCGCGCCTCAACGTAAAATCAAACGCTGAGTCATCGACATCGAGATTGCGAACCAGCAATTTCCTGGTGACGACGTCAAAATCCATATCGACGACTTTAAGCGCTTCGAAATTGATCCGTTCCCGGCTCCAGGGCGGAAATCCTTCTGTCTCAGGCGGAGCAGGCGTATAGGGACGCAAATCCAGCATATCGAGAACAAGGTCACCGGAAAGCAACGTCCGTTCGCTGCCCCAATCGGCTGTCAACGGGCCTGCGCCTTCGATGGCGTCAAATTTGATTGCAGCGTTCTCGAACTTCATGGACCGCATATCGCCGACCATGGCGCCAGAGACTTCAAGCCGCTCAAACCCATTTTCAATCGAAATCGGATTGTTCCACCAAGTAAGAACGTTACGAATCGAGGGAACATCAACGGACAAGGCTCCGCTATAAGAAAGCGCTTCTCTATTTTGCGCCGTTACATCAATGCGCAATTTAGCATCAAGAAAACCGGCCGTGAGCGCTGCCTTCGCAGCCTCGCCGCTGCGCAATTTTGCCAGCGTGTCGACCGAGACTTCGACCGAAACTTTTTCATCATTGTAAACGAAAGAACCGGTCGCGTTGGACGGTTGATAGAGGCTCGGAATAACAATTGCGAGATTGACGTCGGTTAATTCAAAACGCTGGTCTTTCACTCTGTCGTCATAGCTGACGTCGCCGTCAACCAGACGAACGTCGCCAAGACGCAAGTCTCGAACGCGGCGCGTTACATTCGGGCCTGATCCGGCGGTCCCTTTCGCTTCATCGTCATTTGATACCAACGCCCAGCTCGCCTCGCCGCTGGCATTGCGCTCGAGACGAATGACAGCACGGGTCAGAACGAATTCGGAAATCTCAACCGTTCCAGAAAGCAATGGAAGAATTTTTACCGCAGCGACCGCCGCGTCGGCTTCGACGAAATAGGGATCTGAAAACCCTTCCGGGTTCTCGATCTTCAAATTTCGAACATTAAAACCGAGGCGCGGAAAAAGGGAGAAGTCGACTTCGTCATTGACGGTTACGTTGCGCCCGGTCGCTTTCGACATCTGGGTTTCAATTGTATCCGCATCAATTTCGATATCGGCATGATAAAGACCAATAGAGACCGCTGTGAACAGCATGAAGCCGTAGGCAATGACATTAAATAGAAATTTCCCCATAGCGCCCCACCGGTAATTTTTTTCGATCCTGTCCCCAGGCTGACATTAGAGAACCTTCTTCGCAGCGCAAGATCACAAGACGGCCAATGCAGCACAAAATTGTCTGATTATCTTTCTCGATACAATTATATACAGCATCGATAATCTCAGCTAGCGCCAGTGCAACCTCAATCGCTGCAACAGACGGGTCCGGTCATGCCGTAAATCTGGACGAATTAACCCGCTGGCTCCAGCGTTGTTTTTAGCTCCTGATCTTCGAGAAGCTCGAGTAAGCCGAGCGTCCGCACAAGCTGCGGATCGATGCCTTGCTCAAAGAGAAAACCATCCATCATTACGTCAAAGGCGTCGTCAATGCCGCACTGTTCGGCGATGCTGCGCGCTTCGGGCATTACACGCATACGAAGGTCTGCGATGACTGTTTCTAGATCCCGTTTGGCTGCAATGATGGCGAGGGCAGTGAACACGTCAGGTCGCGTCTCAAGGTCATTTCGAAGTGTTTGAAGCCGCCGCACCTCGCCGCGGTTTCGCCGACTGAAGTCAATCTGCAGCTTATCTGCCTGGTAGGCGAAATAGTCCCGTGTACACGGCTCAGGGGTAATCGAACATCCGGAGGAAAATGCGATGGACATTGCCGCAATAAGAAACTGACGCATGAATGGCTCATTCCGGTGGTTTCCGACAAACCTTATAGTAATTTCAGTTAATGCACTAGAGTTTGTTTGAAGCGAGCCAAGGAGCGGCTTGCTTTGCATCTCTAATCCGATCCGCTCTGGTCTTCGCGCATTGAAATTTCAGAAAGATTCTCTTACCAGACATAAGGCTCCGACCGCTACCGTTGCGCTGATCGATGCACGGACGCTGAACGCCTCCCAAACATCGGTGATGCGGGTAATGGATGGTGACAAACCCGTCTCCGTGGACGAAATGAACCCGAGATGGCGATTAGCCAAAAACACTTGTCTTTTCCGACTAAGATGTTGGCGGCAAATCTGCTGCGATTAATTACAGCCTTGTCGAAACCGCAAAACTCAATGATGTCAAACTCAACGCTTGGATGACCCGCCCCTTCAGAACATGGCCGATCATCCCATGGCGTAGGTCAACGATTTCTTACGTTGAAACGTCAATGCCGATCAGCGAACGGTTTCGTCCATTCAGTGTAAATTCTCCTACAATTTTCCACCGATCCGGATGGCCGTGATGTTTTGATCAAATTCGGCAGATGGCAAGTTTGAATTGAATCGATCATAGCTGTATTCGATTTCGGTATAAACGATATCATTCAATGGTATTTCTAGTGACACATCGAATTTGTGCCGCTCGTCATCACGAATGGCGCCAATAGCCGGCGTGATATTTTCATAATTGCGATCTTCATATTGCCAGCCGCTCTTTAGCTTCATCTTTCTTTGGCCAAGGCGTAATCGTTGAACCAGCTTTAACCTGGTATTATGGCTGCGAAAATCAAATTCAGGCCCAACTGCATTTTCATTCTCATAGCGATAGCCGCCCATTACATAAGTATCCGCGCCGTTTAGAAAGACATATGCGTCGCCGGCGCCCGCGTGGACGATCGAACTCCTATTTGGGCGGTCTATGAACTCCTTGTCAGAGTAGGTGTACGCCGCTCGCCAATATACGCGTTTATTTAAAGCGTATCCGGCAAGGTGTGGAGAAGCGCGATGCATCCGAAGAAATCCGTTGGAGCCAAGCCGCGCATATACTATGTGGTAGGAAAATCCCGTTTCAACATCGCCGATTTGTTGTTCAAAACTAGCAAACGCGCGATGCGTTTGGGTGTCGAATTCGGAAAACTCAAATTGTAGGTCTTGCCCGAACTGATAACCGATAGACAACGTCGAACCCTTCGCCAAATCGGCCCGATAAGAAACTCCGGCGTCGAATACTGCCGCGAAATCATCTTCTGCAGTTTGCGTGTCGATATCGATCACGGAGACATTGCTGTCATATTCAATGCCGGTGCTGAATTCAAAATTCAAATCGTCGTTTTTATCGAAGGCGTCATAGATGCTTCCAGCCCATCCATCGTCCCCAGCACGCGCACTCGGCAGGTTAAATGCGATAAATATCGCGCAAATAAATATTGTGCAGCGTTTAAAATTGAAAAATATTGATTGCTGGCCAATTTTTACGCTCAGTCGTCGTTTCACCATAATCCATACCATTCAGCATTCTCCTTTTTCGCGGAGAAATTCCGAACGCCAATTATCGATTTAATTGGTTAACAGATGACCAACGTGTCCAACGCAGGGTCATAAGATCTATTTTTCGCTTACAAGCAGATCTTCAAGCTGCTTCGTGCCGCGCTTTCGCTGTCGCATTGCGCAACACAACAACGGCTTCAAAACCTTGATCTGGCTGCGAATTTAGTCGCAGGCGGCCACCGTGACGGCGGATGATGCGGTCAGCGATGAAAAGACCGAGACCGCATCCTTCATAATTTCGGCTATATGAGCCGTCCGCCTGAAAGAACATCTCGGTCAATCTTGGCAAGTCTTTCTCGGCGCATCCTGGTCCATTGTCATTTATTTTGATGATGCCGGCCCCCCGGTAATTTTGCGCAGTGATATTGATCTGCGCCTTAGGGCCGGCGAATTTCGCCGCGTTGTCTATAAGATGCGACAGTGCAAACTGCAGATACTTAAAATCAATACGGAGTGTAGCCAACCCGGGATCGGTATTCACTGAAACGTCGGCATCGCCCCAATATGGTCTTTTTCCAGCTTCTTTTACCGCTTGATCCAGCAAATCTTGTGCATCGATGGCGTCGATCTGCAGATCCAACTCATCACCTTGCAATTGGGCTGAATGCAACAAGTCATTCAATATAAAATTTAGTTTTCGGCCACCATTGTGAATCTGTTTTACATAGTCTGAATATTCGGGCGGGCCAAGCGGACCAAGCGATTCGTTAGTCAGTATATCGGAAAACCCGATGATCGCATTCAATGGAGTTCTGAGTTCATGACTCATGGTAGAAATTAGTTGCGATTTAGCCGCGGATGTTGATGCGTACGCTTCTTTTGCAGCGCGCTCTTGCTCTTCGGCACGCTTTTGCGAGGTAATATCGTGCAACGCATATACAATGAAAACCCTCTCCGCTGTGCGACGTTCCAATCGATGACCGTAAATCGGCAATGTTGTTCGGCTGACCGTAACATCCAATACGGACCGGCGATCACTGCCTTTGCTCGTGTCAAATTCAAAGCGTCCAATGATGCCAGTTTCATCTAAATCCGCAACGAGATTAATAAGCTTCGGCGCTTTCGTCGCCATGTTTTCTCCAATTGGCGTGCACTCCCAATTGAGGAAATGAGCTGCCCGCTGGTTGCACATTTCAATTCGCCCATCGTCATCTGTAACTATAAAGCCCTCATGATTTTCCGAGACTAACGTCTCGACGAGCGCAGATTTATCACGCGCCGTCATACGCGCGTAAAAGCCAATTCGCGCACGTTTCTCTAACTCATGACCGAGAGTGTAAACGCCGCACAATAGTTGTATTGCAAGGATGGAGGTGACGTTCACGTTCAACTGGAATCTGTCAAGAACTATGATCGACACGCCGGCGACAATCACAACAATTGCGACTTGGGCGATAAGCTGCTTTATGAAATTCGACCGCGCCCATCGCCAATTTAAGAAAAACGCAAGAACGGCGCCGAGCGCAAGAGTATATGGCGCCGGGAGAGTTCTGATTTTGCGCCCCTGCCTAACAGTCTCGTAAGCTAAGGCGTTCAAGATTATGCCGCTGGTTACGCCGGATACAGGTATAACGTACTCATCGCCGAGTTCGATAGCGGTGGCGCCGACGAAAACCGTTTTACCGGAAAAAGTTTGCGCAGGGATATCGCCTTCCAGTACGTCGATATACGAATGTATGGCAAAGGACCCAGGAGCAATAGAGAAGTCTATGCCATATTGCTCGTCTCCGGCCGCCGCTCCAAGCGCTGCAAAAGCAATTGATGGGACAGGCCCGAAACTGAAATCCATTTTCGCGTTCGCATTGCGGACTACGCCATCCTTTTCGATCGGATAATTGACCGACGCGATGGTCGCAAACTCCTTTAACGGATCGGTCGGCGTGATTTCGGCGATGACGTCAGGCAAATCAACTGAAAGTTGCTGTCGGAATGCAGCGAGCACGACCGGCACGTCAGAGCGCCTTATACTATCCCCAAAGGCGGCGGTGCTCTGCGCCTCTCCCGGCGCGCTGAAATCAATATCGAATGCGATGCGACTGACTCCCGCCTTGTTGAGGCGATCAACCAAAGCACCGTGATACGCACGCGGCCAGGGCCAGTTTGGCAACGCTTGAAGACTTTTGGTATCAATCGCAACAATGACTGCATTGCTGGCGACAGGTTCTTGCAAATACTTGAAACGCTTGTCGGTGAAGTAGTCGTCTAGGGCGTCAAACGCCCCAAAAAAAGACGCGATAGCGACAACCACGACGATCACAAGCGACGCAAAACTGTCCGCTAAAATTTCTTTGGCGGAATTTTGTTTTGCGACGCTCGTCCCTTTTTCCACTCTACGTTCGATCAATCATCAATGTCGTCATCAATGTCGTCATCAATGTCGTCATCAATGTCGTCATCAATGTCGTCATTAATGTCGTCGTTTACGTCATCACTGATTTCGCCGCGAATATCGTCATTAATGTCGTCGTTGATGTCATCACTGATTTCGTCGCGAATATCGTCATTAATGTCGTCGTTGACGTCATCGCCGATTTCGTCGCGAATATCGTCGGTAATGTTATCACTGAAGTCGTCACGCATGTCGTCATCAATGTCGTCGATTAGATCTTCGTTCAATTCGTCAAACGTTTCATCGTAGGTGTCATAGCCAACGCCTTCGTCTATTCCTTCCGAAAGATCATCGGAGTCGACGATGTCATTGGCGCCGAATACCACGTCCTGCGGCCTTACGACGCTTGATTTTAATACGTTGGCGGCATCCTGGATCGCTGGTTCAAATTCGTCTCGCTCGTCAGTCAAATTCTTGACTTTCGCGCCTCCTTCGACGGCGATTGCACGCTGACCAGCTGACACTAAAGTTTGTATTTCATGCTGCAAATCTTGCGCAGCGCTCTCCCCATTTATTGCCCGTACGTCAACGAGACCCTCGACAACATCGACGCTATGAACGTCGCCGTCCGCGGATACTGTGAATGTTGTACCTTTGACGACCGCGGCGATTTGCGGCGTCACGACTTCGAAGTGCGGCTGGAGGCGTCGGTTGACCTGGTATTTTGCAGAGCCAGAAAATTGACTGATCTTGGTTTTTCCGCCCTGCCTTATTTCTTGAAGCACGATGCGCGCATTTGGACCCAAGCGAATACTTTGGCCAGAGCGTATCAACTTCGTAGACGCATTGTCGCCCGTGGCAACCCATTCGCCAGTAAAAACAACGTCGCCTTTCGACAATCGTTTATTGTTAACTGTGGTAACGAGTCCTTTAGTGGCTTCGACCTGCCAACTATCTTGAGCCATCACAGGCGCATTTACGATCAGGCAAGAAAAAAAAGCGGCAAAAAACCAGCGCGGCATAGAATATGCTCCCAAAACAACTTTGAAGAAATTAAAATTGTAATGTAAACTTCTAATTAATTCTCACGGTAAAGAATTGTTGAATTCCCGAATGAGAAACGCGCTTTTTTCCGTATATCCGGAGAAGGAA
>JABDJK010000045.1 GCA_013002535.1 Hyphococcus sp.
ACAGTACCGAGAATGGATTGGTATTTCATTTTCTCTCTCCTGATCTTCGTCGATATTGCGATTTATATGCGCCAATTAGATAAGTCAGTCTATTCCGAATGTCGTCATTGAGCTACGCTTTGACGAAATCAAGAAGGCGCAAATTGATTGATTAGAAAATTTGGCTTTTGCATCAGAACAAATGAATGAGTTGTTCACCGAACCCGGGCAATGTCGCCGTCGGGTTATCGACCGTCACTCGTAATCCGCGGGATGCCTTGCGACGGGTTAAACAGCGTGTCGAGGTTTTTGTGCTGAAACGCGGCGCTATCTTGTTAAATACGCAACTTCCGCAAGGAGCGCGCCGCCCAGATTCTGGAACTGCTCTGCGATATCGTATTCATCGCCTTCCAGGTAATACTGGCTCGACGTTGCGCAGGATTCGAGTTCCGCCTTGCCTTCGTCGTCATCGAGGTCATAGGCGACCGTAATAATTTTTACGCCTCGCGCTTTCATGGCGTCACAATTGTCTTGCATGTTTTTCCGCGCCTGCGCTTCATTGTCTGAATTACCTGGGCCAAATCCGTCTTTGTTGTGGCGGCCATCAGAAAGTATGAGCATGAATTTCTTTGCGTCCTCATAAGGTTTCGCTGTTGTCCAAGGCGGGTTTGGGGACAGGACGTGGTAGCCGAACTCCACACCAACCGCGATGTTGGTTCCCTCGTGAGGCGTCATGGCGTTTAATTTGTTGATCGCCGCCGCGTGGGTGTCGAGATCCGCAATCTCCAAACTGTTCGACGGGTATTGGCCGCAAGTATCATACTCGTCCGGATCAATGACGTCGTCGCCGTCGGTGCGGCCCCATTTGCTGTCAATGACGCCTGCGATCGGCGTATCGTCAGTAATGTTGTAATTGTGGCGGCGGTCGCGCGTGCAATTCGACCAGGAAACGCCCGGCGTGCCGCCGATTACATAGGCGCCGTCCAGCGTTGCGTAGACCTCCCGGGCAAACGGCACGAAGCCGAATTTTAAACTGGTGTTGGTCCCGTCCTCGCTGATGATATCAACAAGATCAATCGCAGCATCGCGCATCTCATCGTATTTGCCATCCATCGAACTCGAATAGTCGAGTACAAATACGAATTCCGCTTCGCCCAAACCGGGCGATACGGCTTCGGACATCAACCCGATCGGCAGGTCTGGCATGTTAACCGCCTTCAGAATAGACGTCGGCATGTTGTAAACCACTGTTGCAACAACGCCGTGATCATCGATTTCGAAAACCGGCGTTGCCGCAACGTCGATACTGCTGGAAGCGAGATTGGCGGCGAACATTTGTTGCGCAATCGCCATTCGTTCTGCGGCGGATTTTTCAATGTTACGCGCAGCAGCGAGCGCGGCTGCGTCAAGCGCTTCCTGGATCGCAACAGTTGTATTCGCTCTCCGCCAGAAGTCTATTCCACCACCCGCACCAAGCAACATGATGCCTAATAACAAGCCAAACATCATTGCGATGTTGCCACGCTCGTCACGTCTAAATGCGCTATTCATAATTTTGGCCTCTTGGGCCGTTGCCTACACGGCAAATGTGGGCGCACCGGATTTACATCCCGTTTAAAATTTTACTCAAAAATGCTCAGATTACGCACGGCCGCGAATGAACGACGGAATACCGCAAAAGACCTGCCGATAAGCGTTAAGCAATCATTAACGGACCGAGCCCTAAGTCGCCTTGCATGACCAAAAGGTGCTGAATTTTTATTCAAGCCCGAGCTTTTGCTTCAAAATCTCGTTGACCGCTTGCGGGTTTGCTTTGCCTTGCGACGCTTTCATCACTTGACCGACAAACCAGCCTATGGTTTTCGGTTTTTCTTTGACCTGTTCGACCTGTTGCGGGTTTGCGGCGATGATTTCGTCGACGATCTTCTCGATAGCACCCGTATCGGTCACCTGTTTTAGGCCGCGCTTTTCGACGATATCTGCAGGGTCGCCGGTTTCCTCGCCATCAAAGATAAGCGCGAAGATATCTTTGGCGATCTTACCGGAGATGGTGCTGTCCTTGATAAGCTCAATGAGCGAGCCAAGCTGCGCGGCGCTGACGGGCGAGTTTGCGATATCTTTGTCCGCTTTATTGAGCGCGCCGAAAAGTTCGCCCGTTACCCAATTCGCGGCCAGCTTTCCGTCACGACCTTTCGCGACCTCTTCAAAGAAGCCCGCTTTTTCCCGACTCGCCGCCAGCACGGCCGCGTCATAGGCGCTGAGCCCGTATTCATCCATGAACCGGTGTTTCTTCTGGTCTGGCAATTCCGGCAGGCTGGAGCGGATTTCCTCGACCCACGCCTGATCGAATTCCAGCGGCAGCAAATCTGGGTCCGGGAAATAGCGATAATCATGGGCGTCTTCTTTCGACCGCATCGTGCGCGTTTGACCCGTCGCTGGATCGAACAGTAGCGTCTCCTGATCAATCTCGCCGCCGGATTCCAGCACCTCGATTTGCCGGCGCGCTTCATAGTCGATGACCTGGCGCGTAAAGCGGATCGAGTTCACGTTTTTCGTTTCCGTCCGTGTGCCAAGATATTTGAAATCACCGGATTCTTGGAATTTCTGATAGTTCCCCGCGCGGCAAACCGAAACGTTTACGTCTGCGCGCATGGAGCCTTCTTCCATATTGCCGTCGCAGGTGCCGAGATAACGCACGATCGTGCGCAGTTTCGAAAAATACGCTGCGCCCTCTTCCGCCGAACGCATATGAGGTTTCGACACAATTTCCATCAGCGCAACGCCGGAGCGGTTCAAATCCACATGGCTTTCTGTTGGGGACAGATCGTGAATGGATTTACCGGCGTCCTGCTCCAAGTGGAGCCGTTCAATTCCGACCTTGATGGTTTCTTCCGGGCCAAGCTCAACCTCGATCTCGCCCTCGCCGACGATGGGGTCTTTATATTGCGAAATCTGATAACCCTGGGGCAGGTCGGGATAGAAATAATTCTTCCGGTCAAAGCGCGACCAGGTGTTGATTTTGGCATTGAGGCCAAGCCCGGTGCGAATCGCCTGCTCCACGCAATACTTATTGATGACCGGCAGCATGCCCGGCATTGCAGCGTCAACCAGCGAAACATTCTCGTTCGGCCCCGCCCCATATGTGGCGGGCGCGCCGGAAAACAGTTTCGACTTAGAAGAAACCTGCGCATGGACTTCGAGCCCGACAACGACTTCCCAGTCGCCAGTTGATCCCTGCAGCAGTTTTTGTGAATTGGTCATTTATTTGTCTCTGTTCTTTGAGAGACGTTTTGCCGGGAATTACAAAAAGTGCAACCTTCAAACTCCTTCTCCCCAATGGGGAGAGAAAACTTTCAATGCTAAGCCAAATCCCCCGCCAGCGCCGCCTTCGTCGCCGACGGCAACAGGGTCATATGCGGGTAATTTTTATGTCGAATGCCGAGAACTACGTCGCCGTCATGGGCCTTGAACGCCGCCGCCTGGGGCTTGGCGAAGGGAAAATGTAGGAACTGAACCGATGACGCCTTGCCGTCCGCCGTGGTGCGGTCAACGTCCTCTTCAGCGGTCGCCGTGATCTCCTCATCGCCGAACTTCAGGAACACCGTCTCTTCGACGCCGCCAAGGCGCCCGAGTACGGACCGGCGCAATCGTTCGTCATCGATCTCAAACATGAGTGTTGCGACCAGTTCGCGCCCATTCGGGATCAGCGGATTATAGGCTGCCAGTTCATCCGCGATCTGTTCGTCGCCGCCCTTCTCGATAAATAGCATTTCGTGGATTTGCATCCACATGGTGTCATAGCTCTCGAAATAGAATGTCGCATGAGGGCCAATCGGGACGCGTCGCGCCTTTTTGATGTCAACCAGTTCTTTGCGTTTTGCCCCGCGAATTTTTCCATAATCGTCCATGGACACGATATCGTCGCGAGTGATTTCGGTTGGTTTGGACATTACTCTATCCCATACGCTTTTGCGAAAATTTCAATCGGGTGCCAGGAGCGCGCCGGCGCTGCGTCCGATTGCAGCGCATCAACGCCGGTGCGGATATGATCGCAAGCGAGCGGGCACGTCGAAGCGACAAACGCGTTGTGAACGTCCAGCGCCTTGCGCGCGACAGGCCTTCCAACTTTCAGCGCAGTTTCGTGATTATCTTTCTTGATCCCCCAGGAACCCCCGTGACCGGAACAACGCTCAATCACAGTAACGTCCGTATTCGGAATGAGGTTCAAAAGTTCAGTTGATTTCTGACCAATGTTCTGCGCGCGACTGTGACACGAGATGTGCAGCGTCACGCCGCCTTTCATCGGTTTCAGACCCTCAGCCAGACCCTCGTTTTTCGAAACGTCGACCAAAAATTGATCAAAATCCATAGTCGCGGCGGAGATCGCCTTGACGTCGTCATTGTCCGGCAGGATCAGCGGCCATTCAAATTTCAACATCAGCGTGCAGGACGGGACCAGCCCCATGATGGTGTAGCCGTCATCAACGAGCGACCGCAGCGCGGCGGAAACTTTCTCAGCATTTTTCGCGACTTTTAAAAGGTTGCCCTGCTCCAGTTCCGGCATCCCGCAACAGGCAGGATAGACGACTTCGGCATTGATGCCGTTTTGCGCTAGCACCGACAACGCCGCCTCGCCAATCTCCGGTTTGTTGTATTGCGAAAAGCACGTCGCATAGACGGCGAGTTTGCGCTTGCCGTAAGCCGGCGCCTCTGTATTGATCTTGCGTGATGACTTCGCGCGTTGCGTCAGGGTGCGGGTGTTAAACCGCGGCAAATCGGCGTCCGGGTGAATATCGCCAAGATTGTTGATAAGCGTGCGGACCTTTATATTTTTCTTATTTGTCGCCCAGTTGACAATGCCGGCGACGGGGCGCGCAAGCGTTCCGTTGCGGTCAGTCTTTACCAGTTGATCGTCGGCAAAATTCGTCTCGCCCTTTTTCTTCTGGATCGCGCGATAGCGCAGCATCAAATGCGGGAAGTCCACATTAAATTCGTGCGGCGGCACATAGGGGCATTTTGTCAGGAAACACATGTCGCAAAGCGTGCAACCGTCAACCGTGTCCTTGATGTCATTCGCCGTTAAATCTTCAACCGCCTCGTTCTTGCTTTCGTCAATTCGGTCAAACAAGGTCGGGAAACTGTCGCACAGATTGAAACAGCGACGGCAGGAATGGCAGATGTCCGCGACGCGGCGAAACTCCTTGTCGAACGCTTCCTCGTCATAGAATTCTGCGTCCCGCCACGGGATAGGGTGGCGCGTCGGCGCATCAAGCGATCCTTCGCGCGGGGCTTTGGATTCGTCGGACGACATTGTCGGTCCTTATATGAAAACCGAAATCCGCTCATCCCGGCCAACACCGGGATGAGCGGAAAATAGATTAAGAAACCTCGTCGAGGGTGCGCTGGAATTTACCAGCGTGAGATTTCTCGGCTTTCGCCAATGTCTCAAACCAGTCCGCGATTTCATCAAAGCCTTCGTCTCGGGCGGTGCGCGCCATACCCGGATACATGTCGGTGTATTCGTGGGTCTCGCCAGCGATCGCTGCTTTCAGGTTTTTCACGGTGTCGCCAATCGGCTCGCCCGTCGCCGGGTCGCCGCATTCTTCAAGGAACTCAAGGTGGCCATGCGCGTGGCCGGTTTCGCCCTCCGCTGTGGAACGGAAGACGGCCGCAACATCATTGTGGCCTTCGATGTCAGCTTTTTGCGCGAAATAGAGATAGCGACGGTTCGCCTGGCTCTCGCCGGCGAACGCAGCTTTCAGATTGTCTTCTGTCTTCGATCCTTTAAGCGACATGGAATATCTCCTTTTCGATAGATGCATGAATAAACAAAGCAAACCTTCGTGGTCGATCATGTCAAAAGCCGCCGCCCCTGTGAAGTTCAAAAAAGCGATAGCTGCTATCGAGAAAAGCGAATGGTTTAGGCGCCGGATCGATCAATAACCCGCTGAACCGCGCGGTGGAGCCGTCGCGGATATTGCCCTTCGAGATAGTGCGTGCCGCCGGGAATGATTTCGAGGCGCCCGTTTTCCCCAAGGTGCTCCATCAGTTTTTCTGAATTCGATTTAGGGACGATACCGTCGAAATCGCCGTGAACGACTTCCACCGGCTTGTTGATATCGCGCACCGCGTCGAGGAGCGGGCCAATCTGGTCGCGCCGACCGGCCACTTCCTCGCGCGTTTTCTTCCAGCGGTTCGGAAGATATTCATCGACGCGCGGGTCGCAACCGATTTTTTCAAGGGTCAGCGCATAGTCATGGGGCTCATCGATCAGGGCCGAGACCGTTACGACGCCGGCGACGGCGTCCGGAAAATCGAGGGCCGCTTTCAGCGCCAGTTCGCCGCCATAGGAAACGCCAAGCGTGACGACTTTCTTGTCGCCAAAGTCACCGCCCGGAAGGAACGGTCTGATCGCCGCGACCTGTTCACTGAAACAGGTAACGGCGTCCAGGTGATTGCGACCGAAGCCGGGCCGCGCCGGCAACACAACCTCAATCCCCCGCGGAGCCGTGCGCATGAACCGTCCGTAGATGTATCGATTACCGGGCGTCCCGTGAAAAATAATCAGCCGCCACTCCCCCGGATCTGGTGCGATCATCGCCTGCGTCTCGAGAGGCATTGTGAGCGGCGCGGTGTAATCGATATCGCGATAGGTGCGGGTCATGAAACCAGATTAAACAATGTCATTGCCGGATTTATCCCAGCAATCCAGAACGAATAACATTCAATACCTAGATTGTCGGGACAAGCCCGGCAATAAGAATTGGTCGCTTTACCCCCACCACTCATCGGGTTTTGCATTGAAATCCGCGGCCTGTTCAAGGGCGTGCATGCCTTTGAACATCGTCTCTTCGTCAAAGGGTTTCGCCAGCAATTGCAGCCCCAGCGGCAGACCCTGTTTGTCGAGGCCGGCGGGGACGGACGCGCCAGGGAGCCCGGCGAGGTTCGCCGTCACGGTGAAGATATCGTTCAGATACATTGAGATTGGGTCTTCGAATTTTTCACCAAGACCAAACGCGGCCGACGGCGCCGACGGCGTTAGCATCAAATCGCATTTTTCAAATGCGTCAGTGAATTCGTCGAAAATCTTTTTACGGACTTTCTGCGCACGCAGATAATAGGCGTCATAATAACCGGCAGAGAGAACATACGTCCCGATCAGGACGCGGCGCTTCACTTCATCGCCAAAGCCTTCGGCGCGAGTATTTTCGTACATCGACAAAATATCGAAATAATCTTTCGTGCGGTGCCCGTATTTGACGCCGTCATAGCGCGCGAGGTTTGATGACGCTTCCGCCGGCGCGACGATGTAATAGACCGGCAGCGCATATTTTGTCAGCGGCAGGGAGATATCGACAATCTCACAACCGGCATCTTTCATCCACTCGATGCCTTGCGCCCAGAGCGTTTCGATTTCTTCCGGCATGCCGTCGAGTCGATATTCTTTCGGGACGCCGACGCGTAAGCCCTTGATCGATTGCCCGAGCGCCGCCTCATAATCCGGCACCGGACGATTGATGCACGTTGAGTCTTTCGGGTCGTGCCCGGCCATTGACCTCAACATGATCGCCGCGTCGCGAACGTCGCGCGTAATCGGCCCAGCCTGATCGAGGGATGACGCAAAGGCGACAACGCCCCAGCGCGAAACACGCCCGTAAGTCGGTTTGACGCCCACGGTACCTGTCAAAGACGCAGGCTGGCGGATTGACCCGCCGGTATCTGTCGCCGTGGCGCCGGCGCAAAGCCGCGCGGCGACCGACGTGGAAGATCCGCCGGAAGATCCGCCGGGCGCCAACGGCGCATCATTGTCCGTGCGCCGCCACGGATTGATGACGGGTCCGTAAAAGCTCGTCTCGTTGGAAGAGCCCATGGCGAACTCATCCATGTTGAGCTTGCCGAGCATGACCGCGCCGTCGTTCCAAAGGTTGGTCGTAACAGTCGATTCATATTCCGGCTTGAACCCGTCAAGGATGTGCGAGCCTGCGGTCGTCAAAACGCCCTCGGTGCAGAATAAATCCTTGATGCCGAGCGGTACGCCTTCAAGGTCGCCTCCCTCACCTTTAGCGAGTTTATTGTCAGACGCCTTCGCCATTGCCCGCGCCTTGTCGGCGGTGACAGTGATGAAGGCGTTAAGCTCGCCAGCCGCTTCAATGCGCGTAAGGTAAGCATCTGTCGCCTCGCCAGACGATACGTCCTTGGCTTTCAGCGCATCACGGAGTTCAGCGAGGGTGAGTTCGGTGGGGTGTGTCATGCGGGGTCTCCATCCCCTCCTTGTGGGGGGATCGAAATCTCTGATTTCGAAGGGGGGCATTTTGAACAGTGGCGAATTCGCATCGGCGACTCACCCTCACCCGAAATTCGTTTCACGAATTTCGACCTCCCCGCAAGGGAGAGGATCGCAACATTTGTCGTCGGCGCGAAAACAGTCACTCCACCACCTTCGGAACGACAAAGAAATTTTCTTCCGATTTCGGCGCGTTGGCGACAACTTTATCCGGCTGGCCCCCACCGGTATAGCCGTCCTGCAATTCGTCTTCGCGCATAGGCAGCGAAACATCGACAGTGGAAGCCATAGCCTCAACGCCGTCAACATCAACTTCATTCAGCTTCTCGATCCAGCCGAGAATGCCGGAGATTTCTTTCGCCAGCGGTTCGAGGCGCTCTTCGGGCTCGGCGATCCGCGCGAGGCGGGCGACTTTCCGCACTGTTTCTTTATCGACAGCCATTCGTCGGTATCCATATATTCGTTTAGGCGCGAAGCCCTATCAACGGGCGCCGCCTTGCGCAAGGGGCGCGACGGCCGCGCCAAGAAGATCGTCGATCGCGCGTGCAGCGTTGCCCGGCTGCGTCGTCACGAAAAGGCGCAAGCGTTCGGTAAAGGGCCGGTCACCGGTCCGTTCCTCGACGAGATCATAGAACATCTCTTCAGTATAACCATCGCGCGCCATGCCGCGCTGGACAAATTCATTCCAGAAAGCCGCAGTTGAAGATCCATCAGCGTAAGCGACGGCAACGGCAATCACATGACCGCAGGCGTATAGCGCACGGTAGTCGCCGCGCTCCTCGGCTTCATCGAGGGAGCCTTTCTCTAACTCTCTGGCGCAGGTCTCTTGCGCGTTCGAAAAGTTCTTGTCGTGCGCTTTTTTTGTCCACAGGTCCAGTGATGTCATCACCTCCGCCGCGATGGCCTCTGCGGCGCCTTCATGAATCCATTCCGCTACATCCTCCGCCGTTGGCCGCGTCACCGCCTGCCAGAGATGCACCGCCTCATGAATGGTCGAGCGCCGAAACAGCCGAACAGTTTGACCGGTTTTTTTCTGCCAGGCGCGCCCCTCAAGGGTGATCTGAAACTGCGCCGGCAGCGCGTCACCGGAGTAAGAGAGCCGGCTTTCATCTGGCCCAAGCGGCGCCGCGAGAAAAAGGTTCGGCTTGGTCAGCAGCGTAAATCCAAAAATGTCGGCAAGATGCGCGAACGCCTTTGGCGTCAATTCGTAAAATTCCTGCTCGATCCAGGCAGGCGCGTCGGGATCAACAACCGCCATAACGTCTGGCGTCTCGACAGGTTCAAGCGGACCCATATATACAAATGCCGGATGCGCCAACGGACTGCGCCAATCGGTGAGGCGATCTTCGCGCTTACCAAAGGCGACAACTTTTGATCCGTCTGCAGGCGTAAAACTAAACGTTGTATTGACGCGCCCGCCGCGCGTGGTCACCGGCCAGAAATGCCCGGTAAAAAACATGACGCCGCCGTCACCATATCGAGAAAGCGGCTGATAGTTTTTCGGGATACGGATGAGATCCGGCGCCGCCGTTAAAGTCACTGTGTTGAAGCGCTCTCCGTTAATGCGGTGAATACGGTCACCATCGGCGAGACGCACGAGTTTAACTCCCGGCGTTTCGATTTTCCATCGCCGCTCCCGGTGACCGGCGTCCAGTTCGCCAAAAATCAATTCGCGGCGCGCGCGGACCATATCGTATGTCAGCCGGACAACGCCGCCGTCCTGCTGCTCCACCGAAACACGAATGTCGCCTTCGCTGATGATTGAGCCCATACCGCTGACCGCAACCACAAGCAAAACTGCAACCAACGTTTTGACAAACGTTCCGCGCGCTTTTGAGAATATCAAACGCCTAGTTTTCACCCATTACACTCTGATCACGGCGCGCATTTGATCTTTCCGCAACACCATAGAGATTATCTATAGCAAAGGATGGATCGCGATGCGGCTTATTTACAAATAAATCGACAGCGGCGGTAAATATTGCGTCATTGGTGTCAAGCCTGATGAAATCAAAAAAATCCTCTTCTTCGAAATATTCCTGCATTTGATGGGCGATGAAAAATTCGCGCCAGAACTGTATTACCGTTTCGCCGCGCGCTTTCGAAACAACATCAGCAATAACAAAGCCGCAGCCGTAATAGGCGTCATCTGTCGCCGTCCGTTCCGTCGTGTCTGCGAGCGCGCGGCCCGCAAGGCCGTCTGCACACTTTTTACTTTCCTTCTTGCGAAAATCTTTGCGCTGGTTTTCGTCCCAATAACCAGACGCCATCATCAACTCCGCAGCGATAGCCTGAGCGACGCCCTCATTGATCCAGGTCATGCGCGCGGCCCTATTCGTGCCGACGCTGTCCCATTGCCAGAGATGGACAAACTCATGGGCCATCCCGCGACGGAAGAGATCGAGTTTTTCCGGCGACGATTTCTGCCAGGCGCCGCCCGCGAGCGTAACAATCACTTCGCCATAACGCGCCCTGCCTGTAAATCCAAAGCGATTGTCTTCACCTTCGGCCATTACGATGAAAACCGTTGGCCGCTGAGAAAGTTTCCGATCAAAGCTTTTTTCCAGGAGCGAATAAACGGTCCCGGCGAGATCGGTGTAGGCGTCTTTGATCCAGTCGGGCGTTTCGGCGGCAAACACTGTCTGTGGCGTACGTGAGAATTCGTCCACACCCGCCCGCGCGGTCGGCTTTGTCCGCTGAGTAAATTCATACTCGTCCGAAATCATAAAATAGGCGCCGGCGAAGGCGGCCAAGGCCATCGCGGCGAAAACGCCTATCCCCCCCAGCAACACCCATTTTTGCATTTCAGAATTCGCCTGTTCGACCCAGCAAACAGATAATGCTATTCGATTTCCCGTGATGAAGGAAACATTCGATCAGGCGGCGCAAAGCCTTGATTCCAAAGGGGCACTTCTGGGGCTGGACCTTGGGACGAAGACTATTGGCGTCGCGGTCTGTGACCCGGACCGGGCAGTCGCGACGCCCGTTTCCACGATCCGGCGAACGAAATTCACGCAAGACGCCGAGCAATTGCTGGATATGGCCGCGGCGCGAAGGGTGGTGGCGCTGGTGCTTGGCCTGCCCCTCAATATGGACGGCAGCGAAGGTCCGCGCGCCCAGTCAACGCGCGCTTTTGCCCGCAACCTCGCTAACAAAACCGATCTTCCCATCGTATTCTGGGATGAACGCATGTCGACCATGGCCATGGAGCGCGAATTGACCGCCCTAGATACGAGCCGGGCAAAGCGAGCCGAAATTATAGACGAAATGGCGGCGACTTATATTCTGCAAGGCGCCATCGACCGATTAAGGAACCTGAATTCATGAAACAGCGTACACTCCGACACCTAATCATGTTCCTCCTGATGTTTACCGGCGTATTCCATTTGCTCGTCGCGGCTTTTGGCGGCTGGCCGGAACTGCGCTTGCCCCTCGCGGTGTTCGGGGTCATCTACTGGATGCTTGGCTATTATGTGCGCGTCGATGTCAAAGACGGCTCGCCCAGCGGCAGCAGAAACGCCATCATCGCCGCCATGGTTGTATGCGCCGCTGGATTAGCGCTCGGCGGGCAAAATTATTTGTCGAATGGCGGGCCGCTGGCGCTTCCGATCATGTTCGCCATCGACGTTGCAATTATTGCCGCCGGGGCCATGTGGTTGGTGCAACAAAGGAAGGTTTCCAAATAGGCACGGCGCCATTATACCCCGGGTTTTAATGACCGAATTGCAAAAACCCCTCGCTCCAAAAAATGCGTTCAGCGCGAACCGCCTGATCGGCGTCGATGATCTTTCCGACGCCGAGATTTATTATCTTCTCGATCTCGCGGAATATTATGCGGGCTTTGTCGACCGCAGCGAACCGGCGCCGCAAATCCTCACCGGCAAGACGCAGATCAATCTTTTCTTCGAAGATTCGACCCGCACGAATTTGTCATTTGAGCTTGCCGGAAAGAAGCTCGGCACAGACGTGATCAACGTTCCAGTGGCCGCCTCGTCTCTCCATAAAGGCGAAAGCCTCGTCGACACAGCGCGCACCCTCGCCGCCATGGGCGCGGACGTTATGGTCGTGCGCGCGAAAGAAGAAGGCCTCCACGAACAGCTCTCGAAAATTTTGGATTGCGCCATCGTCAACGGCGGCGCCGGCGCGTTGGAGCATCCGACGCAAGCGCTGCTCGACGCCGCGACCATTACCATGGAGGTAGGCCCCTTAAAAGACAAAACCATCGCCATCTGCGGCGACGTCAAACATTCTCGCGTTGCGAGTTCCGACGCGCAATTGTTCACGCGCCTTGGCGCAACCGTGCGCTTCGTCGGTCCTGCAGCGTTAATGCCTTCGAGCAACGAGTTTCCCGACGTTGAACGGTTTAAATCGCTCGCAACGGGATTGGATAATGCCGACATCGCCATGGGGTTGCGCATGCAGTTTGAACGCATGGCCGACACCGATAAAATCCGCGAAGCCGCCAAAGATTATTTCAACGAATTTGGTCTCACCCATGAGACGATGAAGCACGCGAAGTCCGGCGCCAAAGTCATGCACCCTGGGCCGATGAACCGCGGCGTCGAAATTTGTGGCAACCTCGCCGATGACCGGTCAGTCTCACTGATTGAAAAGCAAGTCTTTTACGGCGTCGCAATACGCATGGCAGTGCTAGATGCACTGTCTGCGAAAGAATAATGAATGGCGGCGCCATTTTCCCTTAGGCGCCAGACTTCCCCCTCGCGGAGAGACAAGTACATTCAAGATTTAAAATAGAGTCACCCTCGGGCTTGCCCCTTAGATCTCGGGCAATTTCCCACCGTGCCTAAGATCCTCGGAATAAATCCGAGGATGACCAGTTGCAAAACCCATCGCATAAGATTGCGCTTCCCCAAAGTCGATTGTAGATAGCGGCGATGGAATTCATCGCACCATCCATCGTCGGCTACCTCTTGGG
>JABDJK010000054.1 GCA_013002535.1 Hyphococcus sp.
AGCCAGTTTTCGATTTTCAGTTTTGTACGACTGTCGGTATTCATGGAGAGAATATTCGCACAAGCCCGCATGCGATTAAACTGATTTCAGCAGCCCGTTATCGAGCGCCCAGTCCAGCAGTTCCCCGAGCGCTGGCTTCAATTCACCAGCACGCCAACCGAGTTCGTGCGCTGCTTTTACAGACGAAAACGAAACTTGCCTGCCTGCTAGCCTCACGCCGGTTAACGGCGCCTTTGGCGGCTTCCCAGTAAGCGCCGCGACAAGTCTCGTATCGATGGCGCCCGCCGCAAGCGCTACAGCGTATGGCATTTTCGTTTTCGGCATTGGGCGCCCGGTTAGCGCACTTAACATGGTGAGTAATTCGGCGAGCGGCAAATTCTCACCGCCGAGCAAATATCGCTCGCCGCGCTCACCTTTGTCGCGGCAGGCGACAAGCCCGTCAGCGAGACTGTCAACAGATACAAAATTCAAGATGCAATCGATATAGGCTGGCGTTTTGCCATTGACGAAATCGAGGATCATTTTTGTCGGCGGCGTCAGCGATGTGTCGCCCTCGCCCAGCGGCTCCGTCGGAATAGCGATAACTGCATCAAACCCTTCTGCCGCGGCCCGTTCGACTTCGAATTCCGCCAGCAATTTCGATCGCGGATATGGCCCAAGCATGTCATCGGGATGCAAGCGAACGGTTTCATCGGCGCTACTTAGTCCAATTGGCGTATTCTTTCCAACCAACGTCGTCAGGCTGGAACAGTGAACAAACTTTTGAACGCCCGACCCGCGAGCCGCCGCAAGTGCGGTTTTGGTTCCCTCGAAATTGACCTTGTTGAATTCGTGCGGGTTTCGCGACCAGAGATTGGCGTTGCCGGCGAGATGGAAGACCGACGCTGCGCCTTCAAAGGCTTTGGATAGCGCAGCCATGTCATGGATCGAACCTCGCACATCGCCTTCGTGAGACGGCGGCGCCAAATCGAAACTGCAAACGCGTTCGCCGCGCGCGCGCAAAGCCTCGACAAGGCGCTTGCCGACAAAGCCTGCGCCGCCAGTGACAACTGATATTGAATTCATGCTGGACGTTGACAGACCAATAGGCCCGCATCGGTGACAGAGCCCGCCACCAGACCGCGAGACGTTTCGACGCCGACGGTCGCGGCGCTGAAGATTTTTCCGGTTGGATCGTCAAAAAGAATATTTACCTCGCCCGTGTCAGGATCAGATTTAACAATCCGCGATGGCGCACGCCCTAGTCCCAATCGCCGATTGGCGGCTAGGCGCATCATCGCTGGATGCACCGCGGCGACAATACCGCCATCTTCGGCAATCGTCAGATTGTCCGGCCCGCCTGGCAATTCGATGCGGAATTTTTCGCGGGCGCTCTTCGCGGCGGGCTTTAAGAAAATCAACGCGTTTTCGCGTGTCGCCGCAAGCGCAATATCACCATCATGTGTGGCTTCAATTCCGTTCCCGAAGGATGCGCGGTCAAATATCGCCACACCCGCGCCAGTCGCCAGACCGCTGCGTTTTAACTTAAACACATCTTCAAAACCCGCACGCCAGTTACAGGCGCCGTGATCGAAGCTCATGTATGTTTTGTCGTCTCGCGCCAATACATTGTTTGCGCTGCACGGCGCATCGGTGACTTCGCCGACATAAACTTCACCGTTGGCCCCGATGCGCTGGAGCTTCGGCGTCATTGTCCATTTATTGCCGCGACGCTCGTAAGTTCGGTTGATGAAAACCAGTTCATGATTTTCCGCATCGTAAGAAACGCCGTGGGGACGCAAGCCGCCGTTGAAATCACCTTGCGGCGTCAGAGAATCCAGCATCAATGAACCGTCGCTCGCCGCAAACAAATCGTCAATATCGACGGCATAAATGCCGCCTTGCGGGATCGCTGCTTTTTTACGGCGGGCTGCGCGTTCGACTGAACGGCGATCATAAGCGGAAATAAACAGGCGCTTTGTTTCCCAATCGACCGCAATGTCTTCAGCGCCAATAATAGGTTCGCCGGTTTCGCTATTTTCGATTGCAACGCGCCGGCATTGATCATTAGCGTAAATAGCTGGTGGAATTTCAGCACGCTCGCAAGCCGCCGCCAAAACAAGCGCTGGCAACGCGCCTATCCTACCCCGCCAATTCCACACTGCGCGCCCCTTCACCACCGTCTATCCCCGGACGTTGATAGTTCCACTTGTCGATAAACCGGCCGAGACGCGCCTCTACTTTGGCAGCCGTTTCATCGCTGTATTCAAAGCTATTCTTCTTGAAACTCTTGATGGATGCAAGGTAGCGTTCAAACGGCGCGCGGGCTGCGTCAAAGCCCGGCAGGGCCAGCGCAGAATAGATTTTTTCCACAGATTCCAGGGGGCTAGCATCGAGATCGTCATAACGCAGCTCAATCAATCGGTCAGCGGGTATTTCCGCCGCCTCAGCCTCATATTTCGTCATCATCCGATCATAGACGGAAAGGATAGCCTCATCGATGTCCACATGATCGTAATTTTGCAGGGCAAATTCAGCCAGCAGTTTTTTATAGAAGTTCTGCATCGAAACAAAAACGTCATAAGGGTTGCGATGGATATGAATGAATTTCGCGTCGGGAAACATCTCGCGCAACATCGCAACGCGTCCCGTGTAGACCGGGTTCTTGATCAACAGCGGCTTCTCGCCCTGATGCAAATAAAGTTTGCGCAAGAAATACGTAAACTGACGCCGCCAGCCGCGAATGTCTGCGGTTGAGCATCCATCAAAAAAGAGACCACGTTCCACGTTTTCAGCAAACGCGCGCGGAAAATAAATGCCGTGATAGAAAGAAACTTCCGACATGTTGGCGACGGCGATTTCATCTTCTTGCGGACTATCCGGATTGACGGGAATATTGTCGATATAGCGATGTTCCGGCAGCGCGCGTTCCAATAGCGGATTGAAAACCTTCGCAAGCCCGAATAGGTCCCAGGGCAGCCCCGTTGCAACCGGCGGCACAAATCCCCATTCGCCGCTTTGGCACATGATGTTGTAAAGATGCGTCGTGCCGGATCTCCAATGGCCGAGGATAAAAACCGGCGCCGGCATTTCTTCAAGTTTCGGTAGTCGGCTTTCCATGACGATTTTTTCGCCAACGGAAAACGGCCAACGGGCAAGCGCGGCGAGACCGATCATGGCGCCGTCGCGAGCGCGCCTTGGAAGCCCGGACCTGCCTGCGACTGTTGTCAAAGTTCCTAAATTTGCACCGCTCAGAGGATGCGCCATGGCGATAATTCCAAACTGGTTAAAGTAGCAATCGACGCCTTAACCCAGCCGCCAGCCCTTCACCAGATGAAAATCCCTTATTTTTTCCGGTTTTTTCGCAGTTTGGCGCCACAATATGCCTTTAAATTCAGGCGATGATTAACCAATTGCTGAAACATTCAATGATGTCGCCCGGACGGGACATTCCGAGGCGTTGAGTTCGAAGCGAACAGTCCCAGCGAGCGCGGTTTGAGGATCCACAGATCAGCACAGTTTTTCGCCGGTTTGGTCGGCGTGATTGGCGCGCTATTTGTTAGCGCGACAGTGTCTGCGCGTGACTTTGAGATTACATTGACCGGCGCGCCCGCCGATATTGCCGATATTATCAGAAACACGTCAGAACTTTCAGACACCGAACGGCAATACCCGACGAGCGCCGCCCTTCGCCGGGCCGCGTCCCGCGATATTGCGAAGTTCGAAAACGTGCTTCAATCCGCCGGATTTTACCAAGGCGCCGCATCCTTTGAGTTGACGCCGGGCGGCGAAGGCGCCGCGACGATCGTGAACTACATAATCGACGCCGGTGATCGGTTTACGATCGCCGAATATGAAATTTTATACGCTGACGACGCATCGGGCCGACCATCGACCATCGAAGAGACTGGAGTAACGCCAACCCGTTCGGCGGCGGGCGCCGCATTGCGCGACACCCAATTGCTGATCCTGAACTTCTTGTGGGAAAGCGGGTTTCCAAACGCCGAAATTGTCGCCCGCCGCGCACTCATCAATCCGGATACGACAACTGCGAATGCAATCTACGAATTCCGGACCGGGGCGAAGGCCCATTTTGGCGGCGTAAATATTCAAGGCGCCGAACGCGCCAATGAAGAATACCTTAAAAAATTGAAAACCTGGGAACCTGGCGAAGAGTATGAACGTTCAAAAATCGTCGAATATCGCGACCGGCTTTCCAAGACGGCGATGTTTTCCGATCTTGATGTTGCGCCGGGCGCTACCGGTCCGGATGGCGCAGCGCCTGTCATCGTGCGGGTCAGCGAGCGTAAACACCGCACAATTGGCGCAGGCGCCAGCTATTCAACAGCCGTCGGGCCGGGCGGGCGCCTATTTTTTGAAAACAGGAATTTGTTTGGCCAGGGCGAAAGCCTGCGGGTCGAAATGCGCGGTTCGCAAGTCGAACAATCAATCGATTTCAATTTTGCCAAGCCTCTTCCCGTTTTACCCGGCACGGCGTTCGGTAGCTTTGAATTCTTGAATGAGACCACTGAAGCCTTTGATGCGCGTTCGCTGCGCTTGAGCGGCGGCCTATCCAAACTCTGGCTCGATGATCGGCTTGAAACCCGTGGCGCGATTGCGCTGGAAACATCGAAAGTCGAAACAGATACGACAGAAGATCGAAACTATTTCGTGTCGGCGCCTTTATCGGTCCTGTGGAATTCGGAAGATGATTTGTTGGACCCCGCTAAAGGGTTTCGAGTGAACCTTGTGGTCACCCCCTATACTGGATCGGAAACATTTCAGCAGGCGGAATTCTCAGCGCGCTCACGGATTTTCTTTGGCGGTGATGACAGGTTCACGCTCGCCGGTCGCGTCGGCATGGGCGCCACTTTTTCCGCGAGCCTGGCCGAGCTTCCAAGCAATAAGAGATATTTCGCTGGCGGCGGTGGGTCTATCCGCGGGTTTGGCTTTCAGGAAGCAGGCCCCCTGGACGCCGACGCCAATCCCATTGGCGGCAGGTCTTATGTAGAAGGCGCGGCTGAGATACGCGCGCGAGTGATGAAATCGCTTCAGGTCGCCGCGTTCATCGACGCCGGTAATGTCGGCGCCGCATCACTGCCGGATTTCGACGAAGATCTATTTATCGGCGTTGGCGGCGGCATACGTTATTTAACGCCAATTGGTCCCATTCGCGCCGACGTCGCGTTTCCGCTTGAAAAACGAGAAAGCGATAGCGCGTTTCAAGTATACATCTCTATCGGGCAACCATTCTGATGCCGGTACTTGTTCGATATATGCTGATCGTCCTGATCGTTCTCGTGTCGTTCATGGCCGCTGCGTGGATAATCCTATTCATGTCGGCGCCTGGAAAGGCGTTTCTTGTTTCGCAAATAGAAACCCGCGCCGGCGAAGCGCTGGCAAGCAACGTGAAAATCGGCGCTCTAGAAGGCGTCCTGCCTGGTGAAATTATTCTTCACGACCTGACCGTCGCTGATGCAGACGGCGAATGGTTGACCGTTGACGCCGCTGAGTTGAAATGGCGTCCGTTCGCGCTCTTGTCGAAACGCATTTTCATAGACCAATTAGCGATTGACGGCGCCAATCTGCTACGCAGTCCGCCCGAACGACCCGAGCAAGACAATGATGGCGATGCGCTCAGCTTTTCGCTGCCGCGTGACCTTCCGAAACTTGAGGTCCGCGAATTCACGATAACAGACTTCAAGAGTATGGAGGCTGTAAGCCTCAACGCTAATGGCGCCGTCGCCATGGGCGGCAGGAAATTTTCGGTCACCGCAGAAATTGACGGCGGCAATGGCGACCAAGGCGTCATCCAGATCGATCTCGCGCCCGGCCAGGATCAACTTATTCTGAACGCTGATATCACAGCCAGCGAAGACGGCGCACTTGCAGCGTTTGCCGATCTCGGCGGGCCTGTTTCAATCCAATTGGCTGGTAATGGCGCCGTAACTGACGCCACGATCACCATGGACGCCCACATCGGCGACTTTGGCGCATTGGATATGACCATCGCCGGCGATTTGCGCGAAACAAAAGAAGCCGCCGTCAACGGCGTCTTTACCGCCGGCGCAAGATTATCGACCATCCCGGAATTGTCATCGCCAGTTGAATTCAACCTAAACCTGGCGAAGCAAATGCGCGGCGGCGTCCTCACGATCAACGAAATAACCACTGCCTCAGGTGTTGTTTCTGGGTCGGCAGAATGGCCCAACGCCCGAAACATCTTTGACAGATTGTCTGCGGCGATTACGGCTGAATTTGCCGAAGATTACCGCCCTGAATTTCAATCCCTGATTGGGGATAAGGTCGATCTATCCCTAGGCTTCACACCGCAGCGTAACGCATATGGCGTCAATGCGAGGTTGATCAGTGAAAGCTTCACTGCTGAACTGTTAGGCGGAGCAACCAACCTCCAGAACAAATTGAGCGGCGATTTATCGGTTATAGCGCCTACCGGCAACGCGTTTCCATTAATCGGCGATGGCGGGTCCTTCGCCGGGACAATTGATTTCGATGCGAACCGTGATGCGAAGCTTAACGGGTTCGAGCTCGCATTGGCTGATGGAACATCTATTGGCGGCGATGCAAGCTATGATTTTCTGTTGCAATCGATTTCCATAGATGCGGACTTCGACCTAGCGCCATCAACAGTGACAGGGCTGGCGCCAAGCATTAAACCCGGGGCGCCTGCGACAGGACGCATCAACGTCACTGGGCCGGCAGAAAATTTTAAGGCAACGCTTTCCGCCCAAACACCTCAGGCGCTTGTCAATGGCGCTTCAGCGCCGGCAATTGCCATTGAAGGAGCATTCGCCGGATTGCCGTCTAGGCCCTTCGGCGATTTAACGGCGCAGCCGCGCAATGGCGCCGGCAAGCTCGATGTTCAGTTGCGTTCTTCTGCTGACGGATTGATACGCGCGCCAAAGATAAGCTACTCCGGCACGGGGTTTGGTTTGAACGCCAATGGCGCCTATGCGCCCGTTGACGGAAGATTATCATTTGACGTCAAATACGAAGGCCGTGAGGGCGCTGCGCCCTGGCCCGGTCTTGTTATCGCTGGCGATCTGATTGCCAGTGGAAACATCACGCGCAATCGCGAAAACATATCGGTCGATCTCACAGCAAACGACTTGTCCGTGAGCGATACGAAACTTCGCGTTCTTAAAATAAAAGCCGCTGGACCAGCCAACGCTGTCAGGACAGAGATCAGCGCAGCGCAAATTACTACGACGCAAACTCAAAGCATGCGCAATATTCTTGCGGGCGCAATCATCAATCTCAATGACGCGACGGAAGTGACTATCAATACGTTGAACGCACAGATTTTTGACAACCAATTGTCTTTGTTGCGTCCTGCGATTTTGTCTTTTCAAGAGGGAGTTGGGGTCGATGCGCAAATTGCGTGGGGGCAGCGCGGGACAGCGGCAATTGACGCCAATTTCTCAGAGGCGCGCTGGCGCGGCGATATCGCCTTGACCCGTTTTAATATTCCGGGCGTCGACAGCCAGATCGATATGACAGCCTCAATCGATACCAGACGGGACCAACTGGCAAGCGCTGACTTCACTATTCGTTCTTTGTTGTTGGAAAGAGGGGGAACTGAACTGCGCGGTAATCTCGTCTGGAATGGCGAGAGCATTTTGATCCGCAATGCACCCGGCGCCAACGCCGCAGATATGAATTTGTCCCTACCGGCAATTTTGCGCCGTTCACCGGCAATCTCTGTAACCACCGAGGGGCCGATCGACGGCTACTTCCGCTATGACGGCGATATCGAATTGCTGACCGCCTATATGCCGCCCGAACTTCAATCCATGGAAGGCGCCTTGAAGGCTGACTTCAATTTCGCCGGTACAACAATTGCGCCCGAGATTTTGGGAAACGCAACGCTCACCGAAGGCGCTTTTACAGAACTTACATCTGGACTTTCGATTGACGACATCCATGCGGAAGCGAATGCATCCTTTGCCGGCGGCCAAAGCGAAATCCGGTTGACCGGCGGCGCGCTAGGCGACGGCAGTTCTGACAATGACAAAGTCACTATTGAGGGCGCGATTTACGTCGGCGATAATTCGCGGCTGGAAATAGACATCCGCTTTGACGACGCTGAGTTCTCGGCGCATCCTGTAAATTCGCTTGTGGCCAATGGCGCTGTGAATATCGCAGGGCCGCTAAACAAAATCGAAGCGGCCGGCGAGATCGACATCGTAGAACTGGATGCTGAAATTATCACGCCGGAGAGCAACGGCCTTGCACCCATCGATGTTGTATCGATTGAAGACATGGAAGCGCGCGCGGAAGCGAACCCGGCGGCGCAGCCTGCTGGTGAACTAACCTATAATGTTTCCGTCAATGCCGATGACCGGATTTTCATACGCGGGCGGGGCATGGAGAGCGAATGGTCTGCCAATGTCTCCGCAAGAAGCGATCGCGGCGGGCATCTCCTGCTTGGAAATATGTCACTTCGGCGCGGCTGGCTCGATTTTTCAGGACGTCGTTTTGAATTCACGACCGGACGCATCAGTTTTGACCGCCTGTCCCCTAACAATCCCACTTTAAATATTAGAGCTGAACACGAAACAAGCGATGGCGTCACCGCGATAATATCAATTACGGGCCGCGCGACGGAGCCAGCGATCGAACTGACATCCACACCGTCATTGCCGCAGGAAGATATTATGGCGATTGTACTTTTCGGAAAGCCCGCTGGCGAATTGACCGCAGTTGAGTCGCTGCAAACAGCACAAGCATTGGCGGCGCTGGGGGGCATTGGCCCATTTGGCGGCGGCGGGTTGACTGGCACCCTGCGTCAGGCAACCGGCCTCGATATGTTAAACTTTGATATCGATCCGGAAAGTGGCGGGGGTTCACTCACCATCGGGAAATATGTTGCGGACGGCGTTTTCGTTTCCGCGACGCAAGACGGTACGGGCAAAGGCGGCGCCGTACGCTTTGAGTATGAAATCACGGACAATATCTCTGTAGAATCGGAAATTCGACAGGACGGCGATCAGACGGTCTCCGCGAACTGGAAAAAAGACTTCTGAGCGCAACACCTGAATAGTTTTAAAATTTTTTTCCGCGTTTTCGGCCCATGCTCCTGCGACCATATTCCAAGTCGAAGCGACGGTTGTGGGTGACGCGGCCACAGCAAAAAACAATGATAGTCAATCCAGCGCAATTGACGCGCTGCGCCCTCGATTCCTACACAGTCTGAACGGACGCCGCCAAATCATACGGCGCATTAGCGCGGCATTCGCCCAATGAAAATTCAAACCAAGCGATATCCAGGAGTTGGCGTCAATTGCTCATAAATTGCGCGGGTCAGCAGCGAGCTATTTCTAACAAGAGATTTCCGCCGCGGCGGCGGCTTTGGAGGATGGTCTAAAAACCAGCCAAGCTGACTTGGACTGCGCGGATGCAGCACAACATACAGAACATCATTTTTCGGTGTTGTGACGTCGCACTTCAGAAAACTGACCGCTTTAGATGAGCCCGCAGATCATATACGCGCTATCCTCAGCGGCGTTGTCGGCTTCGTTGTAAAGCCTATTGCGCCCTGGCAATTCGACGAAAATTTTTTAAAAAATCCTATACGCGCAATAGTTCACATTCCTTATCGCAGACGACAATGAAGGCGAAAGAATGTAGCTAACGCACAAGACCCGCGAGCAAGGTGTGATTGACGCCGACTGCAGTGATGAACTGCTTCAGATGATTGCAGAACACGAGCCGGATCTGATTGTCACAGATTGCGCCTTGCCGAACCTGGATTTGAAAGCAGTGATCGAACATTCTCACGCCCGATCGCCGACTGCCCGCAATCGCGTGATACTGCGTACAGCGACCCAGAATGAAAACCAGATTTTAGATCTGTTAAATCTCGGCGCCGTCGACCACGTCGCGAAGCCATTTAACGCCTACATCGTAGTTGCCCGCTGCATGCGTTTGATCGATATGAATGTCGCAAACTAGCTCGGTTTTTTTGACAATAGCGTTTTCAGATCGCCGTTAGCCGTTTCAATGTCGGCGCGACTTATCGGTACTTTGTCCTGCAATAACTTCCTGACCGCGAGATAATCGGCCGGTCGATTTATTGCATCGACAGCCAACAGCGCCTCGTTCTTGAAATAGAATGCCGACACCGCATTTTTTTCCGGATCTTCGAACGCGAAGACATCATCATGACCAGCGTTGATGCCTACCGATTGGATTTTTAAATCAAATTGGTCGGACCAGAACCACGGCGCCTGCCGGTAAGGTTTCTCATCGCCGACGATTGCCGCAGCAGCTGTTTTTCCCTGCTCAATCGCATTGTGAACAGACTCAAGGCGCACTTGAACGGCAAAATGTTCGTTGTAGTGATTGGTGCAATCGCCTGCGGCGTAGATATCTGGCTGGTTTGTCCGGCAATTTTCATCGACTTTGATGCCGTTGTCGCACTCAATGCTGGCAGACGCAGCTAATTCATCGCACGGCAAAACGCCGATACCGATAACAGCGATGTCCGCATCAATTTCGTCACCATTATCGAGTTTGCATGAGATAAGCTTCCCATTCTCACTCATCAATTCGTTTACAATATGCGGCATTCGGAATTCGACGCCCTGCTTTTCGTGATATTGCTGAATGTAGCCGGAAATAAAATCGCCAGTGACCCGCGCCATAATCCGTGGTGCGGCCTCAATCACTGTTACCGATGCGCCACGCTTGCGCGCTGTCGCCGCGACTTCAAGACCAATATACCCGGCGCCGATCACGACAATTTTTGCGCCGTCTACAATTCGATCCTGCAGCGCAAGAGAATCAGCGACAGAGCGCAGATAGAAAGCGCCGTCAATTTCGTCATCCGGCAAACGACGGGGCGTTGTTCCGGTGGCAATGATTGCTGAACTGAATTCGACGACTTCGCCATTGGAAAGCGAAACTGTTTTTTCTTCCGGGTTTATCGCCTCAACCCGCACGGATTTGCGCAACCCGATTTCGCTGGTTTGGTAATATGTTTCCGGTTTTAAAAGCAGTCGCTCAAAAGGGAGATCGCCTTCAAGAAATTTTTTCGACAATGGCGGGCGCTGATAAGGAGCATAATTCTCCTCACCTATCAGTATGATACCGCCCTTCCACCCAAACTGGCGCAGACTGACAGCCGCCTGACTTCCTGCCTGACCGGCGCCAATAATTACCACTGGTTTCATCATCTCGTCCTGCAATAAAGCCCCAATCGCAATAACGCGCTAAACGCAACTGCGCAAACCATTAGGCGTCATGTGGAGCCTTGTCTAAAATAAAATAGATGGAACCACAGACCTATCTACCAGGAAACTCACAATGACTGATCTCGTCACCTATTCTCTCAACAATGGCGTCGCGACTATCGCAATGGATGACGGGAAGGCCAACGCCCTTTCCCACGCAATGTTCGATGAGCTCGGCCCAGCCTTTGATCGCGCCGAAAAAGATGGGGCAGTTGTTATTCTGACTGGCCGCGAGGGGATGTTTTCCGGCGGATTTGACTTGCCGGAAATGATGAAAGGGATGGACGAAGCCAAAAAGCTGACGGCGCGCGGTTCGCGGCTCGGGCGCCGAATTCTGTCTTTTCAAAAACCAGTGATCGGCGCCTCTTCTGGTCACGCGATCGCTATGGGCGCCTTCCTGATGTTGTGTTGCGATTATCGAATATCGGCGGACGGACCTTTTAAAACCGGGCTGAATGAAACAGCAATCGGAATTCCGTTGCACAATTTTGGCATCGAGCTCGCGCGACATCGATTGCCCCGGCGATATTTCAATCGTTGCGTGATGAACGCTGAAATATTTGCGCCGTCTGACGCGGTCACCGCTGGATTTTATGACCAAATCGCACCCGCCAGCGAATTAAGGTCAACCGCAGCATCGGTAGCGGAAAAACTCAAACAGCTCAAAATGAATGCCTTCGCTCTGACAAAAATCAACGCGCGCAAGGCGTTCATTGAACTGATAGATCGATGTATCGAAGATGATCTAAACGCGGAATGGAGTTTCTAGGCGGATACGGCCGGCTTCCGGTCCCGCCAAGGCATTGCTTCCTCAAGTTCGTAAGCAACCTCCAGAATAGTGCGCTCGTTGCCGGTTGCAGCAGCAAGTTGCGCACCGATGGGCAACCCGTCCGATGACATTCCGGTTGGCAATGAAATTGCGGGCGCGCCGGAAACATTCATAAACTGCGTGAAACATACAATCTCGCTGAGACGCTCGAATGCGAGCGGAAAGGAATGCCGGGAGTCGAGATAGCCAATTTTCGGCGGCGGCTGCGCAATTACCGGAGACAAAATGAGATCCGTATCAGCGAAAATACCTTCGTAATACCCCGCGAATGACAGTAATCTTTCAACTGCTATATCAAGCGTATGCGCGCGCGATTCATAAAAATCAATAATACCGAACGTCCACGGTTCGAATGCATTGTAGTCTGCTTTCAAGCCAGTTGCATCTTCCCAACTCTTTACCGCTCGAGCAGCGCCAGAGCCCCAATAAACCGTAAAGTCTTGCAAGACGGCAGCGTCGAACGGCGAACGAATTTCTTCAACGTCGTGCCCGAGATCGGCAAGCATTTGGCCAACACGCTGCGTCTCTGTTATAACGTCCTGGTGGACATCGTGTCCGGTCGGCGAGTTCGTGAAAAATTTGATCCTCCGTCGCTGCCTTGACGGTTCGGAGACAAGGCCAACCGGCTCTAATTTTCCATCTGTCTCAATCAACGCAAGAAATGCTGCGGTGTCGCGCACTGTTCGCGATTCAACTCCGTGCTGCGCGATGGTAAGCGGCCGGCCAGCTGGCGCATCTGGTCTTGGCATGCGGCCGCGCGATGGCTTTAAACCAACGACCCCGCAACTACTGGCTGGAATGCGTATGGAACCGCCTCCGTCGGACGCATGCGCTATCGGCGTTACGCCGGCCGCAACCAGCGCCGCGGCGCCGCCCGACGACCCGCCGGTTGAATGCTCAAGATTCCAGGGGTTGCGCGTCGCGCCCTGCAATTGAGATTCCGTTGTCGCTGTTAGCCCGAATTCAGGCGAAGAACTTTTTCCGAGACTGATAATTCCGTTGGAAAAAATCGCATCGACAAGCTCCGATTGATCGGGCGCTACATAATTTGCAAACGCGCGAGAACCGTACGTTGTTCGCTGGCCCGTCACCTTATTCAAGTCTTTAATAAAACTTGGAACGCCGAACCAGGCGCCGTCAGCGCCTGCGGCTGCCCGCTCGCGTGCGGCATTATAATAGGCCGTGACGATCGCATTGATTTGTGGGTTGAGTTTTTCAGCGCGCTCAATAGCAGCGTTGATGCTCTCAACCGCCGATATTTCTCCCGACTTTATCGCTTGCGCCGTTGCAACCGCATCCATCGAGGCGAGGTCGCCGACGGTTGATGGTTTGCTTTTCCCACCACATCCAAAGGACGTGAGCACCAATCCAGCTGTTGACGACTGAAGCGCGGCGCGGCGCGATAATACCATGGTAATCTCCCACAAGGACTGAACTGCGGCCACACTGAACGAACTAAACCAACATTACTTAGCCGCATCGCCGGTATTTCGATAGTGTTTTAGGCGCCTTGCAGATATCACCAAAGCGGCGCTATGAAACGCGCGATATGCGAAGAAACGCTTGATTGAAAAACAATGCTTGACGTCTCTGATCTCAATCTTTGGCAGGATGACGGCTACTGGCCAATATTTTCGCAACTGCGTGATAAAGCGCCGGTCTATCATTGCGAAGATAGCGCCTACGGACCCTATTGGTCGGTGACCAAATACCAGGACATTCTAACGGTCGAGACCAATCACGAGGTTTTTTCGTCGGCAAGCGAGCATGGCGGCGTCATTATCCATGATGATGTTGCTGTGAAATTTGCCGACCGGGTGCTTGAAGGGATCATCACCATGGACCCGCCACGGCATAGTCAGCAGCGCAGCGCTGTATCCGGTGTCGTTGCTCGTCCGAACCTTCCTAATTTTGAGCCCATCATCCGCGAGCGAACAACGAGTTTGTTGGATACGTTGCCGGTGGGCGAAATTTTCGATTGGGTTGAAAGCGTATCAGTTGAACTGACAACACAAATGCTCGCGACTTTGTTCGATTTTCCGTTTGAGGACCGCCATAAATTAACGCGCTGGTCAAATGTCGCAACGTCGGAACCTGGACAAGGCGTTACCGCCAACGAGTCCGAACGTATTCGTGAAGTCAAAGATTGTTTGTTTACATTCACGAAGCTTTGGCGTGAACGACGAGACAATGCGTCTGGTTTTGATTTCGTATCGATGCTTTCGCAAAACCCGAACACGCGCGACATGAAACCGATGAATTTCCTTGGCAACATTCTCGTTTTGATTGTTGGCGGCAATGATACAACCCGTAACTCAATGTCAGGCGCGATCGCCGCATTCGATCAATTTCCAGGAGAGTTGGACAAGCTAAAGGCCAACCCAAGCCTGATGGACAATGCGATCTCAGAAATCATCCGCTGGCAAACGCCTATCGCCCATATGCGCCGCACCGCGACGGCGCCGTTTATATTGAATGGCCAGGAAATAGCGCCGGGCGAAAAAATCGTCATGTGGTACGCCTCGGGCAACAAGGACGAGGATATCTTCGAAGATGCTGAGACTTTCCAAATTGATCGCGAAAATGCCAGCCGACACCTCTCCTTTGGTTTCGGCATTCATCGCTGTATGGGCCGGCGGTTGTCTGAATTACAACTGAAAATCCTTTTGGAAGAGATCCTGAAACGCTGGGACCGAATTGAAATCGCCGGGCCGCCGGTCAAAACCAGATCGAATTTCGTCCACGGGTTTGACGCCCTACCGGTTCGAATTATTGCTTGAAAGCTTCCCGGTTCACATACGGACTGTGCGCTATCAAGCTATCGTGATAAGCCTTTAATGTGGCGGCGAAGAGCCCATATCCCTCGATCAATTCTGCGATTGGAGAAGATTATGACCGATAAAACAGAACGCGCTTTGCTCGCCGGCGGTTGCTTTTGGGGCATGCAGGATTTGATCCGAAAATATCCGGGCGTCGTTTCGACACGTGTCGGATATTCCGGCGGCGATTTTCCAAACGCGACCTACAATGATGTCAAAAAAGGTAACACCGGTCACGCGGAATCCATCGAAATTATATTTGACCCGGCTGTCACCACCTATCGTGACATTTTAGAGTTATTCTTCCAGATTCACGATCCAACAACGATCGACCAACAAGGCAATGATCGCGGCAGCCAGTATCGCTCTGCAATTTTCTACATGTCGTCTGAACAGGAAGCCGTTGCTAAAGAAACGATCAGTGATGTCGACGCCTCGGGACTCTGGCCCGGCAAGGTCGTAACCGAAGTTACGCCAGCTGGCGATTTCTGGGAAGCAGAGCCCGATCACCAGGATTATCTGGAACGAAATCCAAACGGATATACTTGCCACTTCCCCCGCCCCGGTTGGAAGCTGCCGCGCACCGCAGAGAAAGCGGTAGGATAGCAATTTGCTGTCATTAACGCCGCGAGCCGACGCGGCGAAGCGCGTCGTCACTCCGCAAGTGCTCGAATATTCAACGTAACCGCCTGATGATCGGTGAATTGAAAATCGGTATCGCGCGTTTCAACGCTTTCAACGACCACATTGGGTGAGACAACGAAGCCATCAATAACCGTTGTGAAATTTTCACCGCGTCGATAGGGTCGCTCATTTGTTCTGACGCTTGGCGTTTTTTCATCAACGGCGATACGCCAGCCTGCGGCCAATTCCTCTACGGGAAACGGATGAATCCAGAATAGATCTTCATCTCCAGTTGTTGAAGGACGCACAGGTCGAACGAATTCTAAATTCCAGTCCCCGCCGATCACAACATGACGGCCTTGCGAAAACTCTTCAACGGCAAAATTCAGAACCGCACGCAGTTGCCGGCGTCTGACGTCAGCGCCATCGTCAAAAGCGGACAGGTGGAGATTTATTATTGTCCATTCGCCTTCGGAAAACGGAATTCGCACAACATGCAAATGGTAGCGCCGTTTTGCGACGCCCAGCATATAACCGGGCTCCAACGGTAACTTAACAATTTCCCTCGTTGCCCTAGAAACACGCAATGACGAATATAGGCCATGTTTCGGCGCGAACGGAGGCGGCGCAAAACGCAATGAAAAATCTTCTGAAAATGCGTTGTCGCGTTCGCCGAAAGCATCATCGATTGCACGGATGGGATCACCGCCGCGATTTAAAATGCTCGGGCCAGCGACTTCTTGCAAAATCACGACATCTGAAGTGACACCATTAAGCTCACGCGCGATGCCCGCTATATTTTTGTCCACAACCTGACGACTGGGCGGTAATAAATTTTTGCCGCCGTCTGCAACAAAATCCGACTCCGCGCCCAGAGCTCCATAACCAACATTCCAGGTCGTCACTGTAAGATGTTCCGTCGCAAGTATTGCAACAGAGTGTTCACCTTGCGAATTGATACTGACCGCACGATGACTGCGATTGACGACCCAAAAAAAGCCAATGTAAAGAATGAGGCTCAGCCCGCCGAGCAATAAGCAACGAACCAACAATTTTTCCACCGCTATCGCCCTCAACATATAAGTCTCATTTTTGAATAATCGGTCGCGGGACTTTGGGTCTAAAGCCCACCTTACCAAGCAGCGTCCCCAAGCATTAATCAAGAGGCAGTAGCGGCGTGTGATCTACCTTTTTCGGGGCGAGCAGGCTATCTAGTAGAAAAAATCCGTAGGAGGGCGCGCTGCCGGACGTTTTCATTTCCTATTCCCGCGACAATCAGCCTGTCGCGGAATTGATCGCCAACTCGCTCATGGCCGAGGGTCTCGACGTATGGTGGGATGGTGTTTTGCGCGCCGGTGACGCGTATGACGAGGTGATTGAAGAAAAATTGCGCAGAGCCGGCGCCGTTGTCGTTGTCTGGTCAAAAACATCAACGAAATCGAAATGGGTGCGCGCAGAGGCGACGGTCGGCGAGCGTCATTCTACTATAGTGCCTGCGCTCATCGAAGAGTGTGACGTACCGATCCGGTTTGAATTGATGCAGACCGCAAATCTGTGCAATTGGAGCGGCGATCGCGATGACCGCAACTGGCGCGGCCTCGTTGCAGACATTCGCTCGGCGCTCGAGGCGAAAGCCTCCCCCAAAATAACTGAGAACGACAATGCCGATAACGCACCGACAAGTGACAATGTCGAAACCGTTTTCTGGTCAACCATCAAAGATACGCATGACCCAGCGGAACTTAAAGCCTATCTAAAACGATATGAAAACGGCCGATACATAGATATCGCCCGGAGACGACTGGCGGCGCTTTCGAAAGATGAAATTCGAAACGCAAGCATCGATGCACAAGCGGCCGAAATCCCGCGCCCGCTCATAGCAATTTCTATTTTTGCCGTCGCGATGATGTTCGGCATTGTTATGCTTTTAATTGCCAACGCTATCCATATTGGCTTTTTCACCTGGACACCGAGCGCCGGCGCCGAGCGCCTGGACACCGGCGCAAAGGAAATCGGATTTTATTCAGCAATCAACTGGAGCCTAGCGACACTTGTTTTAATGCCAGCGGCCTGGACCCTGATTTACCTCGCCCTCGCAAGCTTGCGTGATGCCTGGGACGAAATGATCATGGAGCGCATGCTTGTCGCAACAGACTTCTCCCCCGTCGCAAGTGACCACAAAAGCGTTCAAACGTTTCAAAAACACTTGCGCTTATTCGTCATCGGGGGGATCGCGATCGTCACGGCTCTAATGGTAATGCTCTCCATGTCCGATCATGCACAAGTTGCAGGTCAATTCTACGGAAACCCAAGTGAAACTCAAAAACTGGATCGCCTCGATTCAAACGGATATCCACTTGAGGCAGCCAATATTGAACGCGACTGGATGGTCGCGTCTTTCCTTTCAACGCCCCAAGCCGACAAGGTCAATATAACTCATAATAACGCCTTCGCCCTAACAACATACATTGTCTATGTTGGGCTCGGTATCGGTTCATTGTTATCGTTCGGCCTTGTTATCATTGGTGTCGGAGCCGCATTCCTGCGCGGTGTTGCACAAAATTATGGGCTGCAGATTATACCCAGCATCACTTCCATTGATCGTCGATGCGGCTTCGAAGCGATGCAACGGTTTTTTGGATATGCATATACGGTTGCCTTAATTGGTTGCGTGATGATTTATTTGATGGGCGTCCAGAATTTGTATTTGCGCAGCCCGGACCCATCCATATTTGCTTTCATGTCGCCCGATTTTGCAGCCTTTCAGGATGCTTCTAATTGGCGTGAAGCCGTAGACGCTGCAATAGGTTTCTTGTTCGCTGAAAACGTAGCTAAGGGAACGCGCAATGTTTATGCTTGGATCTTTGGCTTTTTCATTTTTGCGGTATTCATCGGCGGGTATCTCATATTTTTGAGGCAAGGCGCCTTTCACGGCCGATCAATTGTACTCAATGAATTGCGCAGTGATAGCTCGACGCTGTCGCAACAACTGGCAAACACAAATGAACAAAATGTCATAGCGCGCTTAAACGCTATGCATATCTGGCCGCTTACACAGCCTTCGCTAAGGGCCAGTCTGGCAATTATGGCTGCCCTCATCGCTAGCTTCGTATTTTACAAGCTCGGCGCCCTTATCATTCTTGGTCTTTGCGCTGTCATACCAACGTTGTTGCGCGGCGCGAAACGTTCGACCACCGGCGCCCCCTGACGGCCGGCGCACGTTCCTAGAAAGTTTTTTTAAACAGGGATTTGCCCGTCACAATCACCTTTGGTTTTGTGTGTTTGCCATTGACATTTGCATCGTATTACTTGGAGCGAGCCTTGGTAAATCATTGGAACGTTTGCGCACATCCCTAATTGCGCGTCTGGCCTTTTCAAATATTCTACTCGCTATTGCTATTTGGATCACGATCTCTGCCGGTTAATCTAGATGAAGCTACACGCGCGGTGAATGCAGCTATGCAAGCGGAAGTTTCGGGCGGCGTAATTTCTCGGCCCGCTCAAATAATTCGAACACACCCATTCCCGTAATCATCGCAAAAATAAACACGAAAGCAGGTGCGCCGCCAATCATCAGTGCAGAAATTGCTGGCCCAGGACATAGCCCCACAAGCCCCCAGCCAATGCCAAATAGGATCGCCCCAATTGCAAGTCGCACATCTATTTTTCTATTTCCAGGAATATTAAAACGCGAAGCAAAGAATGGTTTTGACTGACGCCATGCCAAACGATAGCCAAGTGCTGTGACCGCCAATGCGCCGCCCATGACCAAAGCAAGCGATGGATCCCAATCTCCAAATATATCGAGGAAGGCTAGCACCTTGGCTGGGTTGATCATCTCGGAAATCGTTAAACCCAAACCAAAAACCAACCCTGCGATCAGCGCAGATACATTATTTTTCATGTTACCCTCCAACCAGAAATCGCGCAGCGGAAGCGGTCGCCATACCGGCAATCATGAATAGGCCAACAGACGCCATTGAGCGCGGCGACAAGCGGGCAAGACCGCACACACCATGCCCGCTTGTGCAACCGGAACCCAACCTTACGCCAAACCCGACGAGTAGACCGGCAATCACAATTAGCGGCCAGTTTCCAGTTATGTCGAACGCCGGTGTTGAACGCGTGATGACTGAATAAAAAACCGGCGCTGCTATCAATCCGACCACGAACAAAATACGCCAAGCCCTGTCGCCGGGCTCGGTAAATGCGACGCCAGAAAACACCCCACTGATACCTGCAATTCTGCCGTTCAACCACATTAACATCGTCGCCGAAACGCCGATAAGAACGCCGCCGATAAGCGCTGAAACGGGCGTAAAATGTTCCATTGGAAATCTCCTATATCGGCGCATATAAACACACTTGACGTTTTTGTAAAGTGTTTTTATATGTAGTGCGCACCAAAAGTTGGAGTATATTTTGATGTTAGCCCCTGAAACAAAGCAGATGTTGCCGCTCGCTAAAGAAGCGACACGCCTCATCAAGGCGCTTGCGCATCCGGAGCGGCTGATAATTTGCTGTCAGTTGCGAGATGGAGAACTCTCCGTCGGTCAGATTGAGAGTATATTGGGAATACCCCAGCCAAGACTATCGCGTGAACTCAGCAAACTTCGAACTGACGAAATTCTCGGAACACGACGGGAATCAAAAGCGATTATCTACCACCTAAAAGATGATCGGATCGGCGCAATCGTTGATACGCTTTGCCAAGTGCTGTTGGGAAAAGAGGCACGTTGATTTCGATGAATAATTTCCATTATGAGAAACTATTCGTTTAGCGATACAGACCTTGTTCGCTAGAAACATTGGACTTGAAGAGGCAAACGACGATTGCTCAATTAGCGGCGCCGGTCTCGACTTTCCCGTGCAATTTGTCCCGCGCGGCATGTGCAGTCTCTTCACAGTCATACGAGATGTCTTCCGTCACACAAAAGTCGGGCCAGACGCCGGCCTCAATCCAGTAATCGACAAGCCCGATTTCGGCAGCGAAATCCATAAATCGCGGATCAGCGCGCAAGGGCGCGGCTTCCAGCGTGAATATGGCATCCTTTCTTT
>JABDJK010000061.1 GCA_013002535.1 Hyphococcus sp.
AGGCGTAAAGTACGTGGATGACTATACCGGAAGCCTGGAAGCGGATGGATTTTGGTTTTCCATTGGTTCTCAAACCATGACAGCGGACGCGCCGAGCGTGTTTGCCGCCGACTGGTATCTCGAACACTGCGACGAAATTTTCGGTGAGCTCGACTGGGAAATGGAAAGCGAACGCATCGCTGCTGCGCCGCGCAAAGATGACGGAAGCGTTGAAGTGGAGCTCATAGGCGATGACCAGGTCTTTGCGGGCCCCACTCTTTATCTTGATGCGGACGGTCGATTGAGTGGGTTCACAATCAATTACGGCCATAACTGAGTGTAAGAAAACGACCGTTTGCCAGCTTGCTTGGTATTGCGGACCGTTGTTGATAGCAACAATGCCCTCGGCATCCCGCTCAACGTTCAGATACTTATGTCCGCCACTCGCACATTCCAGACACTGGGTGAACGGCCGTCGAGCGTCCGTTTTTGGCGAGGAATGCGCGGTTTTATGATTTCGGCGAATTGGGAAAGTTGGCCCATTTCAGCCATTCTACTGCGGAAGAACGAATGGCGGATTTGAACTCAATTTGGATTCTACCCGGGCTGATTACGCGATCGTTTGATGGGGGTCACGAACAGAGCATCTATGACCGGGCAATCGGGTGTGTCGCCGCCCTCACAGTTCGCCGCGAGCTTCCCAAGCGTTTTGTCTAATCGGCGAAGATCGGTGATCTTTGATTTGATTTCTTGTTGGTGGGCCAACGTCAAATCTTGGACTTCACCGCAGGTGTATCCGCCGTCAACCAGCTCCAAAAGAGAGCGCACGTCGTCGAGCGAAAATCCAAGTTCGCGGCATCTCTTCACGAATGACAATCGCGATTTGTATTCATCATCATATAGGCGCCTCCCACCGCTACTCCTTGGCGGTTTCGGCATCACGCCAGCCTTTTCGTAGTAGCGGATTGTTTCGATATGAACGCCGGTTTCCTTCGATAACGCGCCGATTTGCATGGGTTTCACGCCTCACTTCGATGTGACTTTCGCCTGCACATTATCAGCTTGTTCCTGTAGTAGCTACAGATAATACAATTGGCGTTATGTCAGGTGAAAAAGACAATCCAGAGCCGTCCCGAAAAGGCGGTATGCTTGCCGGGGGGAGCGTGTTCTCAGGACTGGCGGCGTTCATCGGCGCTTCTTGCTGCGTTCTGCCGCTCATTCTTGTGAACCTTGGCGTAAGCACGGCTCTTGTTGGTAAGCTCGCCTTCTTCGCCCGTGCGCAGCAATATTTTATGGGCGCGGCAGTTGTTCTTATTGTCACGGCGATAGTCGCCTCATTTTGGAACGGCCGGCGTCCTAGCAAAAATGTTGCGATAACTCTCTTCTTCGCGACGGGATTGGTGCTGGCTGCCTACATTATGCCTTCTTATGAGGGCCAGTTTCTCCGTTGGATAAACCAATGATTGCTGTAGTTGGAAAATCAACTCTGACCTGTCCTGAATGTGGACATCAGTCCACAGACGAAATGCCAAAAGATGCCTGTCAGTGGTTTTACGATTGTAAGGGATGCGGCACGGTCTTGAAACCCAAAGCTGGTGATTGTTGCGTTTATTGTTCCTATGGTGATGTAAAATGTCCGCCGATTCAAGCCGGAGATTCGTGCTGTGCCTATTAGTAATCCCAATGACCACGCTGCGCAGCCTCTTCCATTTTTCTGGTCATGGGGATTGCCCATTGCGATTTTGATTTCGACCAACTTCATGGGTGGATTTTTGCCGTTTCCGGCCATTGTGGCGATTATGAGCGGGGCGTTCTTTTGGATGGGACTCGCATGTGTACTGAACGCGAAGCGATGTCGCAGGCGGCATTGCTATTATTCAGGACCCATCTTTATTCTCGGCGGCTTGGCCGTTTTGTTAGTGGGGTTCGAGATCATCTCTCTGGGCCGCGACGGCCTAATTATCGTTGTCGGCGCAGCAACATCACTAGCGTTGCTCTCCTATTTGAGTGAGCCGATTTTTGGAAAGTATGTGAATTAGGGAAATGGCGTGATCCAAAACGCCCGATCTAACCTCAAAACCTGACATTCGATTTGCACCGGCCACCGGCATGATTGGCGACGAGCGGACATTGGAAATCTGTTCGCTTCAAACGGGTCGGGTCCGATTTCAATTGGATCCGACCCCGTTACGCCTTCACGCAGGCCACGGCGCTGGAGGCTTGCGCATGGTACGGCAAGGCTCGCTCTTCATCTTCCAATTTGCTTTCCATTGCATACCGGTCATAAAACTGATTTCATCGACGCGCAATCTGCAGGCTTCATGAATGGTCTCGACATTAAGCAACTTACCAAGATTGCTGTAGTCATTGTTGCTGGAAGCGTAAAGCGCGATCATATTGTTGCCGTAAAGCAATGACATCGCGACGGCTTGCCTAGCACCATCGACTTCGATCGTCAGAGTCTTCAAACGACCGCTGCGGTCCAGTTCGTCGATGACCCTGCGTAATTCATTTGCGTTCTCTTCATTAGCGTAATCTGATTCTGCACCGAAATTTTTGTTTACCAGTTCGATGAACAGTTCAGCCTCGTTTTCGTCGCCCCAGCGCAGCGTTGGCTCGCGCTTACGGATTTTTCGCAGGTCGTAAAGAAATTTCTGTTTCTTCTCGGATGAAAAGGTGTCGATATGTTTACAGAAATCAAACTCGAATTCTGATGGCGCCAGGAAATAACGCACGTCCTGCTCGGCGAAATTGGCCTCGAATTGTGGATAAAGCTGCAGCAGGCCACTGACCCAGCTTTGCTTGAGATCGAACAATACTGTCCGTTCAGGAAACTGCTCGAAATACTCGGGAAAATTCTCGTAGCTCAGCCACAGAATTCGGCCATCAGGATAGCTACCGGCCATCAACATGAAGCGGTCTAGCTTCGTGTCGCGAACGAGCGGAACCAGGCCATCTGGGCGCCCATCGCTGTCTTGGTGCACCAAGAAATTAAAGCGATGAGCGCCCTGATCGTGAAAAGCAAACATCAAGTCCCAGTCATCCCAGGCAGCCTGTCGAGGCGAAAACATTTCCCATAGTTTTCTACATTCATGAATGTCGGTTTCAGTACGGATCACAAACGGGTCTCGTCGTAATGGAGGTGGTTCAGCGCCATGTGCCCAGAATATAGTAGTAAAAACAGGAGTCGAATCGAGGATTTTGCAATCGTGACCCGAAACTTCGGGGTTTCAATCGATCTCAACGTCAAGTGACTACCCCCATAAGCAAGCGCCCCCTTTGCTTGCACTGGCTTTCGGTTCGAAAAGTCCGATTTCGCGTAAAATACAACCGTTCGATTTCAGAAGCTGAATGTCCACAACTGACTTATCCTTTTCGGTCGTCGCAGCTCGATCAAATGACCGAATTCGAGATGGATTAAGTCTGCCAACGCAGCAGGTTGAATGGCAATTCCGTACACTCCAATTCGTCGAGTTTACCGACGACGAACAGCTAAACGTGAGCCCAGCATTCCGCCAATGAGCGCAAGCCTCAACGAACCCATCAGCTGCATTGTCAACACGGGCTTGCCTGCCAACAATAAAATACCGAGCGCCACATCAAAGACCACATAAAGTAACAATGCGCCGCGGAGCGGCACCGTCCAGCTAGCAATTCCGGGAGCAGCCTCCTCATAGTATGAAGGCGGGGTGTCCAGGCTCAATAAATTCTAAAAATATAAATACCGCTGCAAGCACGATTGCGAAGTTTAAAATTAAAATAAGCAGAGCTGCTATCGCGTCTCGAATATACGCGGTCGGCTTAATAATGATTTCCATATTTGCGTTGGCGTATTCTGACAAGAGTTGCTTGACGCGTGAATCCCATGAGAAGCCGATTTAAATATGGTGTCCGGCAAAGAATTGAGGCGTATCACACTATTTTTTCCTTGCACTGAAGAAAAGCCCCACTTCGATCGGACGAGCTTTCGAGTTAACGCGCCGAATGGCAGCCGATGACCGATAATGGCGAATTTTACCGTTGGCTCATTGCGCCGCCTATGTCCGCTGTGAGGATGACCTTGCTGAAATCCAGGTGGCGCGCAAAGCGGCCTTTTAAATTCCAAGGCGCATCAGTTGGTTGCATTACGATTGGTTGTTGGGGGGGCGCACCGAATGCAACTATTCCTGAAAAAAATCCGTATGATGAGTGCTGGGCGGATGAGATAACCAGGACTTTTCACCTAAAATGAATTCTCGCTAGTCGACGTCCCGTCTGCCGCGCAACGCGTGTTGTGCATCGCAATACCCTCTTGTTTGGTGAGGCGAATTAAATCGGGTAAGATTAGTCAAATTGGTGAAAATTCTTGGGAGTTTCTGAAAATGATCACTCCGCTTCTGTTGCGCCTTAGATCGCTCTCCGTTTTTGTCGCTCTTACGCTGACGGCTAATGTTAATTTGACGGTGAAGGCTCAAGAAGACGCCGCTAAAACGGAAGACGTCATTATTGTAACGGGAACACGCATTCCGAGACCGGATGCTGTCGCCGCAAGCCCGGTTGCGTCATTTGACCGGAGTGAAATCAACGCATTTCGTAACATGACGATAGAGGATTTCATCAATAATTTATCACTCGTCACACCGGATTTTAATTCAACCAGCAACAATCCGGGGAACGGAACGGCGTCGGTTAACTTACGCGGTCTCGGCTCGCAGCGGTCACTTATTTTGTTGAACGGCCGGCGCGTAGCGCCAGTGGGCACAAATTCCTCTGTCGACGTAAATACAATTCCAAGCGCACTGCTTAAACGTGTTGAGATTGTCACTGGAGGTGCATCTACCGTTTATGGATCGGACGCCGTCGCTGGCGCCGTGAATTTTATAACTCGTGACGATCTTCAGGGCGTAGAATTATCCGGTCAGTTCGATATTTTCGGCGCAGGGGATGGGGAAACTTATAATGCGAGCCTTATTGCGGGCACGGAATTTAGCGATGGTCGCGGCCATGTTTCTGCGTATGCAGATTATGTGAACAGATCGCCGGTGAGATCCGATGCGCGTGAATTTTCAAACGTCGTTATTGGAGAAAACCGCTTAACTGGAGAGCTGGTCGAACAAGGCAATCGTGCGCATCCTAACGGCTTTATTATTTTCCCAGGAGCGATTCTTGATAGCGAATTTGTATTGCCAATTTTCAATCAAGACGGATCGTTTCGGGCGTCGACGGATGAAGACAGGTATAATTTCGCGCCAGATAACTTCCTTCAAACCGCACTTGAACGATGGTCTGGCGGCGCGTTCCTCGCATATGAGTTGACGCCGAGTGTTGAACTTTACTCTGAATTGATGTTTTCACGCCCCGTTACTAGTTCCCAACTCGCGCCTGCGGGTGTTGGTTTATTTGCATCATTCGCCATCGATAGTGCGTTTTTTGCAGATTCGACGCGAGAGGAATTACGCGCCGCCTATGATCCGGACGACGATGGCATTGGCGATGCATTCATCTTGAAGCGACTGGAAGAGTTAGGGCCCCGTCAGGAAGGTCGAACCGGTGATTATTATCGCGCTGTTGCTGGATTTCAGGCGGCGGTATCTACGGCCTGGACGATCGATGGCTACTATTCATATAGCCGGAATAGTCGTGTTGAAATGCTTGAGAATGGCGCCTCACGAGCGCGCCTACTGCAAGGGCTGCTGGTCGATCCGGCGACGGGACAGTGCGAAGA
>JABDJK010000078.1 GCA_013002535.1 Hyphococcus sp.
CCTTGACCCAGCGCGAATCGATCGCGTCTTTTGTCCAGGCAACAATAACTGCCCGTGCAGTATCAAGCTCGCGCTCAATGTCTTTAGAAAACTCTGAACCACCATCGATGTGACGATCCCACCAGACGGAATACCCTTGCGTCTCAAGCGCCGCAGCCAGCTCCTCGATCCTGTCGCGATCCGCACGCGCGTATGAGATGAATATATCGGCCAGCTTGCCCTCCCCGGAGAATTTCGGCGGATCATAGCGAATTTCGCCATAAAACCTACTGTTTCGGGACGCCAAGCGCCGCAAATTCGGCGTAAATTCAAGGCGTTTGGGCCAATACTCAAAGGTTAACGCGCGGCCCCTTTTCCGGTATGCTCGCCGTAGGCGCGCTGTTGCGGCGATCGCCTTCGAGGGGATGGTGAGCGTTCAATGAGTTTTATTGAGCCGATGAAAAAATTGGCGGGCGAGGTGCGCCGCAGGCTTTCGCGCTCATCTGACGAGCGCGGCGCCCCGGTTTCCGAACGCATTCATGTGCCGGTCGATCCGACTGTCGGGCTCTTCGGTAATAGCGACCGGGAGGATAGCGGCGCGCTTCTGACCGAAAATCTCGCTGTCCGCCTGCGCGACAGCGCAGATGACATCACCCGCGCCCGCAATATGCTGGACGCCCATGCGATCGACATTCAAACGACCTCGGCGGCGCGCGACCGCGGCGAGAAAATGCTTACGGTTTATGGCCTGCGCGCCGTCATTGGGTTCGCGTGGCTGCTTCTCGCCTTTTGGCTGAATCAATCTGCCCTTCTGGCGCAGGCCGCTGATTTAACCGTGACAGCATCGGGCATGCCCATCGCCCATGCGACGGCGCTGGGTGAGACGTTTATGCTTGCGGGCACGCTCGCGGCCGGCGTCGCGATATTGCTGATTGCGCTTGTATTCATTAGCGGCAACGGCACCAACGGTTGGCTGCGGCATCGCGGCGAGGTTTTCGGCGCAACCCTCGCAGACACCGCCACACAATTTAATGAGACGCTGAAATTTTATCATAAGAAAATCACCGACACCTCCGCACCGCCCTCCGCCATTGTTCCGGCCGTGAGCCAGGCGCATCTGACGGCCCTGGAAGCCAAGGTTTTCTTTGAAGACATCTCGTTTTTGACGACGCCGAATTCCGATCAGGCCGATGGTTTTTTCCGGGACTTCTTGCGCCGCCACTGCCCGCCGGCGCCGCTCGGATATGCCTTGCCGGATATGTTGTCGGCGATCGTGCTTGGAGGAATTGTCGGCCTTTTCGTCGGTTACAAGCTGTTTGCGCCGGAAGTTGCGACAACAACCACCGCGACGCCGCTGGCGATCCTACAATATCCGGGAGCACTGCTGGCACTCATTGGCGGGGTCGGCGTTTACGCCTTTATAGGCTTTTTCATCGCGGCGCTTTCCGGACTTTTTGAGAACAAAGTCCTGACCAACGCGCGCAAGGAGGCGCTTGATTCGATTCGCTCCGCTTACCTTGCCGCAGAGGCTCCGCTGGCGTCGGAAGTTACCCGTCAGGTCGATGACGTTGTGCAAATCCTGCAGGCGCGGCTCGTTCCGGGGGCCCGATCAAACAACACGGCGAATCATTTTCCGGGCGAGGATGCGCGATTCACCGACGCCGATTCCGAGATTCCCGAATGGCGCCGCCGGGACACCTCGGTGAAGTTCGTCGACACGGGCTTCGCCTCGGCGCCGAAAGAGTGGCGCACCGACGCTTTTTCAAAAAAACTTGGGGAAAAATCCCCTCGCGAACCGGAGGCGAAACGAGGGCCCGATGCGCCCGAAAAGCCGCCCTGGCGTTAACTCAATTTGCGCACTTTGTGCGCTGCATTAAGACCTCCTTAACCAAAAACTTTTGCCCATCGGATAACTTCATATTGACGTTGGCCATGAGGTCGATCACTATATGTTGTGCCGGTGGGGAACCCCGGTGATTCACATAAAGAAGCAGAACGCCGCGCGGGAAGCGGCCCCTTTGGGCAACCCGCGGTGAGAGGTTTTGTGCGCCTTTTTCAGGGCGAAAAATAAAGGGACGGGAGCAAAAATGTCGTTGTCAGAAGCTGCAAAAGAGTTGGAAACCCTGAACGCACAGCGTGCGCCGGAAGTGGTTTCAAAGAGTAATCCGCAGCCTGACGTAATGCCGCAAAAGCCGGATCTGAAAGTCGTTCGCGACATCGAAATTGACCGCAGCCGAGATGATCTCCTCACGGAGTTTGGCAAGAAAACGATGGAAGACCGCTATTTGCTCGAAGGCGAGTCTTTCCAGGACATGTTCGCTCGCGTCGCGCGCACCTATGGCGATGACGCCGACCACGCGCAACGCATCTATGACTACATCTCAAAACTCTGGTTCATGCCGGCGACGCCTGTTCTCTCTAACGGCGGCGCGAAACGCGGCCTGCCGATTTCATGTTTCCTCAACGGCGTCGGCGACTCGCTCGATCATATCGTCAACACCTGGAATGAAAACGTTGCGCTCGCCTCAAACGGCGGCGGCATCGGCACCTATTGGGGCGGCGTCCGCTCCATCGGCGAGAAAGTAAAACACGCGGGCGCCACATCCGGCATCATTCCATTTATTCGCGTCATGGATTCTTTAACGCTGGCGATCAGCCAGGGTTCGCTCCGCCGCGGCTCAGCCGCCTGTTATCTCGACGTTCACCACCCGGAAATCGAGGAGTTTCTTGAAATCAGAAAACCCTCCGGCGATTTCAACCGCAAAAGCTTGAACCTCCACCATGGCATCAACATCACCGACGCCTTCATGGAAGCGGTCGCCAAGGATGAAGAGTTTGGCCTCAAATCGCCAAAGACCGGCGAAGTGCTGCGCACCGTCAGCGCGCGCAAGCTGTGGCAGAAAATTCTGGAGATCCGTCTGCAGACCGGCGAGCCCTATCTCCTCTTCACTGACACGGTGAACAAACAGATGGCGGCGCACCAGCGCAAACTCGGCCTTAAAGTTTCAACCTCGAACCTTTGCTCTGAGATCATGCTCCATACTGGGCCGGATCATCACGATAAGGAACGCACCGCCGTTTGCTGTCTCTCGTCCATCAACGCGGAAAAATATTTCGAGTGGAAAGACGAGCCGCAATTTGTTGAAGACGTCATGCGTTTCCTTGACAATGTCTTGCAGGACTTCATCGACAACGCACCGCCTGCCATGGCGAACGCTGTCTACTCGGCAAAGCGCGAGCGCTCCGTCGGTCTCGGCCTCATGGGTTTCCATTCGTTCCTGCAGGAAATGAACATCCCGTTTGAAAGCGCTATGGCGAAATCGTGGAACACGCGCCTTTTCAAACACATCCGCATGGGCGCCGACGCCGCGTCAGTCAAACTCGCCGAAGAAAAAGGGCCCTGCCCCGACGCCGAAGAGGCCGGCATGAAGCAGCGCTTTTCTCACAAGATGGCGATCGCGCCGACGGCGTCGATCTCAATCATCTGCGGCGGCGCAAGCCCATGCATCGAGCCGATCCCGGCCAATGTCTACACCCACAAAACGCTTTCCGGCTCCTTTACGGTGAAGAACGCGGCGCTTAAAAAACTGCTCGAAGAAAAAGGCGCCGATACCGAAGAAGTCTGGACTTCGATCCTCGAGCATGAAGGCTCCGTCCAGCATCTCGATTGCCTTTCCGACGATGATAAGGACGTCTTCAAGACAGCGTTCGAGATTGATCAGCGCTGGGTGATAGAGCTCGCCGCCGACCGCTCGCCTTACATCTGTCAGGGCCAATCGGTGAACGTCTTCATCCCGGGCGATGTCGACAAATGGGACCTCCACATGCTGCACTGGTCCGCATGGGAGAAAGGCGTCAAATCACTCTACTACTGCCGCTCAAAATCCGTGCAGCGCGCCGGCTTCGCCAACAGCAAAAAGCCGGGCGCCAATGACAGTGAAATTCCGGATACGGATCTTTCCGCGGAAGAAGTGATGATGCAAGCCGCCGCGAAGACGGACTATGATGAGTGCCTGGCGTGTCAGTGACGTAAAGCACGGGTAAAGTTGCCGGAAATTATATCGTTTGCATTCAAGGCAAACAGCCGATGCCTCAAACGTTTTAGGAAATCGAATAACAGGCGCTTGGGGGGCGCGGCATTGAAGCCGCGCCATTTATCGACGGTGTGGAGAACATCGTCATAGGCGCCGCCGGAGACGGCATTCGGCAGTTTAATTTTTCACCGCTACTATCCGAGATCAAAATTGCAGATGAAAAACATGAACAATTCAGCGAAATTGAAATTCGAAAATTGCTTCATACAATTCATTCTGCGAACCAAAATACAACGAACCTGAACATCGTACAGAACAACAAGACTTTTCAAAAATCATATCTGCATTAGGACCAACCGCAAATGCGGCTAACGTAATCAGCTTATTCCTTCAATTGTTGCGATAGCAAACAATACCCCCTCCGTCGCCTTCGGCGACACCTCCCCCGCAGTGCGGGGGAGGAATGAACACTGCCAAACCG
>JABDJK010000079.1 GCA_013002535.1 Hyphococcus sp.
GCAGGGATCGCCCAACCGGCCGACGCGACAGGATCGCTCCAGTTAAACCCGGCATAGATGAGCGCCGGCGCGGCAATACCGCCGATAGCCGCAAAGATCGGCAAGGCGGCCTTGTCGAAACTGGAAAGCTCTCCTTCCAGGACCTCGCGCTTTATTTCGAGTCCCACAAGGAAGAAAAATATCGCCATCAACCCGTCATTGATCCACAAGAGGAGCGGCTTCGCGATTTCGAAACCGCCGACTTGTAGCGACATGGGCGTCGACAACAGCGCGCCGTAATAACTCGCGAACAATGTGTTGTTCGCCAGAAGCGCCAGCAGCGCCGCGAAAATTAAAAGAATGCCGGCCGATGACTCCAGCCGAAGAAAATCCTGTATGCGGGCGACAATTTTCGCCATGGTCTCCTCAATAATTTAAAGGGTGGATTTCTGACGCGTTAAACACGCGCCAGAGTTTATTTTTTGCTTGATCGAGGCTCCAGAAACTTTGCCTTCACATGCTCAATTCGGGTTTTCACGGCGAGCCGTTTTTGCTTCAACCTTTTTAATGCCGACATATCAGGCGCGGGCCGTCTCTGTTCGACGGCCGCCTGTTGGTCGAGGCGCCGATGTTTGCGGATTTGTGCGGTAAGATCATCAAGCAATTTTTCGCGATGCGACCGGGTGTTGATTGTCATGCTGCGATTTCCTCCCATTTCGTAATTTGATTGAGGCTGTCGCGCAGGCAGTATTCGAACTGGCCGCGTGCGTTTGCGCCTTGGGCGTCGGCTTGCGAGCCGCCATGATAAATAAAACGGCAGATGACGCGGCGGTTTTTGTCTGCGCCGTAATAGGCCGGCCAACAGCCAACAAGCTCAAACGGACCCCAGTCCGCTGCAAGTTCAATACTGTCGCGCAATGCATTGATGTTTCCATTCCAAATGGCGAGAAGATCCATGATCTTCTCCGACGCCGGCGGAGGCGCGAATATGCCGGGTGTTTGCGGCGCCTGGTCGGATGTGGCGCGCAGCTTTGACAGCCGGCCAAGCAAGACTTCGTTCATGAATTCATTTCGCCCGGGCGCGGGCGGGGATTTCAGCGGCGTTGAATCAAACATAAAACTTCTCCTCGTTGAACGCCCTTGAAATAGGGTTCCGGGATTGATATGAAAAGATAATCATAGATGAAATATTGATAGAAAAAACCGATCAAAGGCAGTGCGTGGGCAACACCCATAAAATTACGATCAAACAGCTGAAATGCCTGCTTGCGCTGGAAGAAGTGGCGCATTTCCGGCGCGCAGCCGAGCTTTGCGGCATCGCGCAGCCGTCGCTAAGCGCGCAAATTGCCGGCCTTGAAGAGGCGCTGAGCTTGAAGCTCGTTGAGCGCAGCCGTTCGGGCGTTGCATTGACGCCGGCCGGCCGGGAAGTTGCAATGCGCGGGCATCGCATCCTTAATGAGGTGCACGGAATAGTCGACTATGCGCTGGAGTCGCAAAGCGGCATGATCGGCACCCTTAGGCTCGGTTCCAAGCCAACCCTTGGCCCCTACTTGTTGCCTCATGTCGTCGCGACGCTTCACCGCAAATACAAAGATCTCAACCTCTATATTCGGGAATCTGAACCGCGGGAGCTGGAATTCGAACTTGCTGCCGGCCAGCATGACCTGATCCTGACGCAGTTGCCCGCGCTTAATAAAGATCATGTCGAAGCGCCCTTGTTTCAGGAACCGTTATATCTGGCGCTTGCGGTCGATCATCCGCTGGCGAAGGAAGAAACGCTTCATGTAAAAATGCTAAAAGGGCTCGACGTTCTATCGCTTAGCCCTAATTTTCATCTTCATGACCGCGTGCACGCGCTTTGCGATGATTTTGGCGCGCGCCTGATCGGCGATTACGAGGGCACCAGTCTCGATGCGCTCCGCCAGATGGTCGGCATGGGCATGGGTGCCACATTTCTTCCCGCGCTTTATGCGAATTCCGAAATATCGGCGCGCAGTGAGGTCGTAGTTAAGAAATTGAAGGGCCGGCAAATAACCCGTCCCATTGGGTTGATCTGGCGCAAAAGCGCGGGCCGTGCCTCGGCCTATAAGCGCTTGGGCGACATCATCCGCGATGTCGTCCGGCGCAAATTCAAGGATGTCGCCGTAAGCGAGAAATAGTTGATAGGAAAAAACGATCAATAAATGGAATATTTATAGATTGTTTATATCAAACCAAAGCCCTATCTCGAGGCCATCGAAACGGTAACAAAGAAAGGATATACCGAAATGACCCGCCTCGCAGGCAGCGCCGCTGTTGTAACCCTGATCGGAGGATACGTTGCCGCCGTCGCCGCTTTCATCTAAGCGAATTCACGGCAAATATCCCGACTGAACGGCTCCGCACGCCCCCTGCGGAGCCGTTTTCGTTTACGGCCAATTGCCCTATGGTGTTGAAAACGGAGAATATACTCCATCAGGGGAATTAATTGGCCGACATCTTCATCTCCTATGCGCGGCCCGACCGCGACCGCATCGAGAAGCTTGCCGCTGTGCTTGAGCGAGAAAGCTATTCGGTCTGGTGGGATCGTCACATCGATGGTGGTTCAGAGTTTTCTAAAGACATTGAGCGCGAGCTTGATACTGCACGGGCAGTTATTGTTGCCTGGACAAAAGACGCGATCGATTCGCGCTGGGTCAAGG
>JABDJK010000090.1 GCA_013002535.1 Hyphococcus sp.
CGACAGGGTTACATCTGTGCCCACGGCTTCAGCAAGTTTTTGCGCCGGGAACACGGGATAGGCGTCCTTGATATCTTGCTCAAGCGCCTCCAACTCTTCGGTTTCAAGCATCAGCAATCTATGCCGCGTCAAGAACTCAACATCTTCGGAATATTGACTGTAAGCCACCCAGTCATAAGGGTCGATTTGCGATTTCGCCTTCTTCAAAAATTCGCGCGTAGTTTTTGGATCATCAGACTGGGCGACGATCTGAATGGAAGCAAAGCTGCCGGATTTTTCTAAAACAGCATTCAGCGACTGAACACTTCTTGCGCTTGCAGGCATCAAATCTTCGAGCCTTGTCGAAATTGAAAGGCCGGAGGAAAGTTTGAGTGCAGCAATAGTGGCAAACAGCGCAAGCCCCAAAACCACAAATGGTCGCTCGCAGATAATCTTAGACCACGCCACAGCGATAGAATGATACGCAACTGACAGGGTCATATTGAGGCCAGCCTGCGTTTTCGCCGCCGATGCAGCAAAAACGCATCCATTAAAATCTTATCAGTCTTAGTCAGCGCGAATTTTCCTATCAATGAAAGAAAAATAACAACGCTCGCGACCATTAGGACGCCGATCATGACGCCCTGATCAGGCGCAATCCGCCAGCGCGTCAATAACAAAGCGCCTGCGGTCAATGCCGCCAATGCCAACGGTGTGAAGTAGCTGATATTTAGTACGGCAATATCCAAATATTTTTTCGCCATGAGCAGACGTCCGGCAGCCAAGGCGATCATAGTGATCAGAAAGCCGACAGCGGCGCCTTCAGCCCCCCAGAGCTGCGATAATGCAGCGATCAATGAAATTTCCAACAGTAAAACTGCGCCGATTAACTTTGGCGGCAAGCCGGGCCGCGCATATACCAGCGGTGTTTCCACGGCCAGAAAACTGCCATCAACCAACTCTGCAAATAATATGATGACCAGGACCGTAGCGCCGAGCGCAAAGCTGGAACCGAAAATTTCCAGTAGCGCGTCGCCGAACACCATCATCGGAATGCTGATTGCAAGTTGGATGATGAGGACCCATCGACAAACGCCTACCAGGTTGGCGCGAATTTTTTTTGCGTCTAGATGGTTGTGCAGTCTTGCGATCACGGGCGATAGCATCGGTTCGAAAAGCGCAAAGGTTTTTTGCGGAATCGTAGCGAGCTGTTGCACCATATAGTAAAGGCCCGCACCTTCCGCGCCAGCGAATATACTCAATACGATCAGATCGACACGACGAAGCGCCATCACGCCGATATCAGTAATGCCGATCGGTATACTCTTTTGTGGGATCGTTAATGCCCGCGAAAGTGACGGGCGTGAGCCGACTAACGTCCTCAACCCATAAGAGCGCGCTAAACCGATCGCAGAAAGCGCCGCTGCGATGAAAATCGAACCGACATAGGCAATAATGAGGCCGTATCCAGTGACGCCAAGCGCCAGAAAAGCCAATGTCAGACCCAAAAACCCCCAGGGTTCTGCAACGCCCCGTGACCATACGTCCCAACCGATAATCCGTTTGTGTTTGATAGCTGATAGTGACACATCGGTAAAAACGATGGCGGGCACAGCAAAAAACATAAGCGTTGCGAGGCCAGCCTCGTGCGGCAGAATAATACGCCAGATGACCAACAAAATAGCAGAAATCATGATACTGAAGACCAGAGCGACACCAAGCGCCTCAATGATACACGGCTGCGGCGCACGTCCGTTTTTCTCTTCAAAGCTTAATATATCAAGGAGGCCGCGCTTTAACCCCATCACCCCGATTGCTGCGGCGATCTCAGTAACCGCTGCAACCTGAGCGAGAACGCCGAGGGCTTCAATCCCAAAGGCTCGCCCCGCGATAATCATCAAGACCGTGCGCGCAACCAGGCGCCCGCTAAAGCCGGCAAGTGATGCGCCTGCGCCGCGCAAGACGTCGCTGACATCGCCAAGGCCGGCCATTACCGCTCCCCGGATAACGGCAAAATATCGCTGACAATCACCGCCTCAACACGGCGCTCATGAATTATTAACGCGACCAGTACCGCATTGAGTACGATTAGTTCATAGGCAAAATACAAAATCGGCTGACCAAAAAATGCCGCTACCGCGATCAGCAATGTGCGGTTATTTGCATTCAAAATTGACCATTGCCGAACCAGCAACGCTGTTTGATTCACTGCTGACTGGATGACAGAGAGCGAAGCATCGCTTTTGCGTAATTTCTCCAGCGCCTCATCGAGCTGGCCGGCGGCGCCAGACGCCAGCCTTTGAATCCAGTCATATCCTACAGCGAAAAACGACTGTCGCCCATTAATGTGGAGAAGGTTTTCATTGGTCACGGACCGCTTGTGCCCATTGGAGCGGCGTTGAAAGCGCTGCCGTCGCTCCTCATAGGCGGCAGCTTGAATCGCATGGCTAACGCCGGCGCCGATGACCACGAACCAAACTGACAGAGGCGCGCCAGCCTTGATCATCGAAAGGGTCAGTGAAACATAAACAGCAGCAAACACAAGATGATCGCAAATCCCGTCAATCACTCGACCGAAAGCGCTGCACGTTCCGGTTGCGCGTGCAACGCGCCCGTCGGCGCCGTCAAAGACGTGCCAGAAAACCATGGCGATAAACGCTGCGCCAACGGCTACTCTATCAGGCTGATAAAAATATAACCCGGCTGCAACCCAACCGCTTATCAATCCAGCAACCGATAATTGATTAGCCGTGACGCCAACACGGACAGCGATCTTGGCAACGAAATTTGACACTGGGTGCACGAAATAGCGGTTTGAGCGCTCTTCAATGGACGCAGGGCGTGCATATCCATCGGGCGCAGACGCCGTAGACATGCTAGCGCTGGTCATATTCCATGCTCTTTCATCTAATCAAACCGCAAAATTTTTCTTCAACGCGCAGCAACTGAGTTAGCTGTAATGTGCGCTCACAGATTTTAGCGGTGACTGAATTACCTCCACACCGTCACCCGCGATGAACGCCTCGGTAAGCTGGTGCGCCACTTCGTCTGTGTATTGGACCGGCGGGTGCTTGCAGAAAAAAGACGATGGCGCCGCAACGGCTCCGGATACGCCGCGATCGAGCGCCAGTTTGGCGCAGCGGATCATATCTATCGCAACACCGGCAGAGTTTGGAGAATCTTCGACGGACAGTCGTAGTTCCAAATTCATCGGCACGTCGCCGAACAGACGACCTTCCATGCGAATAAAACAGACTTTGTTGTCATTTTGCCAGGGCACGTAGTCGCTCGGACCCACATGAATGTTCTCATCTTCTATGCGTTTGGCCGCAACTGCCTGGACAGCCTCTGTCTTGGATTCCTTCTTCGACTCAAGGCGCATTTGATTTTTCATATTTAAAAAATCAGTGTTGCCGCCTGTATTGAGTTGATAGGTCCTATCCACCGGCACGCCGCGCTTGTGAAACAAGTCCGTCAGGACACGGTGGACAATCGTCGCGCCAACTTGCGCTTTGATATCGTCGCCTATAATCGGAACGCCAGCTTTTTGAAAACGTCGCGCCCACACAGGATCGCTCGCAATGAAAACCGGGATATTGTTGACAAATGCTACGCCAGCTTCGAGCGCACATTCAGCATAAAATTCAGTGGCCTTTTGGCTGCCGACCGGCAAATAGTTCATCAAAACATCAACATTAGCATCGCGCAACGCAGCAACAATTTCTTCTTTGGTGGGCTCGCTCGCTGCTATTGGAATAAATCGGCGTTCGTCAGGATAACTTTCCATATGATCGGAATATCCATCAAGAACGCGGCCCATCTGAACGGTGACGCCTGTTCTGGGTACATCTGGATAAAATTTTTCTGTACAATTGGGCGGTGCGAAAATTGCGTCTGCGATATCAAGGCCGACTTTTCGCTCGTCGATATCGAAAGCCGCAACCAACTGAACGTCGCCGCATCGATAACCGCCTAGGTTTTCATGCATCAAGCCGGTGGGCTCGGTAGAATTCCTGTCGCTATAGTAGTAGATTCCCTGCACCAATGAGCTCGCGCAGTTACCAACGCCAACCACAGCCACATTGATGAAATTTTTTAATTCTGTTGTCATGAGACTTTACCCTTTACGCTTTCCATTTAGCTCGCCAGTTCCCTCGAAAACGCATTTCCAAAAATCAAATTTTTGAATTGCGCTACGGCGCTTGTCGATGTTTCGCCATTCGAAATTTCGACTGTTTTTCAGTTGCCTATTGTTTGCAGCTTGGCAAAAATCGCAAGAAAACTATTTTTTTATTTTCATGGAGGGAACGGTTTCGCGACTACGTCACAAGAGTTGAGAATATAGCGAATGCAATAATATTAATAAGCCGCATACGGTGGTTTTAAATAGAGTGTTCGCAGACCAAAAAGTTATAAGCCAATATTGGCTTAAACCATTTCTATATTGCGCCGATCATGCGGACACTCAAAGTCTGCGTTCAGGATACATGTTTCCAAAAGCCCGCGTTCGCGAAGATACGGGACCATAAAGTCGAGATAATCGGTTTGAATAAAGCGCGCGCCCGCTAGAATACTATCTTCAACCCCGCGCGCATTGTCGTAGCGGCCCATAATGTTGGTAAATAGAAACAGGCCGTTTGCTCTGATAGTCGCTGCATTCTCAAAAGAAAAAGACCGTCGACGCAACCCCATCGATTTGAGGTTCAAAGACTGCGTAAGTTTTTCGGTTGTAGCGGCGTTGCGAAAGTGTGGGCGCAATGCATAGAACGGCGCCAATGGTTTCAGTTTCTCTATATCGTGCGATCGCGCAAATATTGTCACCAATGGCCCATCGCGAAATCCTTCATCGTCGAGAACTTCGAGCAGCCGCTCTCCAGCGTTTGAAGGTCCGCCTTTAAAGTCGATATCGATGATCGCGCGGCCTTTCAGGTTTCGTAACGCCTCGCGAAGTGTCGGCACCGGCTCGCCAGCGAATTCGGCGTTTTTCCAAGAGCCCGCATCGAGCAATTTTATGTCGCGCAAAGACAAATTCGAAACCCAGCCGTGTCCGTCGGTGGTGCGATTGACCCAAGGATCATGAATGACGATCGGCTGACCATCTTTGGTGAACCGGACATCAAGTTCGATGCCGCCGGCCCCGAGCGCCAGCGCCATTTCATGCGAAGCGATGGTGTTTTCCGGCGCCAACTTTCCGGCGCCGCGATGTCCAACTGCAACGATTTTTTTTGAATAGGGATCACTATGCAAAGGCGATGCACCAGGTAACCCCCGATTGGAGCGAGCCATCGTTGTTAGATTTAACAGCGCAGCCCCGCCAAGTATCGCTCCAAAGTGTCTCCGATCAATAATTGAATTTCTCCGCTTCGCATTTCGGTCGATGCAATAGCCGTGCAATCGGAACCCGTTTGCTGGATTTATCGCTACAAACAGGACGTATTGCGAAGCGCATTCCCTCTATGAGCAGCGCAAATATTTGGGAGGCTTGAACAAACGCAGAGCATCAGCTCTTGCAAATCACAGGCATGGATTTGATTGGCCCGCGACACTAGTAAGCACGACAATTGCAAGTGCGAATTTTCGATGGGACCGATTAAATTTCCGAATCGGACCGAGAGTTTTTACGCCCATTTTTGCGCGCGAAGCCGACGAGGATTCAACATTTAAATTCGTGTCTCAATGTAAAGCAGAACCCTTACCTCAGAGAAAAATGGAAATAATGCCCTTTCGAAGGGATCTGACCTGCATTTCTACAACTCCGTCTCAAGTATTAATGCGCAATGTCCTTTTTAGGAATTTGCAAATCAAACCCTCGTTTTGCTCTGCATGTGGATCATTTTTGGGTTGGATTGGGGCGGATCTATGCCTTAAATGTCAGACGCTATCGTCCGCCTTCTAGAATTCCCTGATCCCGCATCATATCTCCTAGACGCTTTCCATGTAGTCTACATGTGGCAATCACGCGGTCATATGAAGTGCAGCGACCGGGCACTCGCGCGCCTTCGCATCTTTTGCAAATCACACGTTTTCCCGATGCGATCGACTTTAATGCACGTGTTGCCTCACGACCGCCGGGTTCATTCCATTCAGGCGCACTAAAATCACCAAGACGGATCTCCACTCCGCTAACGACTATGCTGTCACCGTCCACGATCCGGGTTACCCGCCCCTCTATAATCTCGGCGTTAGGGTCCGCTTTTTCTCCGCCAAAAAACTTTATGGAAGCAAATGCATACAATAACAGAAAAGCGCCAGTCGCGATTGAGCGGCGAAGCGCCCTTTGCCGTTCGTTCCGCTTCGTGGGTGCACGCTTTTTCTTGCGCCTGAACTTGTGAACAGTTCCCATGATTTTCATCTGACTCAAGAATTAAACGATGTCAAAATGGCCGAGTTTGCATCTAGAATAATGATATCCATTGCGTTGTAAAAAGAATCTGTGCCCAGACTTTATCATTCAAGATAGTGGCCGAACAAGGCCATTGGTATGGTCGATCGAAAACATTTCTATTTCACGACGGGAGCATGTTTACGAGCCTATTCAGCTTTGATTCGAAAAACCGGCTGCCCCATAGATTCAATGATTCAGCTTCCGTGGGACGCAAGAAACGATTGACATCTTTTCTGGCCTCGTCCCAATCGATTGACTGAATGCGTTTGGTCATTTCGGTTTGGAGCCACTCTACATTCACGGCGAGTGTTTCGTCATCTGTCCAAGGACCGAATTGACGTAAAGCTGCTTGAAGGTGCGGCAAGATAGGGAATGTTCCTTGCGCGACATACCAGGAGAAATCATACCAGTCGCGCCCTTTTATGTATTCCCTGCACAGCAGCGCATGAATCTTTAATGCAAAATTTGACGCCAAATCCTGGTGCCGCACTTCAAAATCAACCGGAAAATCGAGATAGGTAAAGGCGTCAATCGAATGCGCGGGCGGTTCAACATCAATTTCCAGTTTGACTTTCAGGATTTTCCGCGAATCTCTGTTGCCAAATGATAAATCCAGCTGATTGGCGATGGAATTTTCCTTAATGACTGCATTGCGTACGCGCTTGTCCATTTGCTCTTTGGAAATTGCTTGGGGCTGTAGGCCATATTCTTCAAATGTCTCTTTAAGAATTTTCAGGAAAGGCGCCCAATCGAATTTTGGATCGGGTTTTAACAGCATGAAATCCAAATATTCAGAAAACCGCGGCAGCTTGTGAAGAATGCGCAAGCTGGTGCCGCCCTGGAAAACGGCAACTTCGAAAAACTTTGCGCGCCAGAGGCCATAGAGCGCGATCTCCTGAATGATCTCCTTAGTCGCATTCTCTACTTCAACATCATTGATGGCGTTGTAGCTGGCCAATCGGTTCTGAATAATCTCATTCATCACTATGCTCTTTGCCGCGTTGGCGCCTTGTTTGATTTCAAGGTGCGGACGTCCCGTTCGAGCCGAGACAGAAATACGTTGACGGCTTTGTGCTTGTAGACGCCGCTCAAGGCCGAAAAATCTTTTGAACGAATTTGAAGGATATGCGCGCGGTCAATCCGCATTCCTTTTTCAAGCCAAGCGATACCTTCCCACTCCTGTTTGCGAAACGCGACTAAGTCCATGAGCGCCCGCAGCGGTGACGCCACGAGCACGGCTTGGTTGTTGATCACGTGTCGATGGACGCCTGCGAGGAAACCAATTTTGTGAAGCGCCAACGGATTGAATATGAAATGGCCAAAGTTCGGATGGTCGATCACTTGGGATTTTCGGCCCGGCGTCACGCTGACAGTTGTGTAAACGGCTTCTGGAATCCAGCCATGAAAGGCCAGCGCCGTTTCCATGGAAACATAACTGCCTGCAACCAGCACCTGAGCGAGTGCAAAGGGATGGACAGGATGCTCGCGGTATTGCTCAGCTAACACATAAAGGCCGCGTTTGATCCGAATGAGCGCCCCCGACTGCAAGGCGCGCTTTACCTGGCCATAGCGCCGGTCATCGCTACCGCCTAGAATGCGCCCAATTTGCTGGTCACTCAGAACCCGATCCGCGTATCCGGCGCTTGTAACTTGCGAAAGTAATGCGTTCATAAAATTCTCAATACTGTCATATTATGACAGTTACGAGAATTATTTGTTGATTACGAGATGGCGTGCCTTCCCAAAATGGTCAGGGCAATCGCCCTTCAAAAAATCGCCGCCAATTTCCTGCAAAATCACCCGAAATTCGGGCTTTGGCGCTTGGCAAAGAGTTCGATATGCGTTCACGAAGGGAAGCCATCACCTCATGCCAATGAATTCAATATGTTAAGCGCGGTTTTGCGCGCGACCCCAATTTGATTCTCGAACTAATCCCAATCTGAAAAATATGCACCCATGATCTGATGTGAGTTTCATAGTAAAGGCTAAGGCAGAATCATCCTCAAATCGGACGTTAGAATTGCGAACCGTAAAAGCGTTTACTTATTCCGCATTCGGCAGGTTCTTCAATTTACGCTCGCTGATGTCGTGGACGGCGTCTTTCAGATCCTTCATGTCGACGCCCGACCCTTCGGCCTCAACCATGAACATGTCAGCGACAAGGCGGCCATAACGCCCTGACTTGGACGATTTGCGCCACTCTTCGATGACCATGCCGCCGCCCTTGCGCGTCAGCCTTTCATAGCCGTCATCGGAGCTGCGGTCATATTCCGCGCCCGCGATTCCGGAGATGCCGACCACGGCTGAGATCATCGGCGAGTTGGTGATTTTCAGAGTAATTTGTTGGTTTTCGTCATTACTATTGCGCTCATTCTGGTAACGCGCCGTCATTGTCACCATTTTAATCGGTACGCTGAGGCTTTCCACATCAAGGGATTGGCGGTTCAGACCATTCAATTTTTCCGGTGCCAAGTTGCGTAGACTTGCGGCTTCAACCAACGGCGCATTGGCGTCACCGCCGAGCATGCCGGTCGCCGCATCCATGATCGCGCCAAGGTCGCCGCTTTCGCTGGCTTTTTCCAGCGCGTCGGCGCGGCGCTCAAATTCCGATGTACTGGTATTGTCGCCGCTATATGTGCCGATTCCTGGCTTCGGCATGAACATGCCGGCGATGGCGCCAAGAATAATCGATGCAATGATCGCCACAACGATGGAGACAATGGTGTAGCTGGTTGCTTTTTCCGCCGGCGGTTTCATCAGTTTCGGCATGCCGACAAACAACAGGTAAAGACTATACAGCCCTCCAACGACACCAAGGACACCAAGCATGGGAATGATCGCCAACATGCCCGCGACCCAAGCTGCAGTGGGCGCATAGGCGGCTACCTTGAACGCCTGACCCCAGTTTTTAGCGGCGCCAAATGTCGGTGCCAAGGAATTGATAATGAAAGCAAAGACGAAAACAAAGGCGACGCCAAAAGCTATTTGAACTACCGCACCGGTCAGCGCGCCAAAGAACGGCGCTTTATAACTGACGCCGAGGACTTTCACGCCGAAGATACTCATACCGATTAATCCGGCAATCGCGGCGATCGCGACCAACGGCAAAACATAACCTGTAATGACGCTTTGCGGCTCGGCCGTCTCAGTATCGATTTTGTCCCATTCCGCCTTTGGAGAAAGCAGAATGCCCTTTACCCGCTCAATTAATGCTTGCGCCATGTTGTCCGTCTCCCGCTCGGTTTCACTCGATCTTATGAGCTTATTCGGAGGGCATTCCAACCGTCGTCGCAAATTCTAATGACCGCTTATGCGCGCTGACATGCCTTTAGCGCCTATAACTCAATACTTTCGGCGAGCGCCAATGCATCCTCAACTTCACCCCCCGAGGTAACGAGCGGCGCTGTCAATCTTGGTGTGGAGCAGTATAAGTCGCACGGCAAGACTGGCCGTTGCTGACCGCAATGCGTCAGTTAAAGGCTGTATCGTAAGCGGTCTTCAGCGAGTTGCAGATATGGGTCGGAAACCCGCCATTGGCCGAATTGACCAGCACGACGCCCTCAACATTGATCGGGAAATTGATCATGCAGCCGGTCATGATGAAATCACCGCCATGACCCTGGTAATCGCCGAAAGCACCGTCAACATGGGCGGCAAAGACGCCGGGGTCGAGCCAACCGAGAAAAAGATCATTCATCAATTCGCGCATCGGCGCGTCGAGAATGACATTCGTATGCCGCAGGTGAACAACAAACCGCGCCAGATCAATCGCCGACAGGTACCAGCCGTTTGCACCGACGCCGTCAAGCCAGTCGCCCGGCACGGTTCCGGCGCCGTTCGGATTATTGAAATCATAAAGCAGCGTTCGCGTGTTTGCCGTTTCGAACGGCATCGGGCCCAATTTCAGGATTCCGGCGGGCGAAAATACATTTTCCTGGACATATTGGGCGTAAATGGCGCCGTAAACGTCGCCAATCGGCCAGATCTCGGCCAAATCGTCGATTTCGCCCTGCTCAGTTGTCATATGCGTGATTAGATAGCGCATCAGGCTGTAATTGGCGTTCGTGTAGTCATGCGGATCATCCGCAGGCGTATTGTCGATTGCCGCCGTTCCGTTTTCGACGATCTGTTTGATTGCCGCGTGAGTGTTGCCATTCTGGGTGCAACAGGAAAATGGTTGCACGCCCGGATTGCTTGATCCGTCTGGAAGTCCGCCCAGACCCGTTCCCGGCACGTCGAGCTGGCTGCGATGGGTCAACAGCCGCCGGAACGTAATATCCTCCACATTCGGACCCGGCGCCCAGCCCGGCGGCAGATAGTCGACAATCGAATCATTGATCGAAACACCGTTGGCTTTCATTGCGTGAAGCATCGCGGCGGCGGTGATGGTTTTGGACATCGACGCGATGATCATTTCCTTTTGTGAGGATTGATCGATCTGGCCGTCCGTATCGGTGCGCGCGTCGCCGTCGGCGCCGTGGGCGACCAATTGTCCGTTCCGGGTAATCGCATACGCGTATCCGATTGACTGGTTTTTAACCGCGTCGATCAAGTTCTGTTCGAACAGACCTAGATCGAACGTATCGACGTTCGCAGCGATCGATGCGTTAGGCGAAATCGGCGCTGCGCTCTGTGCGCCGCCCGAGCGTGTCGCAAGCGATCCGGACGGCGCCGGCGCAACCGTCCGTCCTTGCGTTCGGCGTTGTGGGACAGCTTGGAAAATCTGCTGAGGTTTCTTAATGCGGAAGTCCGATTCCGTTTCCGCGAGCAAATGGTGTGTTGCGGCGGCTTGCAGCAGGTTTTCAATATGTGCCGCACGCTGCGCTGGTGTGACCCTGGAGCGGTATCGGTGATTGAGCCGGAATGTCGGCTCCGGCGGTTGTGCGCGCAATGTAAGCGTGTCCCCCTGCGCGACCGTTGCTCGGCGCGATTCCTGAGCGTTGGCGGCCCCGAACGCGGCAAAAGCGGCGCTGAGCGCCAATAAGATGCGTGAATGTTTCATGGCGAGCTCCTCTGTTCATGACGCGGCATGACATTGTGACTGTATCAAATCATAATCGCGGCGGCGATGGATACTGGTTGTTGGCCCGCCAGAAGTTTGCGGTGTTTGAGCAATTGGACAGCGCTCCCCCAAATCGGCGCGCCAGCATCTACGGTCCAAAGGAAAGTTTTTCATAACCAGCGGAAATAAATGGAAAATTCGCTTTGCAGGAGAACATGCAGCAGAATCGAACCGAAGCGCCTGCCCGAATTCAATTTCTCTTTTTAACCAAAGAGTGTCTCAAATCAGCCATTCGACATATTTTTGAGATTGTCCCAAAAGGGCCAGAAATACTCGGTCATTCCCCTGATTTCTAATGTCGGCTTACGCGCGCACTTCTGCCGTTAAAATGAAAACAATCATTCGGCAAATTCTCGCCAATTCTGTTGAAAAACTCGAAACTGAGTAGTTTTCTCTTTATACGGTTGATATTTCCGGGGTCTATATTCAAGATTATTGAATCATTTTGCTGATTTTGCAGCTCTCTTTAAGACATTTAGCCAACGCCCATCTCTCCCGAAGGGCCAAAAATAGTTTTTCAACAAAATCGCCAGAAGCGGACATTCGCGATTCGTGATATAGCGCCGTGAAACCAAGGGGGAGACTATGCTGCTGCGCCGAGTCATCCAACACGTGAAAACTCAGAACTGGACTGCAGTCGGGCTAGATTTCGTCATTGTCGTC
>JABDJK010000093.1 GCA_013002535.1 Hyphococcus sp.
AATGCGCACAATTTACTAAATGGCCGCGTTGCGGCCAGGGGCGCTATTGTTGTTGAAAAAGACGAAAAGGGAAAATTTTGCGAAATCAATTGCGTCACCCGCGAGGGGCGGTCCCTAGATGATTGCACCCTCGCGGTTTTTCAAAAGTTGAAACGGCGACGAGTGATCGCGTCGGCCAATAGTGGGCCTTATCGCGCAACACAGCTTGTCCGAAAATCCATGCGCGGGCAGCTCGATAACAGGGCATGAGGTCTGCGTTCTTTAGCGAATGCGAAAATTTTGCTAGCGTGATCGTTCGTTTTGAAAAAGGACGGCGTATTTCCATGAAAGCTTTCAAAGATTTCGCATTCGCGCTCGGCGTGCTGGCTGTATCGACAGGCGCCGCCGCGCAAGCACCGGACCCGTCCCCGACGACGCCAGTGGAAACGCTGGAGCTTGCGGCCTTTGAGCCAACCCGCGGCGAAGCGGTGCTCGAAGCCTATATTGATGGCGTTGTCGATGCGCATCGGCGCGAACACGGAACGCCCGGCGTCACTGTTAGTGTCGTCCAGAATGGCAAAGTCCTGTTTGCGAAAGGGTATGGTTACGCCGATCTTGATGCGGAAACGCCGGTCAGCGGCAATGACACATTGTTCCGTATAGGATCGGTATCCAAGACTTTCACTTGGGCTGCAGTGATGATGCTCGCTGAGCGCGGCGCGATCGATCTCGATGCTGACGTCAATCAATATCTGAAAGGCATCCAAATTCCTGAAGCCTTCGATGCGCCGGTCACCATGAACCATTTGATGGCCCATCGCGCCGGCTTTGAAGAAACATTTGGTGTTTTTACACACAGAGACGACACGGATGTGTCGCTGACCGACGCGCTGATTGCCGACATGCCGGCGCGCATCAATCCGCCAGGCGCACGCTCGTCCTATTCAAATTGGGGCGCCGCCCTTGCGGCAAAAATCGTCGAAGATGTTACAGGCGAGAATTACGAAACCTTTCTCAGTCGCGAGATCCTTGCGCCACTCGCCATGTCGAAAACGACGTTGCATGGTCCATTGACGGCGCCGGCGAATTTGCAGCCGCTTTATGCGCTCGGATACGGCAAATCTGGCGGCGGCTTTGCCCAAAAAGATCCGATGCAAATCGGTCCGTTCGCACCCGCTGGCGCCATGGGATCAACCGCCGCGGACATGGCGCAGTGGATGCTTTTGTTGCTTGGAAAAGGCGAGCACAACGGCAATAGATTATATTCACCGGAAACCGCCGACGAGATGTTCTCGCGCGCCTTTGGCGACCGCCCGCGCGTCAGTGATGTCGCCCATGGCTTTTTTACTAAAACCTACAAAGGTTATGACGTTTATGGCCATGGCGGCGGCACGGCGAATTTCAGAACGTATATGGAAGTGAACCCGGCGCTCGATGTCGGAATATTTATCTCACAAAACTCAATTGCAGATGCAGCGTTGATCGGTCAACTGCCGGATATAATCACCGCGCGCCTTGCTGGTGATGCTGCGCCACGCGAAACGGCTGCGCGACTGACTGCAAAAGAAGCAGCGGAATACGCCGGCGCCTATGTAACAAATCGTCGTTCATTCGTACGATTTGAGAAGCTCTTTTCTATTTCAGCTACTGCGACGGTGGCGCCGGGCGCCAATGGAACACTTGCTATTCAATCGCCAAACGGACCACGTGAAATGCGCCGTTTGGGCGGTGATGTTTTCGAAGATCGCAATGGCAATCGCGTCGCCTTTGACCGCGGAACGAGCGGGGCTGTTACCCATTTCAGTTCCGGCCCGCAGTCCTATGAGCGGGTCGGGTTTTTCGGCGGACCGAACTCAATAAACGCGGGGTTTGGACTGGCGGCGTTTTTCGCTGCTACGACGCTCGGCGGCGCGTGGCGTCGGCAAGGACGAAACGTGCCACAAACTGGCGTCGGCCGCGGGCTTGGCGTCTTTGCAATTGTCGCAGCGCTGTGTGCCATCGCCCTCGTCGCGATGATCGTTATCGTGGTCGCGACACTGTCAAATTACGGCGCCGCGGATTTATTGAATTATCCGCCGGCGCAGATCGTCTGGTTAAGGCTTATCGCGATGGCGGCTTTCATTGTCGCCGGTCTAGGGGTTCTTAGTCTCGCGCCCGTCTGGCTAAAAAGCGGTTGGAGCATCTGGCGCAAATTGCATCATACGATGTTTGCCGGTGCGATGGCGCTTCTCGGGGCCGTGCTGGTCATCTGGAATATCATTTTTGCGCCAATCAGCTGATATTCAGTTTATTGCCGGTTGCGTTCCGCGCAAGCGCCCGCCAATGCGGATCGGTTCAATATTCGTTGCGAGCCCGGTTTTCTCGTCGGTGTCGATGAGAATTCCACAAATCGTGGCGTCGCCAGCCGCCGGTGAAAAACGCCCGCCTGACATTTTCGTTGTGAAGCGATGGACGGGTTCGGATTTCTCCATGCCTATGACGCTGTCATAGTCGCCGCACATGCCTAGGTCGGTGATATATCCGGTGCCCCCGACGAGAATTTGATCGTCCGCTGTTGGAACGTGGGTGTGCGTGCCGACGATGAGACTGACACGGCCGTCAAGATAATGGCCGATTGCGTATTTTTCCGACGTTGCCTCAGCGTGAAAGTCAACGACAATCGCGTCGGCTTCCCGCCCTAGCGCAACGCCGTCCAGTTCCCGGTCAATCGCGGCGCACGGGTCGTCAGTGGGCGCCATGCCGCGCTGGCCTTGCGCATGAACTACAAGAACATTGCGGCCCTTGCCGTCCTGATACATGCCGCTGCCGCGTCCCGGATTAGAGGGCGGGAAATTCACCGGCCGCAACAGGCGTTCTTCCTTGCGAAAAATATCGACGTCGTCGCGTTGATCAAAGGCGTGATTGCCTGTCGTTAAAACGTCGGCGCCGGCTTCCAGCAGCGCCTCGCAGATCCGGGCCGTGACGCCAAACCCGGCGGCTGCGTTTTCGGCATTGACGATCACAAAATCGAGAGCGAAGCGTTTGCGCAAACCGGGCAGCCGTTCGATCAGGGCCGTGCGTCCTGATCGGCCCATGACATCGCCAAAAACTGCAATCCGCAAAACAACCCGCTTTCCGTCTAAACACACCTAAAGGCGCCGCGCTCGGTCACCACCCAATCGAGCGGCTGATCTAGAGGCGAGAGGGGGAGGTCGTCAACTTCCTGGGCGCCATAGGCGTACCCAACGGCAATGACGTTACCGTCTGCGCGCAATTGTACCAGCGTGCGGTCATAAAATCCGCCGCCATAACCGAGCCGCCCGCCGCCCTTGGAGAATGCAAGCATCGGCGCCAGGACGATATCCGGCGTAATTTCTGGCGCAGTTTCGTCCGGGATTTGTTCGCCGTAAGCGCCAGCAATCAAGGTATCCCGGGGTGTAAATTTCCGGAATATCAGTGGCGCTTTTTTCCTTCTGACAACTGGTAAGGCGATGATCGCGCCTTTTTCGAGCAAAGCCTCTGCGAGTGGACGCGGATCTAATTCGTTGCGCATGGGGTCGTAAAGTGAGACAACATCACCATCGGCGATATCAATAGCGCTCATGAAATTGCGCGCCGCATGTACCGCTGCGTCGGGGCGCGCTGCAGCGGCATGATCGCGCTCCAGCTTCATGCGTTCACGCAGAAGTTTTTTCTTGTCAAATATTCCGGCGATTGGCGGCAGCATGCGGCGTCTGATGGAGGCCTCGGCGAATATTGTCAAACGCCGGTAATGAAATTGCGCCGCCCTGGCCGTTGGACGTTTTGTTCGCCCTGGACCCTACGGACCAGGTGGGCGCCGCGTAAATAGGACCACGGTCCAGTTCAGAGGCAGCTCCCGATTGAAAAGTTAAGGCCCCGGGGAATCTAGCCCTGACGCACCGGGCAGCGCAATCGAAGAAGATAGGGTGCGGACGGCGGCCCGTAAAGGGGCGCCCACGGTGTAAACTTAGCGCTCTTGCGAGCCGCCCATATTTCGCCAGCTCGGGTAGAGCAGGCAGCCAAGGAATGAAAATGACGCAGCGATCAGTAGCGGCAAAGCCATAATGCCGCCGCCAGCCTCACCGAGCCAGTTCGCGACTAGGCATGTAATCGCAATGATCAGATAGGGGTAAACCGGTGGATTTTGTTTCATATAGCGTGTCACGAATAGCGACATTGACGCAATCAAAAGCACCAGTGAAAAAACATCAAAGATTGTAACCATCGGTAGCCTCCCTCTTCTGCTTAAATGTAAGCAATGAGGCTGAATTATCCCTGAACGGATAGTTTCAAATTGATAGATTTTGAAAGATCGCCAGGCAGCATGAGCGCTGCGAAATATAGCGCGACAGGGACGCAAGTTAATGGGAACTTAATTTCATGGGCGATCCTATGTCGCCTTCATGATCGTGATCATACCTGCGCCAAATTTCCGCTGGTCAAGTTGCTCCACCGCATCACTCTTTACCGGCGGCTCTTTGACGCCCTGTTCAGCGCAAAGGACAGCGCCGGGCGCAAGCCAGTCTCCGGCGCATAAACCATCGATGGCTTTTTGCGCCAGCCCTTTGCCGTAAGGCGGATCCAGAAAAACAAGCGTAAAGGTTTCACCGGCGCTAGAGGGACGGGCCCCTAGCGCGATTGCGGAGCGGCGATGAATGCGCGTTGCGCCAAAAAGGCCGAGCGTCTCAACATTGTCACGGATAGCGCCGCGTGCGCTGGCGTCCGTTTCAACGAACAGGCAAAACGCGCCGCCGCGCGACATCGCCTCAAGCCCAAGCGCGCCCGACCCGGCGAAAAGGTCCAGAATGTTGGCGTTTTCAAATTGAACGTCGGCGCGGGACGCCAGAATATTGAATAGGGATTCTCGTGTGCGGTCTGTCGTCGGCCGTGCGACCAGCCCTTTTGGCGCAACAATGCGCTGGCCCTTATATGCACCGCCGATTATTCGCATCAGAGCAGTACTCTACTCGTTATCATCGATCTTGTGCTGGTCAAGATGAGCGTCGCGGTGTTCCGCGGCGGCTTCTTCATGGGCCATTTCGGCTTTGGTTCGCCCGAACTTGGCGCGGTTTTCCTCAGCCTGCTTTTCTTTTTCGGCGCGGGAATTCTTTTTGCGAAAGCGGTTGAGGTTGATGACGTTGTTCATAAGCCCACCTCTTGGCAAATTTTCTTGCCAAGCTGTTCGCGCAATTGTTTGCCGGGAATTTCGTCGACTTCGCCTTTGCGTAATTTGCCCAACTGGAACGGCCCGTATGCTGTGCGGATGAGGCGGTTCACATGTAAATCAAGATCGCGCATCAGATTTCGCACTTCGCGATTTTTGCCTTCATTGATGGAAAGCGTAATCCAGACATTGCCGCCTTGCACCTGATCGAGTTTCGCGCGCACCGGGCCATATTGAACGCCGTCTATTTCGACGCCATCTTTCAATGCGTCGAGATCTTTCTGTGCGACACGACCAAAGGCGCGCACGCGATAGCGCCGCGTCCATCCGGTTGAGGGCAATTCCAAAAGCCGCGAGAGATCGCCGGAATTGGTCAGGAGCAACAACCCTTCTGTTGTCAGATCAAGTCGTCCAACGGAGATGACCCGGGGGAGACGCCCTTCCAGCGATTCGAATACCGTCGGGCGCCCTTGCGGGTCTTTATGGGTCGAGACGAGACCGTCGGGCTTATGAAACCGCCACATGCGCGGCGCATCGGGTTTGCCGATGCGAGTGCCGTCTACGCGAATGTCCATATCGGACGTCACTTTGAAGGCCGGCGTCGTCAGCGTCTCGCCGTCCACCGTAACAATGCCCTGCTCGATCAATTTTTCCGCCTCACGCCGGGACGCAACGCCGGCGCGTGCGAGAAACTTCGCGATCCGTTCGCTGTTTTCCGGAAAGGCGTCTTTTTCGGCCATGGTTTAGAAATCCTTAAGGCGCGCGGGAGTTTAGTACGCTGCGAGAGGCGAGCGCCAGACTTATGGACCTTAAAGAAGAAAAAGCAATTGGCGGCGACCCGGCGTCCCACTGGTATTATATTTCCAAGGGGCGGGCGATCAAATCACTGCTCGGCGCAAAACCAATTGAGCAGCTGCTCGATGTCGGGGCCGGCTCCGGTGTTTTTTCGCGCATGATGATCGAACAGGGGCGTGCCGGAAAAGCCATCTGCGTCGACCCGAACTACAATGATGATTTTTTGGCGTCCAGCCGCACAGACCAAATAGATTTTGTGCGCACGGCGACGGCCGGCGACGCCGACACCATTATCATGATCGATGTTATCGAGCATGTTAATGACGACGTTGGATTGATGCGCGAATATGTGAACACGGCAAAGCCCGGAGCGCGCTTTTTGATTTCCGTGCCGGCGTTCAATTTTCTGTGGTCGTCCCATGATGAATTTCTGGAGCACCGCCGCCGCTATACGCTTAAGTCATTGAGAGACAGCGTCGAAGCCGCTGGCCTCGCGCCTTTCAAATTGCAGTATTTCTTTGGGTTGTTGTTTCCGGCCGTCGCGGCTATGCGCCTTGCCGAAAAAGCATTGCAAGGCGACAAGGAAGCGACGCAAAGCGCACTGAAAGCGGCGCCCGGCTGGCTCAATAAATCCCTCGTCGCCATTCACGATATTGAGCGCGCAGCGCTCTTTCCTTTAAACCGGATCGCTGGCGTTACGGCGTTCTGTCTTGCTGAAAAACCCGCGGCGGTAGCGCAAGGCGAGATTGCCGCGTAAAAGCGACCGCATGGCTGGCGAGTATTCCGACGAAGAATTGATGAAACGCGCGCTCGATGAAGCGCGCGCCGCGGCGGATGCGGGCGAGGCGCCCATCGGCGCAGTTGTTGTTGATGTATCTGGCAATATACTCGCCGCTGCTGGCAACGCGCCGATCGGAACCCACGATCCGACGGCTCATGCGGAAATTCGTGCGCTGCGTGCAACTGCGGAGAAGATCGGCAACTATCGCCTCATTGACACGACGCTTTTTGTAACGCTTGAACCTTGCGCCATGTGCGCCGGCGCGATTTCTCATGCGCGGGTGAAGCGGCTTGTCATCGCTGCGTCCGATCCAAAAGGCGGCGCCGTCTGGCACGGGCCGAAATTCTTCGAGCAAACAACCTGTCACTGGCGACCCGAAGTAGAGCAAGGGCCGTTCGCAGACGAAGCCGGACAAATGCTGAAAGAATTTTTCAAAGCCCGGCGCTGACGACTGCATATCGCGCTTTCTTTGCCGGCAAGCGCCGTTATCATGCGCTCCAAACAACGGAGCTCATCAATGGATTTCAACTATTCCGACCGATGCAATGATTATCTGAAACGCGTGTCTGAGTTCATGGACAAATATGTGTATGAGGGCGCAGAAACCTATCACAAGCAGCATGAGGAATTCGGGCCCGGCGAAGGGCGCTGGAAAGTTCCGCCGGTCATCGATGAGTTGAAAGACAAGGCGAAAGACGCCGGGCTCTGGAACATGTTTCACCCGGACCCGAAATTCGGCCCTGGCCTTTCCAACGCCGACTATGCGCCGATCGCGGAACTGACCGGCCGGTGTCATATCGCACCGGAGGTTTTCAACTGCGCCGCGCCTGACACCGGCAATATGGAAGTCCTTTCGCGCTATGGGACGCCCGAGCAACAAGAAGAATGGCTGACGCCGCTCCTCGACGGAAAAATCCGCTCGGCGTTTTTGATGACTGAACCTGCGGTGGCGTCTTCCGATGCAACCAATATCGAATGTGAGATTATACCGGACGGCGACAGCTATGTCGTCAATGGCCGCAAATGGTGGTCATCGGGCGCCGGCGACCCGCGCTGCAAAATCTATATTGTCATGGGAAAGACCGACAAAACCGCCGAACGTCATAAACAGCAATCGATGATTTTGGTGCCCGCCGATACGCCAGGCGTTAAAATCCTGCGCCACTTACCAGTGTTCGGCTATGATGATGCGCCCCACGGTCATATGGAAGTCACTCTCGATAACGTCCGTGTACCGAAGGAAAATATGCTGCTGGGCGAGGGTCGCGGTTTTGAAATTGCACAAGGCCGCTTGGGCCCGGGCCGCATCCATCATTGCATGCGCACCATCGGCGCGGCGGAAGTCGCGCTTGAGAAAATGGTGAGGCGCCTCTTGTCGCGCGAGGCTTTTGGCAAACCGATCTACAAGCATTCCATCTGGGAACAACGTGTCGCCGAAGCGCGCATCGATATCGAAATGTCGCGGCTTTTGACCCTCAAAGCCGCATGGATGATGGACACCGTCGGCAACAAGGTGGCCCAGGGCGAGATCGCCATGATCAAAGTTGCTGCGCCGCGCATGGCGCTGAAAATTATTGACGACGCAATTCAGGCCCATGGCGGCGGCGGCGTCACCACCGATTATGGTCTGGCGCAACTCTATGCTGGCTTACGCACTTTGCGCCTCGCCGATGGTCCGGATGAAGTTCACTGCCGCTCGATTTCGCGGATTGAGTTTAAGAAGCATTCGAACGTAATATAGGACCGACTTATGTTGACGCCAGTTCTCGCGCTCATCGTCTGGACCCTGATCATCTGGTTGTGGATGTATGGGACGCGTATCCCGGCGATGCAAAAAGCAAAAATCAACCCGCAAGACGCCCTTCATCCGGGAAGCCTAAGCGGACTGCCGCAGAGCGTTCGCGTTGTCGCCGATAACTATAATCATCTTCACGAACAGCCGGTGATATTCTATGCGCTTGCGTTTTACACCCATCTCGCTGGCAACGCTGACAGCATCGCTATCGTGGCGGCGTGGGCTTACGTGGCGTTGCGGGTCGTCCATTCGCTGGTGCAGATTCTCGCCAAAAACGTCACTATGCGGTTTGGAGCATTTGTTCTGGCGTCGATAGCGTTGTTTGTGTTGACTGGCGTAAATCTGTTGGCCCTACTCGGGTGATCTATGAACCGTTTTGACCGCCGCGACCCGACCTTTCGCGCCGACGATGAATTTCGTATCGAAAACGACCCATTGTTGGACGAAGACTTGCCCCATGCGGCGGCGCGGGCGCGGGTCGAACAGCTTTCAAACTTTCTCGACAACAAATTCCGCTTACCCGTTCTCGGCTATCGATTTGGCTGGGACTCGATCATCGGGCTCATCCCCGGCGCGGGCGATATTATCACTGCGCTTATGTCGCTTTATCTGATGGCCGAGGCCGCACGGGCCGGCGCGGGCGCTGGGATGCTGATCCGAATGGGGCTTAACGTGTTGATCGACACTGTCGTTGGCGCAGTACCGCTTTTGGGCGACATATTCGACTTTGCGTTCCGGTCAAATTATCGCAACGCCAATATAATGCGCGCTTATTTTGAAAAGCTCGAAAAGTCGCGCGACAATCCCTAAATATAGACCCAGCCCGTTTCTTGAATAAATGCAAAGGCTGAACAAAGGAGGGGTCATGGAACATTTTGAACCCTATCAAATCTGGTTCTTGATCATTGCCGTTGGCTATGCCGGGTTTTTATTGGGCCGCGCTACAGCGAACAATTCCGATCGCGAACATCGTCGCATGCTGGAGATGGAAACCATCGACGGCGCGATTAGCAAACTTGATCTGTCGAAGCGCGAAGAGATCATGCGTCTTGTTTCACAGAAGAAGAAAATCGCGGCGATAAAAGAGATGCGTGCGGAATCCGGATTGGGCTTGCGCGAAGCGAAAATCGCCGTGGAACAAATGGCGGCGCAGAGCGGTATGGCCGGCGCCGTCTGAGAAGGAACATTTCGATGACCGGCTTTGACGGACTGCCTGCGGACTATTTTAAATTCTTCATCGAATTGGAAACGAACAACAATCGCGAGTGGTTTAACGACAACAAGCTGCGTTTTCGGGAGAGCGTGCAGGAGCCGCTTGCGGCGTTCGTTGAAGCCATGGCGCCGCGCTTGAAGAAAATATCTAGACATATTGTTGCCGATCCGCGGCTCAATGGCGGCTCGGTGTTCCGCATCTACAAAGACACGCGTTTTTCGAAAGATAAATCACCCTATAAAACCCATGGCGGCGTCCAGTTTCGTCACGCATTGGGAAAAGACGCCCATGCGCCGGGGTTTTACGTTCACCTCGACCCAACTGAAGTTTTCTATGGCGGCGGCGTCTGGCGTCCGCCAAGTCCGCAACTCATGCAAATCAGGACGGCGATCGCAAAGAATGGCGCGGCCTGGGACAAGGTAATTTCGGCGCCAGCATTCGCGAAACGCTTCGACGGCATTGGCGGCGAGAGTTTGACGCGCCCGCCGCGCGGGTTTGATGCTGACCACAAGTTCATCGCAGATATTAAGCGAAAAAGTTTCTTCGCCATGGCCGAAGCCAAACCGGCAAGCGCCAAAAAGGCGGCGTTTGTAGATGACGTCGATGCAGCATTCACCGACGCTAAACCCTTCATGAAATTTTTGTGCAATGCCGTTGATGCGCCGTTTTAGGTGTTTCCGGCACGCTTGATGTGCTGTTCTGTGCGGAATTTTGATGATAAAACGTATTTCGAAAATTTGTTTTAAAGGGCGTCGCTTATGTCTATTTCCCGCCGCACATTGCTGCACTCCGGATATGTCGCTGGGGTATCGCTCACCGCGCTTGCCGGTTTTAACTTTGCACGCGGATATTCAGCAAATGCCGGGCTAGAACTCGTATCCGATCCGAACGGCGTCCTCGATTTGCCGAAAGGCTATTCCTATACCGTCGTCTCGACCCCCGGCGAGATCATGTCCGATGGATTTTTTCGCCCGTCACTGCCCGACGGTATGGCGTGTTTTCCGCACCCGGATGATTCGGATCTATGCATTTTGACGCGCAATCATGAGATCTGGCCAAACATTACAGACGGCAGCCCGTTCGGGCCCGACAACGCGTTGCTCGCCAATCTGCCGGAAGGAAAGCTTTATGATACGAAGCTTGACGGCAGCCCGTTTTTCGGCGGCGTAACCAATGTCATTTACAATTTAAAAGAAAAACGATTGGAGCGCGATTTCCTCACGCTGACTGGAACAACGGCGAACTGCGCTGGCGGGCGAACGCCGTGGGGCACCTGGCTTTCTTGCGAAGAAATGCAATTGCGCGCGCCCGACGAAGCGAACAAGTATCACGGGTTTGTTTTTGAAGTGCCGGCCGATGCAACAGGTCCTGTCGATCCGGTTCCGCTTAAAGCCATGGGCCGGTTCGCCCATGAAGCCGCGGCAGTCGCGCTTGAAACCGACATTATCTACATGACGGAAGATAACAGGACCGGCCTTTTTTACCGATTTGTTCCAAACAAGAAACGAAGACTCGAAAAAGGCGGCCGATTACAAGCGCTCGTCATTAAAGACTGGAATTCCGCGGATACACGCAACTGGCCGCTTGATTGGAGTTCTGGCGACGCACGGAGGATTTCGGCGGGCGATATATTTGAAGTCGAATGGATCGACCTCGATGATGTCGAAGCGCCGAATGCCGATCTTGCCGAGCGCGGTCACGCGGCAGGCGCCGCTTATTTCTGCCGCGGCGAGGGCATTGAATACGGCATTCGCAAGGGCGAGCGCGGCTCCATCTTTTTCAATTGCACCCAAGGCGGGGTCTCGCGAACCGGGCAAGTCTGGCAGTACACTCCCTCGCCCCGCGAAGGGCGTCGGCGCGAAGATCGCGAGCCTGGAAAACTCACACTGCTTTATGAATCACCGAGCGCTGATGTTTTGGATCTTTGCGACAATCTGGCGATTGCGCCGTCGGGCGATCTCATCCTTTGTGAAGACGGCGCCGGCGATCAATATCTGCGTGGGCTGACCCAGGATGGGAAAATTTACGACATCGCCCGCAACGCGGTGCCCGACAAATCAGAATTTTGCGGCGCATGCTTTTCGCCCGACGGCAAGGTGATGTTTGTGAACCTTCAAGGTTCCGGCCATACGCTGGCGATTGAAGGCCCGTGGAGTAACTCGCCGGTTTAACTCGGCGACAACAACAGCGCATCCTCGCGCGTAATCCACCAGAGCCTTGCGCCAAGCATTATCGCTGCGGCCGCAAGGCCGGCCAGCAATCCGTACCAGACGCCGACGGCGCCAATGGGCGTTAAAAGGCCAAGCCACGCAGAAACCGGGAAGCCAATTACCCAATAGGCGATGAACGTCATGACCATTGGCGCGCGCACGTCTTTCAAACCGCGAAGCGCCTGGTTTGCGGCGACCTGCGTTGCGTCGAAAAATGCGAACGCGGCGGCAATCGGCAAGAACGATGCGACAAGTCCGATAACAGCGGCGTTGCTCGCGAGGTTCGCATTGAGATAGAGGCCAGCTATAAATTTAGGCGCGAGCAACATTGGCACGGCGAACAACATGATGGCGCCGATGCAAGAAAGAATTGAAATCAACGCCGCGCGGCGGACACCAGCGCGGTCACCTGCGCCTTGTTTCAGACCGACCCGCGTCGCGCCTGCCATGGAAAGCCCCAGAGGCAACATAAAGGCAAGCGCCGCGACGTTCAGCGCAACTTGATACGACGCCATCTCGTCAACGCCAATGCGCCCCATGACGATGACAGCCGCGTTGAACAACATCGCCTCGAAAATCATCGTCAATCCGATGGGCCACGCTAGCTGCGCAACCTCGAATAGCCGTGACCAATACGGCTTGAAAAAGTTCTTGAAGATTTCGAACTTTGCAGCTGTTTTTTCAATGTTGATATAGGCGACAAGAATCGCAAAGCCGGTTGCGTGCGAAATTGCGGATGCGATCCCGGCGCCGACAAGTTCCATCTGCGGAAAGCCCCAATTGCCGAAAATCAATAACCAATTGAGGAATGCGTTGAGCGCCGTTGTCGCGATGATGAACACCAGCGGGGCGCGCGTGCGTTCAATCGCCGCCAAAAAATTCCGGAGCGCCATGACGCCGAGAATGAATGGCAGCCCTGGCGCCAACGCGAGAACATAAGGCTCCGCCAGCGCAGCCGGCCCTTCCGGTTGGCCAAGCGCTGCGGCGATTTCTTCGGTAAAGAAAAAAGGGATCGATAAAACCGGCGCGGCAATGCCAATCGCCCACAGTCCCATGCGTACGGACCGGCGAACATCGTCAGTGTCATCAGCATCTGCGCCAAGCGCTTGGCTGACCATCGGCGAGACGGCCATCGCCGGGCCAAAGCCCAACAGAAACATAGCGTAAAAAATGACAAGCCCCAAGGACGCGCCGGCAAGCGCCTCGGGACCAAGCCGCCCGATCATTAAAACGTCGACCGTATTGATGGAAAACTGGACGAGCTGGGTCAGGCCCATCGGAATGCCGATGGTCATGAGCGCGATAAATTCGCGCCGCCACGCAGCAAGGCCGGCTGCGGGCGCCCTCAAAGTCAATTCCGTCACTTTTGTACTCTCCGGCTCGCCTGATTTTTGACAAGCCGGCCCGAATATCAGAATTGCTGAAGAAATAAACCGAAATCGCCATCGGCGTTGCCAGATTTTCTACAGCGTGACTTTTTTAACGCGGTTGCATTCACGCACGGGGCGTAACTCAATCGGATTTGAGTGCGCCGGAAACTAATTTTGCTGCATTGCGATCGATACTGGAAATCAAATCGAAGCGTCCGTTCGCAAGCATGTCCTTTACGCCGGCAAGTTGGGCGTAAGCAGCCCAGGCGAGCCCGCCGCCAATTGAAATGCGCGCGACGCCCGCTTCAGCGAACTCTTCCAGCGTATGGCGAACGAGCTTTCCATAGAGCAATATGTTGACGGGCAAAGAAACCGATGAGCAAACAGCGCGCACCGCGTCCATGTCGGGCAAGCCTGGCGCGAACAACACATCTGCGCCGGATGCTTCGAATTGTTGTAGGCGATTAATAACGTCGTTTAGTTTCGGGTCGCCATGCAGATACGCTTCGGTGCGCGCCGTCAGCACAAACCCGGTTTTAGACTTCTTGGCTTCATAGGCCGCGGCGACCAGCCGTTCGGTCGCCTCATTCTGGTCGTATAGCGGCTTATCTGGATTGCGCGTCCAGTCTTCGATGGAACCGCCCGCTATTCCTGTTTCGATCGCGAGTTTTATGGTTTCAGCGACTTCGTGGGGTTCGTCTGCGAATCCGTTTTCTAGATCTGCGGCGACGGGAATATCGACCGCATGGGCGAGATCGCGGCAATGCTCAAGGACTTCAAGGCGGGTTACGGCATAATCCCTGCGCCCCTTAGTGAGTGCGAAACCGGAGCTCGTCGTCGCCAGGGCTTTGGCGCCCGCGCTCTCCAAAATACGCGCCGATCCCGCGTCCCAGGGGTTTGGAAAAACGAAAGGCGCGCCCTGCTTATGCAGCGATTTGAAGGCTTCGCATTTTTCTTTTTGTGTCGGCATTGTTCTCTCCAATTATTTTTCAGCGATCTCGACGATCCATGGTTCCGAAATTCCGTCGCGTTCCCAATCTTTCCAGGCGTCAAGGGATTTGATGCTGGCCATATATTTCTTGGCGTCCTTACAATCGCTCGCCTCGTATTTTTCGAAGCGATTAACGACGGGCGCGAACATGGCGTCCGCGATTGTAAATTTTCCAAACAAAAATGGGCCGCCGCTTGTCGAAAGGCAATCGCGCCAGATTTCTTCGACGCGGGCGACGTCTTTTTTTGCGTCTTTCGACAATTTTACAGCGCTCACTTTCCGCGCCATGTTCATGGGGCATTCATCGCGTAGGGCGAAAAAGCCAGAGTGCATTTCATTGGAAATCGAGCGCGCGTGAGCGCGCGCATCACGGTTGCCAGGCCACCAACGGCGATCCGGATAAATCTCTGCGAGGTATTCTAAAATTGCAAGGGAATCCCAAATCTTCAGACCGCCTTGGCGCAAGGTAGGGACCTTGCGCGCCGGCGAAACATCTTTGAAGTGCGGATTATGGTTCTCCGGGTCGGCGTGATCAAACCTGACCAGCGTTTCTACAAAAGGAATGTCGAAGACCTTCATCGCGATCCATGGCCGCATCGACCAGGATGAATATTTCTTGTTGCCGATGATGAGTTCAAAATCCGCCATAGTTTCTCTCTGTCTTGTTGAAAGATCGCATTCTCATACGGCGTACCACATTTTTTTTCGCTCCCCGGAATCGGACTTCATAATTGCAATCAATATTGCGTGACGATGCGTCCTCATGAAATTATGCCCCGCAAATGCGGAGCAGGCAGATGGATCAATTTGCGGAGTGGGACGCAGCGCGAAAACGATGCGATCCGAAATATGACGGCGTGTTTTTTATTGCTGTTAAAACGACAAAGATCTATTGCCGCCCGGTTTGCCGGGTGCGATCGCCCTTGCGCAAGAACATAACCTTCTTCCCGAGCGCCGCCGCGTGTGAGCAAAACGGTTTCCGGCCTTGCCTGCGATGCCGTCCGGAAACGGCGCCGTTTTCGCCAGCATGGAAAGGTACCCGATCTACCGTTGAGCGCGCGCTAAAATTAATTCAAAAAGGCGCCCTCAATGAGATGAATGTTGAGGCGCTGGCCAATAAACTTGGCGTCGGCGCGCGCCACTTAAGCCGCCTCTTTAACGAGCATATTGGCGCCAGTCCAACGGCCGTAGCCAAGACGATGCGCATTCAGAAAGCAAAGCGGCTTCTTGATGAAACCACATTGCCGATGACAGAAGTCGCTTTTCGCGCTGGTTTTTGCAGCCTCAGCCGATTCAACGCCGTCTTCAAAGAAACCTATAAACGCAGTCCGAGCGAGATCAGGAGCGGGCAGGCAAATTAATCCGTCACCGCAGCATGCCAGGCTTGATAGCCGCCATTGCCGAGAACCTGCGCCTGAATCTGCGCCATCGCGGTGTTGGCTGCGACCATAGCGTCAGGGCGCGGATGGACCGGGCGGCGCAATGGCCGTTTACCGGCTGGCAATGCAATGATCTCAGCGATGGCGTGTGGCACGTCCATCGGATTTGTCGTGTATTCGCCGGTCATGGTCGACGTCGCTGCGCCGATATGCGCCGTATAAGCCTCAGTTCGTTCGCTGTTTACGCGCGACATTAGTTCATCTGTATACTGCCTGCCATTGTCCCAAATTTTCGTTGGGTAGCCGCCAGGCTGAATGATGGTGACTTCGACGCCAAAGGGCGCGAGTTCATAAGCCATAGTCTCAAACATCGCTTCGACGCCGAATTTGGTTGCCTGATACATGCCGAGATTTGGGATTAGGATGCGGCCGAGCTGAGACGAAACATTGAAGATTTGCCCGGACCCGGCCTCGCGCATTTTTGGCAGAACCGCCCGGGCCATGCGCAAATAACCAAACAAATTCGTATCAAAGATTTCTTGGGTCGCTTGCATGTCATTAATTTCGACCGGGCCGGCAAGGCCTATGCCGGCATTGTTCACCAAAACATCGAGCGCGCCGCCAGCGATTTCTTCGGCTTGCGCCACGCCTGAAGCGACTAATTCGTCGTTTGTGACGTCGATTTCGACGACGTGAAGATCAAGCTCTTCATTTTCTGCAATCAACATGATGTCGCGCGCCTCGCCGCGGGCGCCGCCGTCAAAATTGCGCATGGAAGCGATTGCCGTTGCGCCGTATCGGGCAAGCGTCAATGCCGTCAACTTGCCGAAGCCGGATGAGCAACCCGTTATGAGAACCGATTTTCCCGAAAAATCAGGCGCAGCATTCTCTTGTGCGTTAGCGGCGATAAACGGCGCGGCGGCGGCGATGGCGGAAGCGCCGGCGAGCAGGGCGCGGCGGTTGGGGGTCGGCTTGGTCATGGATGTCTCCGAAACGAAATTGAGCTTGCGCCAAGACTAGCGCAAGCCCAATAATTTTTCACGGTAAATTACAGCGCTTCATAGCGCAATCCGCGCTATGCGTCGACGTCTTCGACTTCACGCGGCTGGCGCGCTTCGCGGTCCATATTCTTCATTGCTTTTTGAAGCTTTTCAAAGGCGCGCACTTCAATCTGGCGAACCCGTTCGCGGCTGACGCCGTAAACTTGGCTCAACTCTTCAAGCGTTGATGGATTATCTTTCAAGCGGCGTTCGGTCAAAATGTTTTGTTCACGCTCGTTCAGTGTCGCGAGCGCGCGCTCTAACAATTCCATGCGCATTTCATATTCGTCGTCATGGGCGAGCTTTGCTTCCGGATTGACCGCGTCATCATCGACCAGCCAGTCCTGCCACTCGCCGCCGCCGTCAGCATCTTTCGACATCGGCGCATTCAATGATGCTTCGCCGCCGGACATGCGCCGGTTCATGGAGACAACATCATCATGGGTGACGCCGAGTTTCGTGGCGATATGCTCGACCTGATCGGGATGCAGATCGCCGTCGTCAACGGCATCGATCTGACCTTTGATTTTTCGCAGATTAAAGAACAGTTTTTTCTGCGCTGCGGTGGTGCCAATTTTTACAAGACTCCACGAACGCAAAACGTATTCCTGAATTGACGCACGGATCCACCACATCGCGTAAGTCGCAAGGCGAAAACCTTTTTCCGGGTCGAATTTTTTGACCGCCTGCATCAGTCCGACATTGCCTTCAGAAATCACTTCACCGATTGGCAAGCCGTAGCCGCGATAGCCCATGGCGATCTTGGCCACGAGGCGAAGATGGCTGGTAATTAGTTTCTGCGCCGCTTCGCCATCATCATGTTCAGCGTAGCGTTTGGCGAGCATGTACTCTTCGTCTTTTTCCAACATCGGGAATTGGCGAATTTCGGCGAGATAACGCGAGAGACTGCCCTCGGGCGTCAGGGACGGTGTTGTTGTCAAAGCATTGGCCATGGCGCGTTTTGCTCTCCTTTGCGCGTCAGTCGGGTCGTCTGGTTGATTGTCGGCGAGAACCCCGTCGTAATTAGCCCCGCAGCACGGGATGTTAAGCATATAGGGAGCCGAGCGCCGGATTTTAAGAGGCTGCGGCCCGTTAATTTCTGAGGGCAATATCGGCGAAAAATCGTGCGATAACAATAAGTTTCGCCTCACGTCCGGACAATTTTGCGCGACCAAAGCAATCCGTTCGGGCTTTGCCCGCGCATCGAAAATGACGACGTCTTTGGGAGCCAGGCGATCCGAGCGGACGTGGTGAAGCCTTCGTTTTTGAGATCGATGGTGATGACATGACGCTTTGTTATGTGTTGACTGTTGATAAAATCCAGCTTGTCCCTGTTGGAGCGGGCGTGATGGCGCATATTCACCCGCGCGTGCGGGGCAAATGGTCCGGTTGTGGCTTTTTTCGCTGGCGCCGAAGACGGCAATGCCGCCGACTGTATTAGGTAAAATGAGGCTGGAAAATTCAACGATCCTGCAGGCATCGTTCAAATCATTTTGAAAAATCCGGAAGAGCACGACATCAATGTTCATAACCCGGATTATCCGGGCGGCGCTGTCCGCGGACAGCTTGAATATCAAGGCGCCCACAACTGAGAATAGTGGCTGCTCTGATTAACCGGTCAGCCAACTCTCTCCCCGGCTTGCCGGTTTTTCTTATTCAAGGGTCCATATTTCAGGTGTTTTATGGTTTATACAGATTAACTATGCTGACTAAAAAGATAGAAACAAATTTAACAAAATCTCTCTAGAAATTTATTCAGAACGATTATGTCAGGACAGAAAAATGATTATTCAATCTCCAGTTATACTGCTGGCTATTGGTTGCGCTTTGATGATGGGCGGGTCAGCGTGGCTGGCGCGGGCATATACGCTGGATGAGGTCCAGAAACGCACACAATAGACCTTAATCTATAACTCTTTTAGCGCTTCGCGTAGCGCTTCAAAATCGGCCGGCGGCGGACAGTCAAAACTTAACGCTTCGCCTGAGACCGGATGAGCAAAGCCCAGCGTCCGCGCATGTAGGGCCTGGCGCCTGAACTTTTTCAACACCTTTATCGCTTTTTCTCCCGCATCGTCATCTGGCTTCAAGCCTGAAAGCCCTGGTCCGCGGCCATAAACCTGATCCCCAATCAGCGGATGTCCAATGTGGGAAAGGTGGACGCGGATTTGGTGCGTGCGCCCGGTCTCCAGCTTGCATTCAATGAGTGAGGCGAGGGCGTCACCCTTCAGCTTGGCGCGAGACCGCCCGAATGCTTCCAGAATTTTGTAATGGCTAATCGCATGGCGCGCATTATCCTGATACGGATCTCTGACCACCGCCATTTTCTTGCGATCTCCCGGCGCGCGGGCAAGCGCCGCATCAATCGTGCCAACGCCGGGCCGCGGCGCGCCAACAGCGATGGCTTCATAGACGCGATCAATGTCATGGGCGGCGAATAGTGCGCCAAGCCCCTGATGCGCGCGATCGTTTTTTGCGACGACAAGTAAACCGGACGTATCCTTGTCGATGCGATGGACGATGCCTGGTCGCGCGACGCCGCCAATCCCGGAAAGCGAATTTCCACAATGATGGATCAGCGCATTGACGAGAGTGCCGGTCCAGTTTCCCGACGCGGGATGAACCACCATGCCGGCCGGTTTATTGACAACGATGAGGTCGTCGTCTTCGAACGCGATCTCCAGCGGGATGTCTTCGCCGCCCGGCGTTGGCGACGCCGCTGGCGGAACGGTAAGGCGATAATCTTCACCTTCGCGCAACTTCCATGAAGGGTCGGTAAAGATTTCGCCGTTGCGGGCGATGGCGCCGCCCTCGATTAACGCTTTGAGTCGCGTTCTGGTCAGGGAATCAATCGCCTCTGACAACCATTTATCAAGCCTTGCACCGGCATTATGGCTCCCGGCGCAAAACGCATAGACCTCTTCGCCATCCGGCGAGAGGGTAGGTTCAAGGGCGTCAGGGTTGAGACTTTCATCGCCGGCATTCATAAGCGGCGGTGTAACGCGCGGATTGGTGATGTCAAACGAGCACCATGCGGCAACCGTGCGGTAGTGGAATTGGAGACCGGCAAATGGCCGAGAACGACGAAAAGCTGAAGCTGGAAGAAGAGACCGAGAATTTCGGTCCCGCCGGCGCGCCCAAACTTGAAAGCCCGTTTGGTTCGCTGGCGCAATCCATTGGCGCGCGAAATTTGATGATCGCAATTGTCACCATGCCGGCTGTCTTTTTGGTTGTGGTGCTGGCGATCATCGGCGTGTTCGGGAAACCAAAAGTCGACGAAACAGAAACTGCTGCTGTTGCGACGCCCGTGCGCTCCACCGAAGTTGACACGTTACAAGAGCCAGCGCGCGTAAGCGTGCCGGTGACAGAACCTTCAGCGGCTTCCGTGAACGTTCCTGTGCGTTCTGTGGAATGGGACGCTTCGCCGACAGCGAATGCAATTTCGCTTGATGGCGACCGGCTCGCTGTTCGTATGATGGGCGGCGAAGGCGAAGTAATCGTGATTTACGATCTCGAAGAAAATGAGGTTGTGCAAACAGTGCCGGTTTCTGTCTTTGCGAGCGCAGTATCGATGCAGCGTGCGGACGATATTCAAACAACGTCATCGCGCAATATGACGCACAATGCAGCAAGTGTCGAAACTGATCCAAATGACGGCGTCACGCTTGATGCGGCGCCGCGCCCGGCATTTGAAATTGCGCCGGCGCCAGAGGAAGAAGACAGCTTTCGAAACGTGCCGACGCCGCGACTGGCGCTGCATCGAGAAACCACAGCCGCAGATTTGAACGAAGCGCAAACGATTGAGGCGCCGGTTGATCCATCGGATGCCCGCATCGAGGATGCGGCCCCTAACGCTGATGCAAAGAATATCGGCGGTATATCGGAAAACGGCACGCCCTATATTTTATCGACGCCAGACGAAGAGGCGCAAACAGACGGACCGCTGCCGGATTTGGACGCACAGTTCATTGATCCGTCAACGGCGCCTGAAGCGCTGATTGTCGACACGGCCGCGCAATCAGAAACCGCGTCTAATCAGTAAACGCCGCGATCATTCGCTCACGAAATTCGCTGTCCGGCATTGGCCCGGAGAGCGCCCCCATGTTTTCCCGCATGTGATCGACGCGGCGCGTCGCCGGAATGGCGGCTGTGATCGCGTCATGCGACGTGATGAATTTCAATAGCAACTGCGCCCAGTTCTGTGCGCCGATTTCTGCGGCGAGGGAGGGCAAAGGGCGGCGCATTGCGGCATTGATCAACGCGCCCTCGCGAAACGGCCGATTGGCGATGACGGCTATGCCGCGTTCGCGTGCGAGCGGCAGCAGGCGGTTTTCCGCCTCGCGATCGACGATGTTGTAGGTGATCTGGATAAAGTCGATGGGTTGCGCGGCCATGATACGCTCAATCGCGTCATAGCGAATACCGGCATAGGACGTAACGCCGACATGGGCGAGGTCGCCGGCGTCTTTCATGGCGAACAGCGTTTCAAGATGCGCTTCCCAACTGACGAGGTTGTGGATTTGCAAAAGATCAAACCGCTCAACGCCCCAGCGCCGTTTGGTCTGCGAAATTTGCGGCGGGCCGTTCTCGCCGCCATTAATCCAGACCTTGTCAGCAGAAAATAGCTGTTGCGTTTCGCCAATCTCCCGCAGCGCGTGACCGATAACGGCTTGCGACGAGCCATACATGGGCGACGAGTCCACTATTGCGCCGCCCATCTCAAAAAATGTCCGCAAGACTTCTGTGCGAGCGGTCCGGAGCCTACGGTTATAGCCGACGTCAAACGTCAGCCACGACCCCATGCCAATAGACGGAACCTGGGCGCCCGTTGATGGTATTGTTTTTGTGAATGGCGCCGACGGCGCCGCATTGGCGTTTAAGAATGGCGCCGTGGCTAGACCGGCAATCGCAGTGCGCCGATTGATTTTTGGCTGGCTCACTCCGGCGGTTCCGCGTCAAGGCGAAATGGCTCGCGGGAAAGATCTACTGCTGTGTATTCAAATCGCCAGAACCCATTGCTTGCTGTGCCCCAAGCTGGAAAGTTGATATTACCGAAAGCGCGAACCGGTCCGTAAAGATATTCAAGTTTGTCCTCGCCATAGTTGGCGCCCCAGCGTATCGGCTGACCGGTATCATCGATTTCAAACCAGCCCCAATCGGCATTGCCCGGTCCCGTTAGCCGGACAGTTCGGTCACCGTCCATTCGTAAGGTAATGCGGTTATCGCCGCGGGCCAGGTTGTGAATGACCGTATAGAAATCATAATTCCAGAATTCGAGATTGAGTGCGTGTTCTTCGGCGTTAAAGCGCCGCGCAGGCCGTTCGGAGAACAAAAGCCAGGATGCGTCTTCATTCATGTGATACGCCGTATCTGACAAGCGCCCTTCAAAAATCACTTTCTGGTCGGGCGTCGAAAGACTTCGCCACGCGCGCTCATCAATCGGTTGTGCGGGGTCTGACCGCCAACCAGCATATTCAACGTATAGCGTGGTCGCTTCCGACCAGATTTCGGCGCCGCCGAGACGGTCCAGCATCAAATTGACGCGCGCTTTCGCGTCCTTGGATCCTTTCAGTTCGGCTGTCGCTGCGCCCGACAACGCACTGACGACGGCCAGTAAAATCGCGCTTGCTCGAATAATAAAACCCATGGCCAAATATTCTCCCTGTCTTTGAGTGCAACTTTATCGCCTCAGTTGCCGCAGGGTGAATTTGTGCGGCGAAACGTTCCCCCAGTGCGGCTAATTGAAATTGTGCGAATTTTTCAGCGCGGCGTCTTGAAGCTCCAGCTTTTCACTTTATATTTTAAAGTATATTGAAATTGCCGAAAGCCGGCAATGAATGATGCGAGGCGCCGCCATGAATAACGATCTGATTGACGATCTGGCCTATGTGAAAACGCTTGCCGAGGAAGGGCGCGACACGCCCCTTGTCGGCGGGTTCATGTACGTCCTTTGGGGCAGCTTGTTTTCCATCGCTGCGTTTATTGTCTACGCCCATGATCTTGGCTGGCTGGGCTCTGCACCGTCCCTAGGCTTTGCGCCATGGATCGCCGCATTTGTGATCGGTTGGGGCGCCTCCATGTTTGTCGGCCGCAGGAATGGCGCGAAACCCGGCGCCTCAACACTTGGCAACAAAACCGCAAACGCTACCTGGTTTGCCGTCGGCATATTCATGACGACCTTTTGGTTTTCATTGTTTTTTGTCCACGACAATTTTACCCATATGGGTGTGCCGCCATATTTCCTTTTTAATCTGATGTTCCCAATCGCGTTTGGCATTTACGCCATAGCATTTTTCGCAACCGCCACCGCATCTCGGTCGGGCTGGTTGCGCTGGATCGGGTTGGCGGCAATTTTGTTTTCATGCCTGACGCTGGCTTTGATGGGATCCATGCATCAAATATTGGCCGGCGCAATCGGAACGCTAATTTGCGCTGTCTTTCCGGGTGTCATCTTGATGCGCCAGGAACCGAATCAGATTGTCTAGAACACATGGCGAAGACACGCGGCACTGATGAGGGCTTTGACTATCGTGAAATTGACGATGTCATTCATGGCCGCGTTCGTTTGTCAGTGATGGCGTATCTTTCCGGCGCTGGCGTTGCGGATTTTACCCTGCTCAGAAAAAAGGTTGGCGTTACCGATGGTAATCTGTCGGTGCACATCCGCAAGCTCGAAGACGCAGGCTATATTCGCGTCGAGAAGAAATTTCTGAACCGCCGGCCCCAGACCTTGTGCCATTTGACGCGAAAAGGTCGCGAAAGCTGGATCGCGTATATTGCGCGTATGGAAGAATTAATGCGTCCCAAGGCGGCGGAATAGTTATCTGCGCTTGAGGATGCGCCAGTCCGCTAGCAGGCAAGCCAATAAGAATAAGACAAAAAACCCAGCGCCGAGGCGTTCGAAGGCCGACGGCGTCGTTGGGTGTTGTGAGTCCAGCGACATAGCGTTCGGGTCGATATCGATTCCAGACAGCGACATTTTCGACGTCCCTTCTTATGCAGGCAAACGCTTCGTGGCTTGATCCTGTAACAACTTTATGAAGATCGGATCGGATAGTTTGTGCAGATCATGCAAACGGCGCACGCGGTGCGGATTTTCAAAAAAGTTTCACATCATTCTTGTGCGGTTTGGTCTGCATCCGCCGTGTCGTCGAAAACATGGACGCCGATCACAATGGTCGCCGCCGCGATATCAACCTTTGGCGCATTTTCCCGCGTGAAGGGAATGAGATGCAATCCTTTCCTGCTAGGAACATTTTTGATCTCAAGGAGATCGCCTGCACCGAAATTATATACCGCATTAACCTCGCCTGATGCTTCACCGTTCTCTGTCACCACTTTGAGGCCAACAAGATCATCAAGATAAAATTCATCTTCGTTAGGCTTTGGCAAGACCTCGCGACTGACATAAAGACGTGCGCCCTTAAAGGCTTCGGCGTCTTCGCGGGATTTTATTTCCGGTGCGCAAAAAATCGCGAATTCGCCTTTCGCTTCGCGGATGAATTTCAAGGTGAATGTGCGTGATGCATCTTCGGTTTCGACGGAGCCATACGCAGCAACGTTTTCTGGCGCCTCAGTGAAGTACTTCACTCGAAAGTCGCCGCGGACGCCATGAGCGCCGGCGATTGCGCCAAGACAAAC
>JABDJK010000103.1 GCA_013002535.1 Hyphococcus sp.
AACATCGACGCTTCGAGCGCCGCTGTTATTTCGTGGCCAAGGTCGTCAGCAGTCGCCAGTTCATCACGGTCGCGGAAGATTGGCGCCAGGCGACGCGGGATCGGGCCATGTACGGTTTCGCGGCCAACGATTTTTGAAGGGACGCGATAGTTTTCCAATATCCGGTGCAGCCACTCGCCCCACTGCTTGTCGCGGTGGCTGTAGCTGATAAAGGCGCGATAAGTGAAAGTCTTTGCTGGCAGTTCTACCATCCCCATCCCAGAGCCGACATTCTATGCCAGCACCCACCCTTTAGCCAGTGTTCGCAATGGGCGGCCAACCAACTTTCATGCTGCACTGCGATAAAATCCGTTGGAACGATTTTGATCTGCCGCGCGTTTGTGTATTACTCTCTGTGATGGGAGAGGCTTAGCGCTCGGGGGGATGCCCGGCGCTTGCTTGGTATGAAGGGGACTTCGATGGGAATTTTGAAATTCATTGGACGCGCTGCGAAAGAGCTGAGCGTCGTTTTTGCTGCTTTGGCGATAACCGCCTGTGCGTCGACGGGTGGGCCCCTTGGGCTTTCTGAAGCACAGGAAAAAGCAATTGGCGAGCAACAGCATCCGCAAATTGTTGCAGCGTTCGGCGGGGAAATGGATGACCCGCATTTAACGGCTTACGTCAACGGAATTTTTGATCGCCTGATGTCGGCGTCGGAGCAACCGAACGCTGACATCGATATCTATTTGCTCGACAGCCCAATCGTAAACGCCATGGCATTGCCGGGGCATGTATACGTGACGCGTGGATTGATGAGCCTTGCCAGTTCTGAAGCCGAGCTCGCCGGCGTCATTGGTCATGAGATCGGACACATATTCAAACGCCATACGGCGAAGCGCGTGAGCCGAGGTAACCTGGCGCAGATTGGCGCTGTTGCTGCGGCAATCTTAACTGGCGACGCTGACACTGCGCAAATGGTCGGGCAAGGCGCACAGCTGTATCTCTTGCGGTTCTCGCGCAGTCAGGAATATGAAAGTGATCTGATCGGCACGCGGCTTCTCGGCGCTTCCGGGTACAATCCGTTAGGGGCCGCGCAATTCCTGAATACGCTTGGCGCCTGGTCAAACCTAGAAATGCAGATCGCCGGTGTGCAAGAACCGCCGGAATACCTGAAGACTCACCCGAATTCTGCCAACCGCGTTCAACGCGCGGCGCAGGAAGCCAACGCAATTGGCGCCGGGGGCGGCGACGTAATTCGCAACGGTTATCTCAAACGCATTGACGGGATGATCTATGGCGATGATCCAATGAAGCAGGGCTTTATTCGCGGTCGCGATTTTATTCATCCGACGATTGGAATCGCATTCACAGTGCCGCAAGGCTTCCAGATGCGGAATACTTCGCAAGCTGTCGTGGCGCAGTCTCAGTCAGGCGCACAGATGCAGTTTACCGGCGCCAATGTCGAACAATCGCCAACGCAAATCATCGACGGACCACTGTCTGAATCGCTCGGTGTTCAGCTGTCGCCATCGCGCGCGATCAACATCAACGGTCGCAATGCGGCGGTCGGGCAGGCGCGGGCGGATACGCAAGGCGGTCAGGTCGATGTCACGGCTTACGTCATTCAGTGGCAAGGGACGATGAATTACATCTTCCTGTGGGTGACGCCGGCGAATCAAACCCGCGGGTTGCAGCAGCCGATTGCGCAAAGCGTGCAGTCGTTGCGCACAATTGACGCCCGTTCGGCGAATACGCCGCCGGCGCGTCGGATCGACATCGTGACGGTCCAAAGTTCTGATCGGGCGTCCAGCCTCGCCAATTATATGGCCTTCCCGTCATATAAAGAGGAACGGTTCCGGATCATGAACGGGCTGCCGTCGAATCAGGAAGTGCAGCCAGGTTCACTTGTGAAACTGGTTCGATAAGACCTATGCGCAAAGGGCGGGCTATTGGTGTAGTTCGCCCTTGCGCTCATGCCGTCAATCGCTAAGGTTCCGCCGGAAATTCAATGTCCTTTCGGACCAAACTGGAGGCCCTAATGGCTATAGACGGCAAATGGAACATCGTGATCAAAACACCTATGGGCGACCAGACAGGCGTTTTGACGCTGAAACAGGAAGGCGACGCCCTGACCGGTCAGATGGAAAGCCCGCAAGGCACAGCGACTGTTGAAAATGGAAAAGTAGAAGGCGACCGTTTAAGCTGGTCAACTAACGTCACGACGCCGATGCCTTTGACGCTGGAGTTTGAGGGCCTCGAAGAAGGCGGCAATATTACCGGCAACGTCAAACTTGGCGCATTCGGCAATTCGACCTTCACTGCAACTGCTGCGTAATAAAAACTTCAAAAAATGACAAAACTGAACGCCGCATTCGCCGCTTTTCTTTTATTGCTGGCCTGCGGCGGTTCTGATTCTGAGGCGCCGGATTCGTCATTGAAAGAAGACGCCGAAAACTCCGTTGTTGTCGCTGCGACACCGGAAGTGGAATCTGCAGACGCAAACGGCGACGACACGCCGGGCGAAGACTCCATTGCACGGGCGGCGGAAGACTTCGTCAAATTGGCGCTGGCCGTAGGCGTCCATGACGGCGCATTTGTCGACGCCTATCACGGACCTGAGGAGTGGCGCGAGGAAGCGGAAGAAGCCGCTGTGGAACTGGATGCACTGGAAACAGAAGCCAACGCGCTGCTTATTCGGGTATCAAGGCTGAACGCAGACGAGACCACCATTCGCGGCGTAATGTTGGAAAAGCTTGCTCGCGCTGCGCTCGCGCGTTTAAATATTGTTCGCGGCGAAACCTATCCATTCAATCAGGAAACCAAGCTTCTCTATGATGCAATCGCGCCTGATTACGATGTAGGTGAATTTTATGCTGCGTTGTCCACGCTGGATACGCTCGTACCGGGTGATGCGCCGTTGCATGAGCGTATCGAAGAATTCCGCAACAGCTTGGCAATTCCCGAAGACAAACTTCTGGAAGTTTTTAACGCGGCGATTGCAGAATGCCGCCGCCGAACGCTCGAGCACTACGAATTGCCGGACAACGAAAGCTTTTCGCTTGAGTTTGTGACCGACAAGCCGTGGAGCGGATATAATTGGTATCAGGGCGGATTCGAAAGTCTCATTCAGGTCAATACGGATTTTCCGATTATCATTGATCGCGCTATCGACCTCGGCTGCCACGAAGGTTATCCCGGCCATCATACCTGGAACATTATGCTGGAACGCGACCTCCTCAACGAGGCCGGATGGATTGAATATTCTGTCTATCCTCTGTTTTCGCCGCTCTCAATAACGGCAGAAGGATCGGCGAACTACGGCATCGAGCTTGCGTTTCCGGGCGACGAAAAAATCGCGTTTGAACGCGATATCCTATTCCCGATTGCGGGGCTTGATCCAGCGAAAGCGGAGACCCTCGACAAGCTGAATACAGCCAAACGCAAACTTTCTCATGCGCGCAATCACGTAGCGCGGTTATATCTCGATGAACAGATTGATCGTGACGAAGCAATTCGAATGATGATGGAATTTGGCGTTCAGTCGGAAGAGCGTGCAGAGCAAAGCGTTCGGTTCACCGAGACTTATCGCGGTTATGTTATCAACTACAATCTTGGCCGTGATCTTGTTGAAAACTACATTGAGCGCCTCGCCGCCGATTCTGGGGACCGCTGGGGAGCATTTGAAACCCTTTTGACAACGCCTTTGGCGGCGTCTGACCTCGCTGCGATAAAGTGAACATCGCCAACCTTATTCATAGAATTCATGTTTGGGCGGGATTGATCCTCGTCATACAGATTGTATTGTGGATGGCCAGCGGCGTAATTATGAGCTGGTTTCACATCGAAACTGTTCGAGGCGAACATACGACGGCGCATCAAATCGCGCCGGAACTCGATCCATACAACTACGTTGCGCCGGGCGGCGTAATTGCCCGAGAGGATGGAGCGCTGGAACTGACCTTGCGGCATTTTCAGGGAATTCCCGTATACGAGGTCATAACTGCATCGGGCGCTACGCTTTATGATGCAGAATCTGGCGACAAGATTTCGCCGATTGATGAGGATACCGCCCGCGAAATTGCCGAGCGAGACTTTGATGGCGACGGCGAAATTGTCCGTATCGCGCTTTTGGAAGAAACACCGCAAGAATATCGCAGGTCGCTTCCAGTTTGGCGGGCCGACTTCAATGATAAGCGCAATACTAGGCTATATATTTCGCCTGAAACGGGAAAAGTCATTTCGCGGCGAAATGATATCTGGCGGCTTTATGATTTCTTCTGGATGTTGCACATCATGGACTATGATGAGCGCGAGGATTTCAATAATCCGCTCGTGAAAATCGCATCTGCCGCGGGATTGATATTTGTGCTTACAGGATTGTATTTGTTGTTTGTGCGAGGCGGGCGCAAAATCCTCGTACGAGATACGCAACGTATATTCGGCCATTCCAATTCAAAGCCGCCAGAATCAAAAACGCCGCCCGAGGCGGACGGCGCATAACCTTAGAATTGTTTGCAGTTCTTAGAAGCCGAAGAATACAGGCTCTGGTCCGGAAAGCTCGGCGCTTTTCTTTTCTTTAACAGGCTCGGTGACAGGCTCTGTTTCTTTTTGCTCTTCGCATTGTTGAGCATCGTTACGATATTCGTACTTGCTCGGCGCGCCTGATTTTTGATCCGCAAACATGAATGAAATCGCAGATGCGGTTTGGTTCAAAATTCCTGCTAAAAAGCCGGAGTCATTTGCGGCTTGCGATGGTTCGGACGATGGCAAGGGGCCAGCAATCGCGGACTGCGCGGCAAACACGGTCGCTACAGCGAGAATTGAAGCTCGTTTCAGCATGGGAAGTCTCTCCTATCCCCTTTATGCCTGCGGTTTACCCGTCGAGGCAAGCGCAGTCACCAATTTGCGATCGGAATTTGGTTACCATGGCTTAACAATACAAGGCGTGAGTTCTTGATTTTCCAAGAATTCTATTCTTAGCTTCCTTGAAAATATAAGCAAAATCAACCGAGTGCGTCCCCAGCAGGCGTGAAATCGACATTCAAGGCCTCAGCCACGGCCCGATAGGTCACTTTCCCGCGATGGATGTTCAGCCCGTCGCGCAAATATTTGTTTTCCCGCATAGCGTCGAGGCCCGAATTTGCGAGCATCAAGCCGTATTGCAGGGTCGCGTTATTCAAGGCGTGAGACGAGGTGAGGGGTACAGCGCCCGGCATATTCGCGACGCAATAATGGATTACCTTTTCGACCACATATGTCGGGTCTTCGTGTGTTGTAGCTCTTGACGTTTCGAAACACCCGCCCTGATCGATGGCTACGTCGACGAGGACGGCGCCTTCTTTCATGCCTTTCAGCATTTCGCGCGTGACAAGTTTTGGGGCGCTGGCGCCCGGGATGAGGACTGCGCCGACGACTACGTCCGCAACATCAGTTTCTTCGTCGAGCGCTTCATAAGTTGAATAACGCGTTTTGGCGCGCCCCTGAAACAGATCATCGAGTTCTGCGAGGCGGCGATTTGAACGGTCCAGAATTGTTACATCCGCGCCAAGGCCGATTGCCATGCGCGCGGCATGAGTGCCGACGACACCGCCGCCAATCACGAGAACCTTTGCCGGCAACACTCCGGGAACGCCGCCCATCAACAATCCGCGGCCACCCTGGTGTGCAGTTAGCGCGTAAGCCGCAGCCTGAATCGAGAGCCGCCCGGCGACTTCGCTCATTGGGGCCAACAATGGTAGCCCGCCATAGGGATCGGTTACCGTTTCATAGGCGACCGCCGTGACGCCGGATTCCATTAGGCCACGCGCCTGATCTGGATCTGGCGCCAGGTGGAGGTAGGTGTATAAAATTTGATCGTCGCGCAGCTGCACCCATTCACTTGGCTGCGGCTCTTTCACTTTGACGATCATTTCTGACGCTTCAAAAATCGACTTCGCATCAGGTGCGATTTTTGCGCCCACCGCTTCATAATCACTGTCCGAAACTTTGATGCCAGCGCCGGCATTCGTTTCAATCAGAACTTCGTGCCCGTTGGCGACATATTCGCGAACGCTTCCCGGAACCAACCCAACCCGGAACTCCGAATTTTTTATTTCTTTTGGTACGCCAACACGCATAGAAGCCTCCCGAAAATCAGCCGCATAAACGCGATCGCCGCATTTATTATCTTGTTGGATGCGGGCCCCAGCAGACAGCATTCAAGCTCGCTGGCGTGCGTTTAGCACAATATGGTGAACTTGCCAGATCAAAACCGGGAGAATTGACGCAAAAACGCGAAGTTTTTTGCACTGCAACGGCGCCATCGCACGAATAATTTCAGACCAATGAATGCAAAGCAAATCATCCGGATTTTGGCTGCCAGCGGACGCCGCAAAAGGAATGATAAAAAGCGGATCAATTTGTCATTCGCCGCTTAAAAATTCTGAATAGTTTCATGTTCATAAATAAGTCAATTGAATTTTTTGATGGGAGAATACCGAAATGCTTTCGACTGCACGCGTTTCTATCCCGGCCCCTGTTGAAATCCGTTTGAAAAATGCGGCGGAATTCTGTGACAATGTCAACGAATATGCGCGCGAAGATCTGATTGGATTTAAACGGCCGATTGCCGCCGCCTTTGCTTTGACTGCACCGCTGGCTCTTGCTCTGGTTTACAAAAGCGCCGGTTTCGTACCAATGGTTTTCACAGCCGCAACCATTTGCGCGATTGTTGGCGTCGGTATCTATTTCATCGGAAAACAGGAATGGCCATCAATCGTAAGCGAATTTAAAACGCAGTCGACGGCCAAACGTAAAGCGATAGCAGATTTACGCTGCGGTTTCGGCGAATCGTCTTTCCTTTCCAACGGACGCAGCCCGCGATTTTTCGAATATGATCACGGTGTCATTGTCCTCGCCGATGCGGGCGATTTGAAAACTTTGTTCTTTGATATTTCCAATGACGGCAGCGATCAACGATGGGAAATGTATCAGAACGGCGATTTGTACCGTCGGGTTTGGCGTTGGATCCGCTTGCCAGTATCACGAGAAGTCGTGAAATTTTCCAGCGAAGGATCGAAACTCGCCTATAGCGGGAAGCCTGCCCATATCGATTCCATCGATGCATGGGAGGCCGTCAACGTATCCCTCGGTGAACCGCTTGACGGCGCCATCATTCACCGTCCATTCGATGAGTTGACGGAATCCGTTGAGCGGTTGATTTAGCGCCAAAAATCAACTCTATTGCCACTTACAATTCGCCCGCCGCGCTGCTACATGACGGGCGATGACCACCCTGATTGATAACGCTGCGCCGGCTGATCAAAAGCAACGTCCGCGGCACCCAGAAAAACAGGCGCGCGAGGACAGTCCTGTCCTGCGCAAGCCTGAATGGATCCGCGTCAAGGCCCCCGTCTCGAAAGGCTTCCGCGAGACTCGCGATATCGTGCGTTCGCGCAACTTACACACCGTTTGCGAAGAAGCGGCATGCCCCAACATTGGCGAATGCTGGGACAAAAAGCACGCGACCATGATGATCATGGGCGACACCTGCACGAGAGCGTGCGCCTTCTGCAACGTCAAAACCGGATTGCCGGCGCCGCTGGATGCAGACGAGCCGCGTCATGTGGGCGAAGCGGTGGCCGAAATGGGCTTGTCGCACGTGGTGATTACGTCGGTTGACCGAGATGATTTAAGCGATGGCGGCGCGCAGCATTTCGCTGATGTTGTGAACGCGATCAAAGAAGCGTCGCCATTGACAACTATTGAAATTTTAACCCCGGACTTTCTGCGCAAGGCTGGCGCGGCAGAAATCGTTATCGACTCCAATCCGGACGTTTTTAATCACAATCTTGAAACCGTGCCGCGGCTCTATTTATCGATTCGCCCCGGCGCCCGGTATTTCCATTCATTGCGTCTTCTAGAAAAAGTTAAAGAACGCGATCGGCAAATGTTCACGAAATCTGGCATTATGGTTGGTCTTGGCGAGACCCGCGAAGAAGTCATGCAGGTCATGGATGATATGCGTTCCGCTGGCATCGATTTCATCACGATTGGGCAGTATCTTCAGCCAACGCGCAAACATGCGCCGATCGATCGTTTCGTTCATCCCGATGAGTTCAAAGCGTATGAAACGCTTGCGCGCGCCAAAGGATTTCTAATGGTGTCGTCATCGCCGCTCACGCGCTCGTCGCATCATGCGGGTGAGGATTTTGCGCGCTTGCGAGCAGCCCGCGCCCGAAAGAGTTATAAAGACCAATGACTCTCATTCTATATGATCTGGCTTTGTCCGATATTGATGTTCGCCCGAGCCCATTTTGCTGGCTCGCGAAATTCGCATTGCTCCATAAAAGCCTCGAATTTGAAACGGCGCCGTTGCGTTTTGCAGAAAAACAAAATTATCCGGCCCATGACCACAAGACGTTGCCAGTCTTGCGCGACGGCGAAAAGATTATCTGCGATAGCGCCATCATCATCGCGCATTTAGATGGCGAGCATGCAGGACCAGCACTATTATCGACTGACGGTGAGCGAGCGGCGGCGGATTTCTATGGCGCCTGGCTCGGTTTGTCGATCTTTCCGGCGCTGGCGCCGAAGCTCATTCCGCTGATCCACGCTCATGCGCACGAAGACGACAAAGATTATTTCCGCTCGGCTCGCGAAGAACGATTTGGAAAAACGCTGGAAGAATTGGCGGCGACGCCGCGGCTCGACGAAAAGATGGAAATGGCGCTGAAAACGCTCGCCGCGCCGCTAGCGCGTCACAAATTTCTTGGCGGCGAAGATCCCAATCTTTGCGATTACAAAGTCTTCGCGCCTTTTATGTGGCAGCGATCTGTGTTGGCGGAAGATTTCTACGAAGCGCCACAATCCGTAGACGCTTGGCGTGAGCGAATGCTTGACTTATTTGACGGATATGCGCGAAACGCAAAATCGGCCGGCTGATGGAGCGGCGGACAGTTGCGGCGGTCCCGTATTCGGCGGATCAAATGTTCTCACTGATCGCCGATGTAAAAAAGTATCCAGAATTTTTGCCATGGTGCATCGCGCTTCGCGTAGTTGCCGAAAGTGATGACGAAATTCTCGCCGATATGGTTGTTGCTTACAAAGTCTTCCGTGAAAAATTTCGCAGCCGCACGGTTCTTCACCGCGATGAGAGCGTGATCGATTCCTATTTTGTTGATGGACCGTTTCGGAAGTTACACAGCCGCTGGCGTTTTGAGCCGCGGCCAGATGGCGACTGTGTAATTAACTTTTCGATCAGCTTTGAGTTTAAAAGCTTAATTTTGCAATCGGCCGCCGTCGCGGTTTTTGAAAAGGCTTTTGCCCGCATGACGGAAGCTTTCGTCAAACGCGCTGATGATATGTACGGCGTCGAAACGATGACACGCGACACGGTTAACCGGGATTAAACTCCTTCCATCATAATTGCTGTTTGGCGAGAGCGGCAATTCATAGGACGTAAGATGGCAACGCAAAGCGAACAGATGGCGCAAGCAACCGGTGGAAACTTAAATTTCGTACTGATGGCGGCGTTCACGGCGTCTATTTTCATCAGCGCCAGCTTGCTTTTTGCAGTCCAGCCGATGTTCACTAAAATGGCGCTCCCTTTTCTAGGCGGGGCGCCGAATGTCTGGAACACTGCAATGGTGTTCTTCCAGGCGATGCTGCTCGGCGGTTACATCTATGCTCACATACTCTCGAAATATCTATCGTTGCCGCTACAGCTAGCAGTCCACATCGGCGTTCTCGCTTTTGGCCTGATCTTTTTGCCAATTGCGATATCGCCGGACGCAACGCCGGCAATGGAGTCACCTGCGTTGTGGCTAATCGGATTGTTTGCGGCATCGCTGGGCGCGCCGTTTTTCGCGTTGTCGGCGCAAGCGCCGTTGTTGCAGCGCTGGTTCTCTTATACCTCGCATCCTCATGCGCACGACCCGTACTTTATGTATGCGGCGAGCAATCTTGGCAGTTTGCTGGTGCTCTGCGCGTATCCGTTGGTGATTGAGCCAAGCATCGGTCTAACGGCGCAAAGCGCGTCATGGATGTATGGCTACATTATATTAATTGCATTTATTGCCGGCGCTGGATTGGTCGCGATTTTCAATTCCGACGGTCAAGCGAAAGCAAAGGAGATAGAAGATCCCGAACAAGCCGAAGAAATTTCATGGAAACGCCGGCTGCAATGGGTGAGTATCGCATTCGTACCATCATCATTGATGCTGGGCGTTACTTCGCACCTTTCCGCCAATGTCGCTGCAGCGCCATTTATCTGGGTCGGGCCGCTCGCGCTTTACCTGCTGACATTCGTCTTTGCGTTCGCGAAAAAACCTGCGATCCGACCACAGTTTATCGAGTGGATATTCCCGATCGCCGTGATTCTCGGCCTCATTTATATTTCACTACATGTGAAGCAATTTGCACTCGCGGTTGGCGCCACGTTGCTAATCTTTTTCGTGATTACACAGCATTGCCACAATAAGCTTGCGGCGCTGCGTCCATCAGTTTCGCGACTCACCGAATTTTATCTCGCCATGTCATTAGGTGGCGTACTCGGCGGCGCCTTTACTGCGCTGGCGGCGCCGGTCCTTTTCAATGACGTTTACGAATACCCGATGATGATTATTGCAAGTGTATTGACTGGCGCCGGCGCATTAACGTTCCGGTCACAATTGCCGCGCATCGCAATCGCAGTTTTTATTGGCATTGGTCCAATTCTACTGGCCGCATGGATTTTCAACCTCATTGATCTCGGCGACAAAATTGCGTTGCCGATGTTGAATGTCGTTATCCTGGGCATTGGTTTTCTGCTATACCGGATGCGCAACGAGAAACTGGTTTTTGCTTCGGGCTTGTCCGGATTTGCAGTCGCTTTGTCGCTTGCATTTGCTGTTTTCAATGCCAGCGGGACAAAGGAAGTTCTATTCAAAGAACGCAGTTTCTTCGGCGTCATTCGCGTCGTCGAGCTTACCAAAGACTACGGCACTTTCAATACCTTCATTCACGGCGACACCACCCACAATATGCAATTGCGCGAAGAGGATGTGCGGCGCGAGCCGCTCGCCTATTACAGTCGCGGCGGCCCCTTCGGGCAGACGATTGATGCATTGCGAGAAAATCGCGAAAGGAAACTAAATGTTGCGCTCATCGGTTTAGGCGCCGGCGCCATGGCTTGTTATGCCGAAGACGGTGAGGAGTGGACGTTTTACGAGATAGATCCGACCGTCGTTGATATGGCGCGTAATGATCGCTTGTTCCGATACGTCAATGATTGTCAGCCAAACTCACCAATTAAAATTGGCGATGCGCGTCTGCAAATAGCGACCGAAAAAGATGCGTCATTTGATGCAATTTTTGTTGATGCATTTTCGTCGGATTCTATTCCGGCGCATTTGATTACGCGCGAGGCGCTAGCATTGTACCGTCAGAAACTAATTAGCGGCGGCGTTATTTTCTTCCACACTTCTAATCGCGTCGTGGACGTCACATCTGTCGCAGCAGCGATTGCCCATGATGCCGGCCTTAGCGCCCGCGGCATCTTTTACTCGCCTACGGAAGACGATGAATTCTCGCCATTGCGATCGCCTACAAATGCTGTTCTCGTTGGCGAGGAAACAGTTTTAGCAGCGTTGCTGGAAGGCCGCGAAGGATGGGGCAGGGTCGAACCGCATCGATATATTGATGCATGGACCGATGACTATTCGCACATCATTGGCGCCATTGCCGCGGAATCCGATGGCGGTCCTAAAATTTTGAACGACTAGATCAACTGCGACAAAAGCATTAACGCCGTTTCGGTTGCGCGAGATCTAACGAACTCGCGCGATCCTTCAGGAAAGTGGCGGATTTCCGTTTTTGTCTTGGCTGTTTTTGAAGCACTTCCAAAACACACCATGCCAACGGGTTTGCCTGGCATGCCGCCTCCAGGTCCGGCTATACCAGTTACGGATACCGCTATATCAGCATTGGAGTGGGTGAGCGCCCCGTCTGCCATTGCTCGAGCAATTTCCGGACTGACGGCGCCATATTCCTCAAGGTCCTTGGCCGAAACGCCAAGCATTTTTGATTTTGCTTCGTAAGAATATGTTACGAAGCCACAATCGAATGCTTCAGACGATCCCGGAACGCTTGTAAGGGCGCCGCCAATCAATCCGCCGGTGCATGACTCGGCGACAGTGATCATTTTCCCGGCTTTAGCAGCGCTAGAAATTACGTCGTCGGCGAGGGCGTAAATGCGATATGATAACAATTCAGCGTCCTCTCGGAAGTGCAATCGTTGCGTTTGCGAGCGCAGCAATACCTTCGCGGCGGCCAGTGAAACCTAATTGTTCCGATGTTGTTGCTTTAACGGAAACGCTGTTCTCTTCAATTCTGAGTATTTTTGAGAGCGCTTCGCGCATGGCGCCGCGATGTGGTCCAATCTTTGGCGCCTCACAAATTAGCGTCACGTCGCAATGGGTGATCTCGCCGTTTTGGTCAGAAACGACGTCGCGGGCTTTCTCCAGAAATATGCGGCTGGGTGCGCCTTTCCATTGCGGATCAGACGGCGGAAAATGATCGCCAATATCGCCGGCGCTGACGGCCCCGAATATGGCGTCGGTTAATGCGTGCATTCCGACATCAGCGTCAGAGTGGCCTTTCAGTTTAGCGCTATGGGGGATTTTGACACCGCAAATCACGACAGCGTTGCCATCTTCGAACGCGTGCACGTCAAATCCGATGCCGGTTCGATATTCCATTTGCGCGCTGGTGCGACTGAGAATTTTTTCCGCCATGCCAAAATCTTCCGCCTGGGTGATCTTCATATTATCGGGAGAACTTCGAACAAGTCGAATTGATAAACCAGCCGCTTCCGCTACCGCCGCGTCGTCGGTCAGCGCCTTACCTTCGGCGCGTCGGTGCGCAGCTAGAATTTTGTTGTACTTAAATCCCTGCGGTGTCTGTGCTCGCCAGATTGCGTCCCGCGGTATCGTTGCTTTTATAGTATCGCCAGCGCCAGCTTTCTTGATAGTATCATGAACCGGCAGGGCTGCTATGGCGCCGTCGTTTTCCGCTAGGGCGGCGACAATTTTTGCGATTGAATTGTAGTCAATGAACGGCCGCGCAGCGTCGTGAATCAAAACGGAGGAAGGGTTTTCGCTCGACAAACTCTCCAGGCCGAGGCGAACGGAATCCTGCCGCTCGGCGCCGCCGTGAACTGGCGCCAGCAACTTGGGATGGTCGCGAATACCGGACATTGCGCTCTCATATTCATTGCCGTCATCGCGATGGATGATAATTCGGACAGCGTCGATATCTGGATGGTCGAGAAATGCCCTGGCGGTGCGCGCCAGGATTGGCTCGCCAGCCAGCAAGCGATATTGTTTCGGCCCGCCGGGCCCAGCGCGCGAACCGCGACCGGCGGCGACGATCACCGCAACTGTTTTTCCATTAACCATTGGCATCCAGTTTTAATTGTAAGCCGTTGACTTACCGGGTAAACACGCGCGGCGCAAAGATTTAAAGGCGAAAAATGTTTTCGATTGGCGATCATACGATTAGGAACCGCGTGGTTCTCGCGCCCATGTCGGGTGTCAGCGATTTGCCATTTCGCCGCGCCGCTTACAATTGCGGCGCCGGACTCGTGGTTTCAGAAATGGTTGCGAGCGAGGAATTGGCGCGGGCGCGGCCTGACGTTGTCCGTCGCGCGACTGGCGATTTAGATTTGCGGCCTTTCGTGGTGCAGCTCGCCGGGCGCGAAGCACGCTGGATGAACGAGGGTGCGCGTCTCGCAGACGAAGCTGGCGCCGATATTATTGATATCAATATGGGATGCCCGTCGCGACAGGTTACTGGCGCCCAATCCGGCTCTGCGCTGATGCGCGATCTCGATCATGCTGCATCTTTGATCGCGGCGACCATCAGCGGAACGAGCAAACCAGTCACGTTGAAAATGCGGTTGGGTTGGGATCATCACGCGCTGAATGCGCCGGAACTCGCGATGCGTGGAGAGGAACTGGGCGTAAAAGCGATCACTGTTCACGGCCGTACCCGAAACCAGTTTTTTAAGGGTTCGGCGGACTGGGCCGCAGTGCGTGCAACGAAGAATGTGATCAGCATACCGGTTATCGTTAACGGCGATATCATTGATGCGCCAAGCGCCCGCAAAGCGCTAAATCAATCCGGCGCTGACGGTGTCATGATTGGGCGGGCTGCCGTCGGGCGCCCTTGGCTTGCCGGCGCAATTGCCGATGCCTTGGAACAAGGCGGCGATGTGGCTGCGCCTACAATTGAACGGCAATGCGAAATCGCTGTCCAGCACTATCGCGAAATGATTGATCACTATGGCGAACCGCTTGGCGTCCGCATGGCTCGGAAACACCTGGCGGCTTACATAGATGCTGCGCCGGTAGAAATTGATCCGTGCGCTCGGCGCGCCTTTCGCGCCGCTATCTGTCAGTTAGCATCGCCTATAAAGGTCGTTGATGCATTGAAGGCCATGTATGGCAGGGATTTTAATGCCGCCATGAAAGCCGCCGCATAGGCCGAAGACTGTCTCAAATCGGCCCTGTCTCATTTTGGCAACATTTGTGTTGATTTTTTGCAACAATCGACGCAGCATCGGCGTGGTTTGGGGCTTGCAGGGGCGAGCCGGGACCGCTGGTGCTTATGGCTGCGCATTTGCGCTGACGCCGGGGGATTTGGAGTGGTTGAGAGGTCCCGTGGGACGGCAGTAGTTGGCGAATATAAATCAACATCAACAGTTTTCGGACGTGAAGCGGACTCGGTTTTTACCGAGCTGGGCGCGTTCAAACAAAACCGCTGCGATCGCGTTAGCGAGCGCAGCCGCCGTCGCATTTTTTACAACCTGGTTTTTGATGTCGCCTTTGGTCGAGCGGGTCGATCGCACAATTCTTATGTGGATGGTGATTGGCAACGTGGTCATCGCTGCGGCGTTTGCGGGTTTGATCGGTATTCGCCTTTGGGACGTGCTGTCGGAGCGCAGGCACCAACTCGCCGGATCGCGAACGCATTTGCAGTTGGTAGTTCTATTCTCGGCGCTGGCTGTTGTGCCAGCCGTTATTGCATTTTTGTTTGCGTTTACGATTTTGCGCGCCAGTCTGAACGACGTTTTCAGCGAACGTGTTGAGAATTACCAAAACACAGTTCGCGACCTGGCCAACGGACTGATCAATATCAATTCGGAATCTGCGGACCGCATGATTCGGGAAATCGCCTTTGATATTCGGCGTCAGGAAGAAGCTGAGATCGGGCTTGAACAGACGCCAATAAGTTTTCGCCGTTACATATATGCCCAAGCGCAGGTCCGCGGATTGTCTGCGCTTTATCTGCTAGATGGTGAAATGAATATTCTCGTCGCTGCTGAGCTTGAACCCGCAGACTACAACTTTCCGTCTGCGGAACGCATGAACGCAATGCGAAACGCGGATGTCCCCGGCGGTCAGGCGAATTTTGGTGTTAACGACGATACAACTTTTGATGTTTTCCGAGCGGCATTGCCAATAGAGGAATATGGCGGCGGTTTCGTGATCGCCTATTATGCAATTGATCCGCAGACGACGGCGCGAATATTTTCCGCGCGCGAAGTAGTTGAGGATTGGGAGGAGGCGGTCCTCGGCCGATCGCGCCTCGAAAGGACATTCCTTGCCGGTTATGTGGTTCTCGCGATCATAATCCTATTTGGCGCTATTTGGTTGGCGATCTGGGCAGCGACACGGATCGTCCAACCGATCAGTCGGCTTGTAAATATGTCGGAGCGCGTGTCCGGCGGCGATCTTGGCGCTCGCGTGGAAGTTTTCAGAGAAGACGGTGAACTGGGCGCCCTTGCGCGTTCAATGAACCACATGACTGCGCAGCTTCAATCACAGCGCGATGATCTGATAGATACCAATCGTCAATTTGATAATCGCCGGCGCTTTACGGAGGCAGTTCTGTCCGGCGTTTCGGCGGGCGTGATTGGTTTTGACGCAGAAGGTCGAATAACGATCGCCAACAAATCCGCAGCAGAGCTTATCGGCGAAGACACCGCGAAATTTGTTGGCAATCGCATCGAAACGGTAATGCCGGAGTTATCCTCATTGATCGCCCGCGCCGCGTCATCGCCTTTTCCGGAAGTGGGCGACCAAATCGAGATGACCCGTCATGGCCGGGCGCAAGTATTGAACGTTCGTATTGTGAAAGATGATCATGATGGTGAACAAAATTTTGTCGCGACTTTTGATGATATTACGCAATTGATTTCAGCACAGCGAAACGCTGCGTGGGGCGATGTCGCACGGCGCATTGCCCATGAAATTAAAAACCCATTGACGCCCATTCAATTGTCCGCCGAACGGTTGCGCAGAAAATATTTAAACGAAGTCACATCAACGCCGGAGATTTTCGACAAGTGTACAGACACGATAATTCGGCATGTCAGTGACATAGGGCGCATGGTTGACGAATTCTCATCATTCGCGCGCATGCCCGCGCCAGTCATCGGCGTTGAGGATATTCGCGAGATCGTGAAAACAGCAATTTTTCCGCAGAAAGTTGCTTTCGCCGATATTGTATTCGTAGTTGAAACGCCGGAGTACCCTGTACCGGTTGAATGTGATGGCAGGCTTATTGTTCAGGCGCTGTCAAATATATTGAAAAATGCAGGTGAGTCGATTTCCGCGCGGGTCGCTGACAATGACAACGGCGTTGGGGGCCAAGTCAAAGTCGTGGTCGGAGCTGATGCTTCAATGGCCAAAATTCAAGTTATTGATAATGGCGTCGGATTGCCTGCCGCTGAGCGCCACCGTCTTGCAGAACCGTATATGACGACACGGACGAAAGGCACCGGCTTAGGGTTGGCGATTGTTAAAAAAGTCGTTGAAGAACATGGCGGTGCGCTTGAGTTCGCCGACAGTTACTTGCTCGGTGAAACAGGTGCTTGCGTCACCATAACTTTGCCGCGCGCAAGCGCCGCCGAAAACCCGGTTGAAGGTCCCGTTGCCGACCCCGCGACGGCTGCTGAATAAGGAAACGAAGAAAGTAAACCATATGAGTATCGATATCCTTGTTGTTGATGATGAAGAAGATATCCGCGAGCTTGTTTCCGGCATATTAGAGGACGAAGGCTATGCGCCACGTACAGCCGCGCATTCTGATGCAGCGTTGGCGGCAATCCGAACCCGGTTGCCGGCGCTGGTTGTACTCGATGTGTGGTTGCAAAACTCAGCTTTAGACGGCATCGAAATTCTGGAGGAATTGAAAAAACTTCACCCGGAATTGCCAGTCGTCATTATATCCGGACACGGAACGATTGAAACTGCGGTCGCAGCAATCAAAAAAGGCGCTTACGACTTCATTGAAAAGCCCTTCAACGCGGATAAATTGCTGCTTGTCGTGAACAGGGCGCTCGAGACTATGCGTTTGCGCCGTGAAAACACCGACCTTCGCGCGCGAAACACAGACAGCGGGCTCGTCGGTAGGTCAAATACAATTTCTGCCTTGCGCGGCGTCGTCGACCGTGTCGCCGTTGCCCGTTCTCGCGTATTGATCAGCGGCCCGCCTGGCAGCGGAAAAGAAGTCATCGCGCGCCTCATTCATAAAAAATCGCCGCGCGCCGAGGCGCCGTTTGTCGTCGCAAGCGCGGCGTCTATAGCGCCAGAACGTATGGAAGAGGAGCTGTTCGGTACGGAAGGGCGGGGCGGATCACCGGAAATGATCGGCGTGATGGAGCGCGCTCATGGCGGCACGTTGATGTTCGACGAAATTGGCGACATGCCAATCGAAACGCAGGGGAAAATCCTGCGCGTTCTGGTCGACCAGCGGTTCAAACGCGTTGGCGGCGTTCAGCCAGTTGAAGTGGATGTGCGCATCGTCTCGACAACCTCGCGCGATTTGCTAGCGGATGCACAGCAAAATCAATTCCGAGAGGATTTGTTCCACCGACTAAATGTTGTCTCGATCATTGCGCCTGGCCTCGATGAACGGCGTGACGATATCCCGGAACTTTGCGAGAGCTTCATGGAGCAAATATCGCTGAATACGGGATTGCCGAAGCGCAAGTTTTCCGGGGAGGCGATGGCGGCTTTGCAGACTTACAATTGGCCGGGCAATATCCGTCAATTGCGCAACGTTATTGAACGCACTCAGATTCTGATGGGGCGCGACCCAGCGGATACAATCACATGTGAACATTTACCGTCAGAAGTTATGGACGCCGGATTGTCGATTCCGGCAGGTGACGGTTTGGAACAAATCATTGCGCTGCCGCTTCGCGAAGCGCGCGACAGATTTGAGCGTGAATACCTGATAACGCAAATAAATCGTTTTGGTGGAAATATATCGCGAACTGCGACATTTATCGGTATGGAGCGGTCTGCGCTTCACCGTAAGTTAAAGGCGCTGGGCGTAACTAGTCAGTCTAAAGCGGCGAGTGCCTAGGGCGTTCGCGAAATAATGAGATGACGTTGATATGCAGGTAATCGTTTGCGGCGCGGGTCGGGTCGGCGTCGGTATTGCGCGGCGCCTTGCTCGGGAAGAGAACGACGTCACCGTCATTGATCAATCAAAAGAATTGATCCGAACTGTCGCGGAACGACTGGATGTGCGCGGCGTCGTCGGCAATGGCGCTTATCCGGAAACGCTTGAGGAAGCCGGAGCGCGCGACGCGGACATGATCATAGCGGTCACCTATTCTGACGAGGTTAACATGATCTCCTGTCAGATTGCGCATACGTTGTTTGATGTACCAATCAAAATCGCGCGTGTGCGCGCGCAAGGTTACCTCGATCCGAAATACTCCGACCTTTATTCGCGCGAGCATTTGCCGATTGATGTGATTATTTCGCCGGAGCGGGAAGTCTCTGAAGCGATTATGCAGCGTATGACTACGCCCGGCGCATTTGAAGTGAAAGCGTTTGTCGATGGCCGCGTTTGGGCGGTCGGGGTCAAGCTTCGTGAAGACTGTCCGATCGTCAACACACCGCTTCGCCAGGTCGCGGAGCTTTTTCCAGACTTAAAAATTACGATCGTCGCTATCAAACGCGGAAATAAGATGTGGCGCGCCCATGCTGAAGATCAGCTTGAAGGAAAAGATCAAATTTATTTCATCGCTGACCGCAATGACGTACACCGCGCGCTTGAGATTATGGGCGAGGCCGCACGACAGGCGCGGCGCGTCATAATTGTCGGTGGCGGCAATATTGGATTATTTGTCGCGAAAGGTCTCGAAAAGCTCGGATCCATGAAAATCCGGATGATCGAGCGCAACCGCAAGCGAGCCGAGCTTGTTGCGGAAGAGCTGGAGCGCACAATCGTTCTGCAAGGCGACGGCCTCGACCGAACCGTTTTGCGCGAAGCTGGGGTCACCGAGGCGGAAACCGTAGTTGCCGTGACCGACAACGATCAAGTAAATATTCTGGCGTCGGTTGTCGCCAAGCGCGAGGGCGCCCGCCGTTCAATGGCGCTGATCAACGATCAGGATTACGGACCGATTTCAGAATCCGTTGGCATTGACCGGTTTGTCGATCCGCGTGCAACGACGATTTCAACAATACTGCAACATGTTCGCCGTGGCCGCATCAAGGGCGTATATTCTCTATCTGATGGCGCAGCGGAATTAATTGATGCCGTCGCATTAGAAACTTCGCCTCTAATCAACAAGCCATTGCGTGAAGCGAAGTTGCCGGAAGGAGTTATGATCGGCGCTGTATATCGAGATGCTGAGGTGCTGATGCCAACTGGTGACACTATCATCAACGCTGGCGACCGCATTATTCTCATGTCGATGCGCGAGAACGTAAAAGACGTTGAGCAGATGTTCCGTGTCAGCATCGAATATTTCTAGCGAATGATAAATATGAGAGCGGCTTAAAATGGGCCTGACGAGCATATTTCGCGCATTTGGTGCGAGCTTGTTGATCGTCGCTGTCGCCATGATTGCTCCCTACTTTGTCGCGCTGGCGTCTGGCGATGAAACCAGCGGCGGCTTTCTGTTTGCAATTCTGGTTACGACTGTAACCGGCGCCGGTGCATTTGCTGCAAGTACGGGCCGATCACAGCCCGCTGATATGCGCGGCGCGCTGATCGTGATTTTATTGTGGTGGTGTATTGTTCCGATCTTTGCCGCGCTGCCGATTGCAATCAATGGCCTTACTTTCGCTGACGCTTATTTCGAAGCAGTCTCTGCGATGACGACGACAGGCGCATGGCTGTCTGGCGCTGCAGCTATCGAAGGTGCTGCGGGAGCGCTTTGGCGTGCGCAACTCCAATGGCTCGGCGGGCTTGCGTCGCTTTCAATAGCAGCGGCAATATTTATTAGGCCCGCGTTCATTGGCATCGACACACTGCTGCCGCCATTTTCACGCGGAGAAAAGGACTCCTATCTTCGCTCAATCCGTAATGCCGTCTCGGCGTTTGTCGTGGTCTATGCGATCATCACATGTTTCGCTTTCATCGTGCTTTCAATTATGACGGATACGGTGCTCGACGCAGCGATAATTGCTTTGTCTACAGTTGCGTCGGGCGGTTTCATCCCGAGAGAAGGCGGCATCGCGGCATATTCGTCCGATATGGCGCGCGTACTTTTTCCGATAATTGTACTGAGCGGCGCCAATTTCGTCTTGGTTGCACGCCTAATGCGTGGGTCGCGAGAGCGCGTACGCGATATGGAATCGCGCGCGTACTTTTTGATGATCATTATCGTTGCAATGTTGTTTTGGATTTTACTAGGCGCCGGCGACCTTGCTTTGATATTTCCGCAAATATTCAACGCTGCGTCTTTATTATCGACAAATGGTTTTGTGATCGGCGAGGCGCCGCCATTGGCGGTCGCTATGGTGACGGCGATAATTGGCGGCGCCGCGGTTTCGACAGCTGGTGGTTTCAAAATATTGCGATGGCTTGTGATTATGCGCCGCGCGCGCGAAGAAATTCGACGATTGATTATTCCCAATGCGATTTTTGGTCGCCGCCGCGTGTCAAACGAGCTTGGCGTCTGGACGCATTTTCTTGTTTTCACTATGACACTTGGCATTCTCGTGATTGCGCTTTCCATGGGGGGGTATTCGTTCGATATCGTCGCAGCGACAGCAACGGCGGCGCTCAGCAATACGGGTCCGCTGATTTATGTTGCTGACAGCGGTATTGAAGGATACGCCTTTTTCAGTGAACCAATCCGTTGGTTGTTGCTGGCGGCCATGATTATTGGGCGGCTTGAGGCTGCGGTTGCGCTGGCGCTGTTCAATATTGCATTTTGGAGGACGTGACCCGCCATGGCGAGAATTGCATATGTAAATGGCGAATTTATTCGGCTCTCGAATGCGGCAGTTCGCATAGAAGATCGCGGCTACCAATTCGCCGACGGTATTTACGAGGTCTGCCTCGTTATCAATGGTGAATTCTGGGACCGCGATGGACACATGGCGCGCATGCGGCGGTCATTATCAGAGTTGAAGATCAATTTTCCTGTCAGCGACAATGCGATAGGCGTTGTTATTGCCGAATTGTTGCGCCGCAACCGACTGACGACAGCATTGGTTTACATTCAGATTTCCCGAGGCGTTTCACCGCGAAACCACCCATTTCCGAACCCGGCCGTCGAGCCCGCGCTGGTTATGACTGCTAGGCGTTTTAACATCAATCAAAGCGACGCTGCGGCAAAGGTTGGCGCCAGTGTCATCACTCATCCTGATATTCGTTGGGGCCGAGTGGACATTAAAACCGTCGGTCTCCTGCCCAATGTTTTGGCGAAGCAAGCCGCAAGGGAGGCCGGGGCGATTGAGGCCTGGCTCGTGCGGGATAGCAAAATTACCGAGGGGTCGTCATCCAACGCCTGGATCGTAGCAAAGGACGGAACCCTCATCACTCATCCAAAAAACCATGAGATTCTTGGCGGTATAACGCGTGATACGGCAATGGCCTGTGCGCAAGAACTTCAGATTAAGGTCGAGGAACGCCCATTTACGGTCGAGGAAGCCTGTGGCGCCGCTGAGGCTTTTATTTCGTCGGCGACAAATTTAATTATGCCGATTGTGAAAATTGATTCCCACCAAATTGGCGACGGCGCGCCCGGACCGATATCCTTGCGTTTGCGCGGGGCCTATAAAAAATGCGCACCCGGTAGGTAAGCGCCAAAAATTCCCAAAAGATGTTGCGTTACCGTCAATCTGTGGCCACAATGATGTTGCACTGCAAAAAAATGATATAAAGGTGGGAGCGGTGGCAATATGACTGAAAAGAAACAAAATTTGCAGGACACGTTTTTAAATAATGTTCGCAAATCAAAAGTTCCGGTCACAATATTTCTGGTCAACGGCGTGAAACTACAAGGGATTGTCAGCTGGTTTGACAATTTCTGTGTTTTGTTGAAACGCGACGGTCATGTACAGCTTGTTTACAAGCACGCAATCTCGACAGTGATGCCGCAGCAACCGGTATCGCTTTGGGATGGCGACAACGACGAAGAATAATAATCCCATTGTCTGAAAAACAAACGGCCATCGTTGTTCATCCGGCTTTGAAGGGCAGTATTGAAAATCGCTCGCCTGAGGCGCGGTTAGAGGAAGCTGTCGGTCTCGCTTCTGCGATTGATCTAGATATCGTTCATGCGGTTGTCGCGCCCACGCATATGCCGAAACCGGCGACGCTGTTGAGCGGCGGCAAGGTCGAGGAAGTAAACGCGACGCTCGAGGCGTTTGCGCCGCGCCCGGAATTGGTAATCGTCGATGGCTCCCTCAGTCCGGTGCAGCACCGCAATCTTGAAAAGGCGTGGAACGCCAAAGTCCTTGATCGCACAGCGTTGATCCTTGAAATTTTTGGATCACGGGCGCAAACCGCCGAAGGGCGCCTACAGGTCGAGCTCGCGCATCTCGACTACCAGCGCTCGCGATTAGTTCGATCCTGGACCCACCTGGAACGTCAGCGCGGCGGCGCCGGATTTCTTGGCGGTCCCGGTGAAAGGCAAATTGAGTCCGACCGGCGTCAACTATCGGACAAGATTGTTCGCCTGAAGAAAAAGCTCGAAGACGTACGGCGCACGCGGACGCTGCAGCGTGCAAAGCGCAAGCGGGCGCCGCACCCTATTATTGCACTTGTCGGCTACACCAATGCAGGTAAATCAACGCTTTTTAATCGTCTAACGCAATCATCTGTGATGGCCGAAGATTTGTTGTTTGCGACGCTGGACCCGACCATGCGCGCCTATGATTTACCTTCGGGTCTGCGTGTTATTTTCTCCGATACTGTTGGATTTATATCCGAACTGCCGACTCAGCTGGTCGCATCATTTCGGGCGACACTGGAAGAGGTTTTGGAAGCCGACGTCATACTTCACGTGCGCGATATTTCGCACGAGGATAGCGATGCACAACGCAGCGATGTATTGGGTGTTCTCGATGAGCTCGGTATCCAAAGCGGCGACAACCGGCCAGTCATTGAGGCGTTCAACAAAATCGACATGCTTAGCGAAGAAGATCGGTTGACGGTCGAAGCCGTCGCTCGCGCAAGCAAAGACAATTTTCCCGGCGATTTAGAAAATCCAGTGCGCACGCCTGTCTCAGCAGTTTCCGGCGATGGCGTTGAAGAACTTTTGACGCTCATTGAAAGGGCGCTAACGGCGGCGCACGATACGCGGGTATTCGCGCTGGACGCCGCTGACGGGGCGCCGAGAGCATGGCTGCACCAGCGTACTGAAGTTCTCGACGAAAATTTTGATGACACCCTCTTGTTGTTGACCGTGCGGATTGCCGCAAAAACCCGAGGTCAATTTCTTAAGGCTTTTGAGACGGCGCAAGATGTAACGCCAAATGCTACGGCTCGCATGATCGCATGATTGTTGATCCGGAGCGCGTCGCAGCAGTAGTTCGTGAAATCGCCGATGAAGAAGTCGGCAAACGTTTTGGAAAATTGCAGGCCGGCGAAATCGACACGAAGTCGGGTCCGAATGATTATGTGACGTTAGCCGACCGCGCCGCAGAAACGAAACTGGAGCGGGCCTTAAGCGATATTTATCCCGCGGCCGGTTTTATCGGCGAAGAAAGCGCCGCCGCCGACCCCGCTATCGTCGACGCGCTACATGGCGACGGGAGTTTTTGGATTGTTGATCCGTTGGACGGCACGCGGAATTTCGTTCAAGGACGCAAAGAATTCGGTTCCATTATCGCACTAGTTGAGGATGGCGAGCTACGGCAAGGCTGGATATATGCGATCCCTGACGGGAAGTTTGCAATTGGCTCCGTCGGCGATGGTGTCATTTGGGATGGCGACAAATTGGGTCCTTTGCCGTCCGCGGCAGGCAGGTTAAAGGGCAGCCGGGCAATAGGAAATATCGACGACAAATGGAAACCAACGATAGTTGCGAACTTGCGGTCGCGGCTTGAAACAGAATCTATTCCGTGCGCCGCCTATTCTTATCTGGGACTTTTGCAAGGCAAACGCGACTTCGCGCTTTATTCGCGTTGCAGCCCTTGGGACCATGTCGCCGGCATATTGATGCTGCGCGAAATCGGCGGCGAAGCCCGGTATATCGATAAGAACGAGCCTTATTCGCCGCCTGTCAGTCAGGGCAGGCCGATGCTCGTCGCCGGATCGCAGGATCGGTATCGTCGTGTTTGCGATCAGTTGCTCGGTGGCATTGCCGAGCCCTGACGCATATTCAATTTGGCTTGGCTTATGCCGCGCGCCTTGGCGCATTACTGCGTCGACCGCTGCGATTGCCGGGGCGTTTTTTACCTGAACGCTTGCCTTCAGCTTTTACGCCACCCGAATTCTTGCCGCTGGCGCCCTTACGTGACTCCGGGCTTGCGCCGCCGTCACGCTTTGATCCCAAAAACCGGCGCGATTTGAACTTTCCGCCGGATTTCTTCTTCGTCCGTGATTTCGCCGGCGGCTCTGCATGGAATTCATGGTCGGCGTCCACGTTGATTGATTCCTTCAATAATCGCTCAACGCCGCGCAACAACCCAATATCAGCCGGTGTGCACAAAGATACAGCTCGTCCCGCGGCGCCGTTTCGTCCTGTGCGGCCGACGCGGTGAATGTAAGCCTCGGGTTCCATCGGTAGGTCAAAATTGATGACGCGCTCAATGCCGGGGACATCTATGCCGCGAGCCGCAACATCCGTTGCGATCAGAATGTCAACAACGCCTTCGCGAAACTGCGTCAGGGTCCGTTGGCGCTGGCGTTGATTGCGATCGCCGTGAATGGCGTCAGTTTTCAACCCGTTTTTGGAGAGCACGCGGCTTAATTTATCAGCGCCGTACTTGGTCTTTGTAAAGACAATGACCTGCCCATCGCCGCCGTCGGTCAGAAGGTTTTTCAGCAGTGCTTTTTTGTTGTCGGCGGAAACATGCATGACCTGATGGTCAACCGAGGTTGAAACGGCAGTTTTGCGCTCGATATTGATCTTCGCTGGATTTTGTAAAAGTTCGGCGGCAAGCTTGCTTACAGCTTTATTCATTGTGGCTGAAAACAATACCGTCTGATGGTCGTCAGGCAGTTGTCCGGCGATCGCTTTAACATCATGAATAAAACCCATATCGAGCATGCGGTCAGCTTCATCGAGGATAAAAATTTCGGTTTGGTTGAACACAACGCTGCCGCGCCGTTCGTGGTCCATCAGTCGGCCTGGTGTCGCCACCAGAATATCAAGGCCGCGCTTCAGTTTACTGAATTGCTTGCCGAAGGGCGCGCCGCCGTAAATTACGGTGGATTTGAGCTGCGTATATTTCGCAAGCGTATCGATTGCGGCGCCGATCTGGATCGCGAGCTCGCGAGTCGGCGCCAGTATCAATGCGCGAGGCGCGCCGGGCGGCGTCGCGGCGGGTTCTTCCAACAGGCGGTTCATCAACGGTAGCAAAAATGCGGCCGTCTTGCCGCTGCCGGTTTCAGCAAGGCCGACGAGATCGCGCCCCTGCATCAATGGCGGTATGGCGCTTGCTTGAATTTCAGTTGGTGTCGAGAAGTCTTGCGCATCAAGTGCGCGCAACAACAAAGCGCTCAAATTGAGCGCAGCAAAATTGGTCATGTGGTCAAAGTCCTTCAACCGGTAGCCCCGCTAGACAATCTGGCGGGCATGCTTATTCCGGTGGGGGACGCAAAAGGTTAAAACCGAGGTCAGACCGGGCGCGGCGAAAACGCCGCTAAAAAAACATCAAGGCGCGGCATATGGGGCAGGCAGCGCGCGGCGTCAACCCTCAAGGTATCCTTTAGACTCCAAATGCTCAACAATTGTCTCCGCAGCGCTTTCGGCGGAGACTTCTGACGTATCAACATCAATCTCTGCGTTGACCGGCGCCTCATAGGCGCTGTCGATGCCAGTAAAGTTTTTGATCTCGCCGCGACGCGCTTTTGCATAGAGGCCTTTCACATCGCGTTTCTCACAAACCTCGAGCGGTGTTGAGATATATACTTCAATGAATTCGTCTTCATCGAGAAGTTCGCGCGCCATGCGACGTTCGCTCTGAAAGGGTGAGATGAATGACACAAGCACGATCAGTCCTGCGTCGGCCATTAATCGCGCGGTTTCGCCAATACGGCGAATGTTCTCAACGCGATCGGCGTCGGTGAAACCGAGGTCCTTGTTCAAGCCGTGGCGCACATTGTCGCCATCCAGGATATAAGTATGCCGGCCCATATCGTGGAGTTTTTTCTCCACGAGGTTGGCGACAGTAGATTTGCCGGAACCGGAAAGCCCCGTGAACCACAAGACGCATGGGCGTTGATGTTTTGCTTTGGCGCGTGAAGGTTTGCCGACATCAAGGTTCTGCCAGTGAACGTTTTGTGCACGCCGCAGAGAGAATTCGATCATGCCAGCGCCGACAGTCGCATTCGTGCGCTTGTCGATCAGGATAAAAGACCCAGTTCTGCGATTATCATCATATGCGTCAAACGCAACGCTTTGGGCCAGGTTGAGATTGCAATACCCGATGTCATTCAGCTCAAGTGTCTTGGCTGACTGGTGATCAAACGTATTGATATTAATTTTGTGTTTGAGCTCGGTGATTGTCGCGGGCACAATCCGGTTTGCCGTTTTCAAAAGATATTGACGGCCCGGAAAAAGCTTTTCGTCCGACATCCATAATAGATGCGCTGCAAATTGATCAGTCAGTTCCGCGGGCGATTGCCCAGCGCAGATGATATCGCCTCGCGAAATGTCGATTTCGTCTGTGAGTGTAATAGTGACAGCTTCATCAAACCCAGCCATTTCAAATTCGCCGTCTTGCGTTACGATCCGTTCAATCTTTGATCTTTTCGCAGATGGCATTACGACAACTTCATCGCCGGGAGATGCCGTGCCGCTGGCGATCGTTCCGGAAAACCCGCGGAAATCGAGATTAGGACGATTTACCCATTGAACGGGCATGCGAAACGGTTTTTCAGCCAGATCACCGCGCACAGAAATCGTTTCAAGATAAGGGAGCAACGCGGCGCCGTCATACCACGGCGTTCGGCTGCTCTTTGAGATGATGTTGTCGCCCTCAAATGCAGACATCGGGATCGCTGCAATAGACTGAAACCCTAGGGCCTCGGCAAACTTTCGGTAATCCGTATCGATATCACGATAAATCTGTTCGGAATAATCAACGAGATCCATCTTGTTGATGGCGACAATGATGTGTCGAATGCCAAGCAATGAAGCGATATAACTATGCCGGCGGGTTTGATTGAGGATGCCTTTGCGCGCATCGATCAAAATAACGGCGAGATCAGCGGTCGAAGCGCCGGTCGCCATGTTGCGCGTATATTGTTCGTGGCCCGGCGTGTCGGCGACGATGAATTTGCGTTTTTCGGTCGAGAAAAAACGATAGGCGACGTCGATAGTGATGCCCTGTTCTCGCTCGGCGGCAAGCCCGTCAACAAGGAGTGCAAAATCGATTTTTTCGCCTTGGGTGCCGTGCCGTTTGGTATCGTTTTCAAGCGTCGCCAACTGATCATCATAAAGAAGCTTGGAATCGTAGAGCAGGCGTCCGATCAGCGTTGACTTTCCGTCGTCTACGCTACCGCAGGTGATGAAGCGGAGCAGCCCCTTTTTCTCGTGCGCAGCGAGATATTCAATAACATCTTCGTCGGGCAAGAGGGCAGCTGTTGACATTAAAAATATCCCTCTTGTTTTTTCTTCTCCATCGAAGCCGACTGGTCATGGTCGATTACGCGCCCCTGCCGCTCTGATGATCGCGATATCAACATTTCCTGGATGATTTCCGGCAGCGTTGTTGCGTTTGATCGAACGGCGCCTGTCAACGGGTAACAGCCTAGCGTTCTGAATCGCACCATCTCATTTCGCGGCGTCACGCCTTCGAGCGGCATCCGGTCGTCATCGACCATGATAAGTGTTCCGTCGCGTTCGACGACAGGGCGCTCTGCGGCAAAATACAATGGAACGATAGGGATATCTTCGCGATAGATGTATTGCCAGATATCGAGTTCCGTCCAATTCGATAGCGGGAACACGCGAATGCTCTCGCCTTTAGCAATTTTTGTATTGTAAATATTCCAAAGTTCCGGGCGCTGATTTTTTGGGTCCCAGCGGTGGCCGGCTGATCGGAATGAAAAGATGCGTTCTTTCGCACGGGACTTTTCTTCATCGCGCCGTGCGCCGCCAAAGGCAGCGTCAAACCCATGTTTATCAAGCGCCTGTTTCAGCGCCAGCGTTTTCATGATGTCGGTGTGCATTTGCGAACCATGGGTAAACGGCCCAACGCCCTGACGCACGCCGTCTTCATTGAAGTGTACAATTAGATCAAGTCCGAGGCGTTTTGCCGTTTCATCGCGAAACTTGATCATCTCCCGAAATTTCCACGTTGTATCCACGTGCATTAAAGGGAAGGGCGGCTTCGAAGGAAAGAACGCTTTCATCGCAAGGTGCAGCATTACGGCAGAATCTTTGCCGACGGAATAGAGCATCACGGGGTTTTCGGTTTCCGCGGCGACCTCTCGCATGATGTGGATTGCCTCGGCCTCGAGCCGATCGAGATGTGTCATCGAACGAAGCGCTAAACCGTCGGTCGGTGTCGTTAACGTCGACTTGGCGCCAAATTGGGTTGTGGGTGAGTATTCGGCGTCAAGCGCCGCCAGGCGAGCATTCGCGGTCTCAAGCGTTTTTAAGGTGCATTGTCCGCCGTCTTTAAGTCTGGAAATCGTCTTGCCGTCATTGAACAATTTTCGCGAAACGGTTGATAGCGATAGCCCTGCCTTATCTGCGAGTGTCTCGGCTTTTGCGACGAGGTCTTGGATTTCATTCATAGCGGGCACTTTCGTGGGACAAACCCCATGTATTTAGTGAAGACTTGAGCAAATCAACCAAAAGTTGCCAAAGCTGCTGTTTAATCTCTCAATTCGTACAAAATTTCGTGGTACAATACCCATGTTTTGATGCGTCAACTTGCCAAGTGACCTTCTCGAAGAGGTTTCTTATATTTCTGTCATGACAGAAATTATAGAAAAACGACCAGTGAATACGATCGCAATGGAATTGTCGCCGATCGACCGGTTCATCCTGCATTGGGGTGATCTTGGCGCGAGTTGGGGCGTCAATCGATCCGTGGCCCAGATCCAGGCATTGCTGCTCGTCAGCGAACGGCCCTTGAACGCTGAGGAGATCGCAACGCGCCTCAAAATGGCGCGCTCCAACGTTTCAAATTCCGTGAAAGAGTTGACGACATGGAAACTCATCCGGCGCGCGCCTATCCGCGGTGACCGGCGCGATCACTTCGAGGCCGTCGGCGACGCCTGGGAAATGGCGAGGCGCATTCTGGAAATGAGGAAGGCGCGGGAGATCGATCCGGCGAAAACCGCGCTCGCTGCGTGTCTCGAAGATGTGCGCAAAGACTCGAGCGTGAATGGCGCCGCCGTCGAGCGACTTGAATCCATCAGTGAAATGATGACGATGCTGGATGATTGGTATGCGCAGATTCGGACCATGCCAAAAGAACAGCTTGTGCCGATGATTAAGCTCGGCGCAAAAGCTGTTGAATTTTTAAAACCAATTATTGGGAAGGAGGGTGAGCGAAAAGCCTAACGATCCTCATCCTGAGGTGCTCGGCGACATAGCCGAGCCTCGAAGGATAGTAAAGCGATGCATTCGTTAGCAGAAATGCCTGTAGCCATCTTCGAGGCCTTTGTTGCACAAAAGCGCGTCAGGATGAGGGGCAGGATAGAAAGGAAAAACCATGGCGTGTGAGGCAGTACTAAAAAACGACCGCGTATCTGTTGTTGCGTCAGAGTCTCCTGAAAAACTTGAAACCGGCGCTGCGCAGTTTCTCGCTTATTTCGCTGCAGCGCCGTTGCTTGCTTCGGCGCTTTATATCGTGGGAGCAGGGGCCGCGCCCGCTGCGATGAACTTCATGGCGCTATATGGAGCTGCGCTGATCATCTTCTTTGGCGGTGTTAGATGGGGCGTCGCAGTAATGAGGCCTGAAGGCCCTAGCATGCGGGCGCTCTTGGGCGCGGTCTTGCCTCTTGCCATCGCACTGCCGCTCTTCCTCCCGCTTTCGCTCACTTATAAATTCGCTGCGATCATGGTGGTCGTCGGCTTGTTGCTGCTCGATGATCTGCAAGCAACGCGACGCGGTTCCGGCGCGCCGGGCTGGTATCTCGCCGTGCGCCTGCCGCTGACGGTGCTTATTGAACTCGCATTTCTGATTGCGTTTGTCGGGGAGGGGAAGTGATTAAGCCCTTTGAAAACTTCATGTTGAAGCACGATCTAAACGGTGACACGAAGTTCGCGGTCATTCAGGTCGCGTTGCCGCAAGCGCTATACCGACACTACGAGCGTGATGCCGATACATTCGACACATTTCTGGTCCTCAGCAACGGCGCGCGCGATCTGTGTTTTCGCCGGACGAGAATGCTGTCGAGCGGTTCGTATAGGTGATGCGGTAAAATTCGTGGCGCTTTCGAGCGCGATGGCCTAAGCGAGCCCAATGGAATTCGAAATCTGGAAATTCGCGCTTTTGTTTGCCGCCGGCATTGCATCCGGTTGGATCAATGTGCTTGCCGGCGGCGGATCAATCTTGACCGTGCCGGTGATGGTCTTCATAGGGATGCCCGGTCCAGTCGCCAATGGCACCAACCGGATTGGCATTATCGCCCAGAACATCATGGCGGTTTACGGCTTTTTCCGGAAGGGCTTTTCTGACTTTCGCCTCAGCGCGACGCTCGCAGCCTGCGCTGCAATCGGCGCATTCTTTGGCGCCAATGTAGGGGTGCGTCTCGACGGGGTTTGGTTTGATCGCACGCTTGGATTGATCATGATTGGCGTTCTCATCATTATGCTGACAAATATTGGACAGAAGCCCACCGAGAACACCGGCGAGCCGCGTAATTTTGCACTTGGTCATGCATTGATGGTTGGCGCGGGTTTCTGGGGCGGTTTCATTCAGATCGGCGTCGGTTTTATCCTTATGCCGATATTAAATCGCGTCATGGGCCTCGATCTTGTCCGCACGAATATGCACAAGGTTTTCATCGCGCTTATGTTCTCTTTTGTTGCGCTCGCAGTCTTCGCAGCGCAGGTCGAAATTGCGTGGACGCTCGGGTTTGCCCTCGCGGCGGGGTACGCTATTGGCGGCTGGCTCGGCGCCAATGCGTCGATCAAGGGCGGAGAGGCGTTGATAAAGCGCATCTTCTATGCTGCGCTTGTGGCGATGGCCGTGAAGCTTTTGTTCTTCCCATAAAAAAAGGCGCGCCCGTCCTGAGCGCGCCGCTCTTCTTTGATTCTACGTCGAATTACTTCGCCGGTTTGAGTTTAGTGTTATTGACCCAGCCGACATTGCCGTTTTCATCTTCGACTTCCCACAACATGCCTTCCTTATTGCCTGTTGGATAGACAAGCATGCCCTTGTCGAAGTCACGCAGTTCACCGGATTCTTCCGACGGGCCGTTATACATAATCGTGCCGTCCTTGCGCACTTTGAAGGTTTCGACTGGCGCTGATGCGGCGGCTTCCGCGAGTTCGCCGCCAAGCTGGCCGACAATCTGGCGATAGCCGTCCATAAAAGCATAGGTCACGACCTTGCCGACATCAGTGTCTTCATAGCCGCCGCCGACTGCGCCGCCGAAGCCATAAAAGCCGCCGCCGCCGAATGAGATATCTTTCTTGGAGGCTGAGCCTTCCGCAAAAGCAACGCCTTCGGTCGTGCGCGTGTTCATGACTTCAAGAACGGTCGTCGCTTCTACGCGCTTCGACTTGATCCCGCCGACTATGCCGCCAAGACGTCCGCCAATTGCTCTTCCGGCAAGGCCGGTTGCTACGCCGCTGCCGCCGGCGTTTTGGTCGGCCGTTACAATGTCAGCAATCATCACATAATCAGCGGCCTTAATCTGACCGCCGCCGACGTTTGATCCACGTTGCAAATCGCCGCCCTGGCTCAACGCTTGCTCGCGTCTTGTCGCATCAAGACCGCGTCCTCTATTGACCATCGTGAAACAACCAGAGCGCTGCACAAATACTTTTAACAACATTTCCGGTTCGCCGAGGCGGTAATAATGCCAGCCGCGATACCGCGTACCGTTCTCAATCGAAATCGATCCGAGCGGCGATGCGCATCGCGGGATCTCGAGATTCTTTGTGGACCCGCGTTCGTTATCGACACGCTTTTGCGCCGTGGCGTCCGTTGGCAGAATAGACGCGGCCGTAAATGCGGCTCCTAACGCAACAGCTGATAAAAATGGGAGTTTCATCAAATCCCCCTCCTGCTTGACGAAGAATGGATAACACCGTGCCAATCATCGCGCGAATTTTCAAGGTGGCAACAAGCCATTGTTATTCAAACAGAAGTTTTCCAGAGGCGTTTTGCCGCCGTTTTCCACAGGGCCTATCCTTTGACAGCTTGTCGCAGGTCGGGCAGGAATGCGGCGTTCTATGTTGCAGCGCGGCAGGCCTGCGCCCCATCGTACCCGTAACCACATGATCGATAAGGAATTCCCATGGAAATTCATGACGTCCGCGCGCACCCTTCAAAAGACAAATTAAAACGCGAGGATCAACTCGCGTGGAAGATTGCGGAAGTCGCAAGCGATCCTGTAGACGTCGACGACGAAGCGACAGACATGATCATCAACCGGATCATCGATAATGCGTCTGTCGGCATTGCGTCGCTCAATCGCGGGCCGATTAAATCCGCGCGCGCAATGGCGAACGCACACATGCGCGACGGCGGTGCGACACTGTTCGGGCTGCCGTTGTCCCACACAGTCTGCGCTGAATGGGCGGCGTGGGCGAACGGCACCGCCGTGCGCGAGCTTGATTTTCACGACACGTTTCTGGCGGCGGATTATTCCCACCCCGGCGATAATATCCCGCCGGTGCTGGCGGTGGCGCAGCAAATGGGCTCAGACGGCAAAGCATTGTTGCGCGGCATTGCGACAGGCTACGAAATTCAGGTCAACCTTGTGAAAGCGATATGCCTGCACGAACACAAAATTGATCACATCGCGCATATCGGTCCGTCGGCGTCTGCGGCGGTCGGAACGCTCCTTGGACTGCCTACGGAGATTATTTATCAGTCCGTGCAGCAGGGTCTGCACACAACGGTGACGACGCGTCAGTCGCGCAAAGGCGAAATTTCAACCTGGAAAGCTTTCGCGCCAGCTTACGCAGGCAAGCTCGCGATTGAAGCTGTCGACCGATGCATGCGCGGCGAGGGCGCGCCATCGCCGATCTATGAAGGCGAAGATTCCGTCATCTCATTTATTCTGAATGGCCGCACGGCGCGCGATCAGGGCAAGAGCCCCTATGAGCCGACTTATCACGTGCCGCTGCCGGGCAAGGGCGAGCCGAAGCGCGCGATCCTTGAAACTTACACCAAGGAACATTCGGCAGAGTATCAGTCACAGGCGCTGATCGATTTAGCGTTTCGCATGGGTAAAAAGATCGATGATTTCGACAAGGTCAAATCCATCGTTCTGCATACCTCGCACCACACCCATTACGTGATCGGCACAGGTTCCGGCGATCCACAAAAGATGGACCCGAACGCGTCCCGCGAAACCCTCGATCACTCGATCATGTATATTTTCGCTGTCGCGCTGCAGGACGGCAAATGGCATCACGTTCGCTCTTACGCACCCGAACGCGCCCAGCGCGCCGATACGGTTCGGCTGTGGCAAAAGATTTCAACGATCGAAGACCCGGAATGGACGCGGCGCTATCATTCAACTGACCCGAACGAAAAAGCGTTTGGCGCGAAAGTCGTCATTACCATGGAAGACGGATCAGAAATCGTCGATGAACTCGGCATTGCTAATGCGCACCCGTTCGGTGCGCGGCCATTCGGGCGCGAGGAATATATCGGCAAGTTCAAAACCCTTACCGATGACATCCTCGACAAAACTGAAAGCGATCGCTTCCTCGATCTCGTGCAGCGCCTACCAAATTTGTCCGCTGCGGAAATTCTAGAACTAAACCCGGTCGCGCCGAGCGGCTATCTGGTAGAGAATGAGCAACAAGGAATATTTTAGATTGTAGGGTGGGCTTTAGCCCGCGGTCGATAACTCACATGGCGGGTTAAAACCCGCCCTACGGAGAACACGAATGCTCGCATATTCAATGGTTGGATCGAATGACATCGACAAGGCGCGTAAGTTTTATGGCGCGCTGCTCGGTGAGTTGGGCGCCAAAGAACTGATGGTGCGGCCCGACGGCGGCGCGATCTTCTGGGGGGCCGAACCCGGCCGCCCGATGTTCGGCATTTGCAATCCGTATGACGGAAACGCCGCCGACAGGGGTAACGGCAATATGGTGGCGTTCGCGGTGAAAGATCCTGCGCAAGTCAAGGCGATGTATGACAAGGCGATATCCCTGGGCGCGACCGACGAAGGTGAGCCGGGCCCGCGCCTCGACGGTATGGTCTCGTGCGGCTATGTCCGCGATCCTGACGGCAACAAGCTCAATTTCTTCTGTATGGGGAGTTAATGGCTGCTTTCGACTTGCAATCTGCAAATCAACGCGTGCGCGACAGTTTCGCGCATCAGGGCTTTATGAAAAAGCTTGGTGTTGAGCTACGATCCGTAGGCGAGGGTACGTGTGAGTTGGCGTTGCGCATAGATGAAACTATGACGCAACAGCACGGGTTTGCCCATGCCGGCGTGACGACGACGATTGCGGACAATGCGGCGGGTTACGCAGCCTATTCGATTATGCCAGAGAATTCGACGGTGTTGACGACCGAATTCAAGGTCAATTTGCTGGCGCCGGCGACAGGGCCGGAGCTCGTCGCGCGGGCGCAGGTGATCAAGCCGGGCCGCACGCTTGTTGTTGTTCGCTCCGACGTCTATTCCATCGACGGCGATGACGAGGCGCATGTCCTGACCATGCTCGCGACAGAAATGTGTATGATGGATAAGCCGGACGACAAATCGCACTAACGCAAATAGAGAACAAAAATGCTTTTCACAAAAAAATCTGTCGACGAAAAACGCGCGGACTTTCGCAAGAAGCTGGATAGCGGAAAACTGCTTCAGTTTCCGGGCGCGTTTAACCCGCTCTGCGCGCAGATGATTGAGCAGAAGGGATTTGACGGGGTCTATATCTCCGGCGCCGTTATGTCGGCTGATCTTTGCCTGCCAGATATCGGCATCGCGACCATGACGGAATTCGCAGAACGGGGGCAACAAATCGCGCGCGTTACGGACCTGCCGGCGTTTATCGACATCGATACCGGCTTCGGTGAACCTATGTCGGCGGCGCGCACGGTCCGAACCATGGAAGAAATGGGGCTTTCGGGCTGCCATATTGAAGACCAGGTGATGCCGAAACGCTGCGGACATTTAGACGGCAAGGAAATCGTCGACACCGAAATAATGGTTCACCGCGTGAAGGCCGCAGCGGACGCGAAGCGCGACAAAAACTTTGTCCTGATAGCGCGCTCGGACGCACGCGCTGTCGAAGGGCTCGATAAAGCGATTGATCGGATGCAAGCCTATGTTGACGCCGGCGCTGATATGATTTTCCCGGAGGCCATGAAATCAGAAAAAGAATTTGAAGCCGTGCGCGCCGCGCTGGACGTGCCAATCCTCGCCAACATGACCGAATTCGGCAAATCCCGCCTCTTGAACAAAAAAGAACTTGAAGACCTTGGTTTTAATGTCGTGATCTATCCGGTGACGACGCTGCGTCTAGCCATGGGCGCTTGTGACCGCGGGCTTGATCGAATTCTTAAAGACGGTGACCAGAACGGCATCCTTGACGAGATGCAACACCGCCGCGATCTCTATGATCTGTTGCGCTATCACGAATACAATGTCTTCGATGACAGTATTTATAATTTTCAGGTGGGCGATACACCGACGGAGTAGAATTAATGACGTCGCAATTCGCCCCTATGGCCGAGCCGCCTTATTATGTTGTGATATTCACGAATAAACATAATGCGCCAGACGATGCGGATTACGAGACAGCGGGCCAAGCCATGGAAGAGCTGGCGAAAACAATGCCCGGCTATTTGGGTTTCGAAGCGGCGCGCGGCGAGGATGGATTTGGGTTTGCGATTTCTTATTGGGAGTCAGAAGAGGCGATCGCGAACTGGAAACGGCAAGCCGTGCATTTGGAAATGCAAAAGCGCGGTCGCAGCGATTGGTATGAATTTTATAATGTGCGAATCGCGAAAGTGGAGCGCGCATATTCGATGAAAACAAACAAGATGGGTAAGGAGAATTCTAAATGAGCGAGACAGACATAAAATACGGCCTGGCGGGCGTCGTAACGGACGACACGGCGGTCTCGAAAGTAATGCCGGAGACTAACTCGCTCACCTATCGCGGCTATGCGGTGCAGGACCTTGCGACGCAGTGCCGGTTTGAAGAGACTGCATACCTTATCTGGCACGGTGAGTTACCAACAAAGGCGGAACTTGAAGAATTCAACGCAAAAGAACGCTCGCTGCGCGGGCTTTCCGAAGATCTCATCGATGTTATGGGCAAGTTTCCGAAAGGCGCGCACCCGATGGCGACGTTGCGCACCGCTGTCAGTTTTCTTGGGTTAGAAGACAATGAAATTGAAGATCACGCAACAGACAAGCTCCTTGATCGCGCCATATCGCTTTACGCCAAGATCCCGCAAATCGTGGCGACGGATTTCCGTTTACGAAACGGCAAGGAACCGATTGCGCCTACGAGCGATCTTGGATTTTCAGAAAACTTTTTCCATATGTGCTTCGGCGAAGTGCCAGCGGAAGAAACCGTCAAGTGTTTTGATATTTCGATGACGCTTTATGCAGAACACTCCTTCAACGCATCAACCTTCACGGCGCGCGTAATCGCTTCATCGCTTTCGGGCATATATTCCGCCGTGACGGGCGCGATTGGATCGCTGAAAGGCCCGCTTCATGGCGGCGCCAATGAGGCAGTCATGCACATGCTTCAGGAGGTCGGCTCCGACGACAAAGCAAAAGAGTGGATGCTAGACGCCCTCGCCACTAAGAAAAAAATCATGGGCTTTGGCCACCGTGTCTATCGCTCTGGCGACAGCCGTGTGCCGACGATGACCGACGCCTACAAGAAAATGGTCGATATCATCGGAACGGACGAAGCCAAAATGTACTGGAATATGAGTCAAGAACTCGACAAGACCATGGTTGATGAAAAAGGCATCTACCCCAATCTCGATTTCCCGGCGGGTCCCGCCTATTATTTGATGGGCTTCGAAATCCCGATGTTCACGCCAATTTTCGTGATGAGCCGGATCACCGGTTGGACCGCTCACATTATGGAGCAATTGGGCGATAATAAGTTGATCCGCCCGCTTTCAAACTATACAGGTCCCTCCCAGCGTGAAGTGACGCCCATGGAGAACAGGTAGACAAATGTCGGGTCAGCCGCGAGACCGATCAGACGAGGAGCGCGCGCGCGCCAAAGAGGCCGTGCGCGAACTTATCAAATGGATTGGCGACGACCCGGATCGCGAAGGCCTCTCTGATACGCCGCGCCGGGTTGTTGATGCGTTTCTGGAATATTTCCGAGGGTATGAACAATGTCCGGAAACATATCTGACGCGAACATTCGAGCAGGTTGGCGGTTATGATGAAATTGTGCTTCTGCGTGAGATACCGTTCCACTCTCATTGCGAACACCACATGGCGCCAATCATTGGCAAGGCGCATGTCGCGTATCTTCCGAGGAACAAAGTTGTTGGAATATCGAAACTCGCACGCGTTGTTCATGCCTATGCAAAACGCCTGCAGGTTCAGGAACGCCTGACCGCAGAGATTGCCGATTGCATCCAGAAAGTCCTGGAACCTGTTGGCGTCGCCGTCATCATTGAAGCGACACATGCTTGTATGACCTGCCGCGGCGTCGAAACGCCCGGCGTTGTAATGACAACGAGCCGAATGATGGGAGTCTTCCGCGACGATGAAAAATCGCGCCAAGAAGTTATGCGTCTCATTGGGCTTAGCTAATTCAATTTGCGGAAATCCGACTAAGGGAAATTCGACTATGGCTTACGAATGCATTCTTACTGAAACTGACGGCGCCGTCGGCATCATTACCCTGAACCGTCCTGATGCGTTAAACGCATTCAACACCCAATTGATGGATGAGTTAACTGACGCGTTGATCAAAATGGAAGACGACGAAGTTATTGGTTGCATCATTATCACAGGATCGCAAAAAGCTTTCGCCGCAGGCGCCGACATCAAGGAAATGGCGTCTAAAGATTATATGGAAGTCTTCAAGGAAGACTTTATTACTGCGAATTGGGAAGAAGCAACGCGTGCGCGCAAGCCGGTTATCGCAGCCGTTGCGGGATATGCCCTTGGCGGCGGGTGCGAGTTGGCGCTAATGTGTGACTTTATCATTGCCGGCGACAACGCAAAATTCGGTCAACCGGAAATTACCATTGGCGCCATGCCAGGCGCAGGCGGCACGCAGCGGCTTGCGCGTTTTATCGGCAAATCCAAAGCGATGGAAATGTGCTTGACTGGGCGCATGATGGAGGCTGACGAGGCGGAGCGTTGCGGGCTTGTTAGTCGAATTGTACCGAAAGAAGAATTGCGCGATGAAGCCATCCGGGTTGCAAAATTAATTGCAAGTTTGTCGCGGCCAATCGTAATGCTGACAAAAGAATCCGTTGAACGTTCCTATGAGACGACTCTGTCCGAGGGCGTGCGATTTGAACGGCGCGTCTTTCACTCGGTCTTCGCGCTCGAGGACCAGAAGGAAGGCATGGCGGCATTTAACGAAAAGCGAAAGCCAACGTTCAAGCACCGGTGACAGACTTTCCGCCTGTTTTGCGCAATGACGGCTTCAAAATTTAAGCAAGGACGTTTTACCGACTATGGATAATCTCGTTCTTGCAGTCGCAATCATTGGCGTACTGGGCATCGGCGCCCAATGGCTCGCGTGGCGTTTTAATTTTCCCGCCATTGTTTTGATGTCAATTGCCGGCGTTCTTGCCGGACCCGTGCTCGGCGTTTTTACACCGCCAGGCGCCGCGCCCGGCGAACCGCCGATGGAAGCGCTGTTTGGCGAATTCTATCGGCCGATCATCTCGGTTGCCGTGGCGGTAATTCTTTTCGAAGGCGGTTTGCAGTTGAATTTTGCCGAGTTGCGCGGTCTACAAACCGGCGTTCGTCGGCTCGTGTTTCCGGGCGTCGCAATCGCCTGGGCGTTAAGCGCAATTGCGGCCTTTTATATCGCGGGATTGACTTGGCAGGTCGCGTTACTCTTCGGCGGCATTATGGTTGTCACCGGTCCAACTGTGATCATTCCGTTATTGCGGCAATCAAAACTCAGTCAGCGCCCGGCGACACTGTTGAAATGGGAGGGCATCGTCAACGATCCAATTGGCGCCTTGCTAGCTGTATTGGTATTTGAATTTCTGGTTTTCGGCGATCAACACGCGACCCCGATTGAAATCGTTAGTTCAATTGTACTTGCATCGATTTTGACAGCGGGATGGGGCTATATCATTGGCCGATTTGCCGCTGGCGCCTTCAGACGCGGCTGGGTGCCCGAATTTCTGAAACCGCCAGTACTTTTAACGCTCGTCCTGGTTTGCTTCGAGACGGCAAACCAGATGCAACACGAAGCCGGCTTGCTGGCTGTGACGGCCATGGGGATCACCATGGCAAATTCCAAAATCGCCAGCATCAATGAATTGCGTTTGTTTAAAGAAAACATTGCGGTCATGCTGGTCTCGGGCGTGTTCATAATTTTGACCGCCAATCTTACGTTTGAATCTGTACGCGAACTTGATTGGTCCGCGTTTTGGTTCATTTTGGCGATGTTGTTTGTTGTTCGGCCACTCACGGTTTTTATCTCTACGATTGGGGCAGGGTTGCCAGTCAAGGAGCGACTGCTTGTCGGCTGGATAGCGCCGCGGGGGATCGTAGCTGTGGCTGTGGCTAGTTTCTTTGGCGCGGCCTTGGCGGAAGCTGGATATGTCGATGGTCAAAAACTCATTCCACTGGCGTTCGGTATGGTGTTCGCGACGGTTATTGCGCATGGATTTTCAATCGGGCCGTTGGCTAAGGCGCTGGATTTGGCCTCAAAGAAACGGCCGGGCGTATTGATTGCCGGCGCTTCGCCTTGGTCGACGGCGCTCGGTGCGAAACTCCAGGAACTCGATATTCCGGTGTTGATCGCGGACGCCAGTTGGCGACGGCTTAAACCGGCGCGGCTTGCAAATATACCGACTTACTACGGTGAAATTCTGTCGGAAGTTACAGAGCATCACATCGATCTAAATCGTTTTGGATATGTCCTCGCAGTTTCTGGAAATGAAGCGCATAACGCGTTGGTGTCCACCGATCTGGCGCCGGAAATGGGCCGTGCCGCAATCTTTCAAGTCAATGCGCGCGGCAAGGATGACGAAGACCGGCAGGCAATGTCTTACACATTGCAGGGACGGACGTTTTTGCATTCAGCCGCGCCTTTGGATGAACTTTTGCGCCGCCACTATAGTGGCTGGATTTATCAGAAGACGAAGATATCCGAGGAGTATTCTCCGGACGACTACAAACGAGACGCTGGCGCCGATCATGAAATTGTCGCGATAATTCGTAAGGGTGTGTTAATGTTTGCATCGCACGAAGCGCCGATATCACCCGAAACCGGCGACACTGTGTTGGCTTATATTCCGAAACCGCGCGCAGAATTGCGCAAGGAAAAATCTAGCGATAAAGGCGATGAAAATCGCGAAAAAAGCGCAGAAAAATCAAACGAGAAAAAAACGCGGCCCCAAAGCTGAGAAATTCTTTACAGGTCATTAATGCATGCTGAAAAGCCGGTTTCGTTTAACGGCGCATTAGCGCTTACGCGCTAGGTTTCGCGGGAGGCGCGAAACCAATGCAAGCATTGAAATTGCTCAACGAAACAGACGGTTCACTCCTTTCCGACTATGCGTCGCGAATGGGTGAAGCTTTGTTGCGTCGGCAAGCTGATATTGAAATTCGCGCCGCGCGCGTTGAAGCGGAGCTCGCAATCAAGGCGCGCTCTGAATTCCTTGCGAATATGAATCACGAATTGCGAACGCCGTTGAATGCGATCATCGGCTTTGCAACGATGCTTCGTGACAACGCTCAATATGAAATGGATGACGAGCAACGGTCCGGATATGCTGAATATATCTTGCAATCTGCAGACCTTCTGCTCGGCCACATCAACACCGTACTGGAAGTCGCGGCGCTGGAAAGCGGCGGTGTGGAACTGAATGACGACGAATTTGATCTGGGCGAGACCCTCGACGCCGCATTGGAGCGTACGACAATTCGCGCCCAAGCTGCGAAGATCTCCATATCCCGGCGTGACGATAAGAACTCCATTGCTGCATGGGGCGATGCCGAACGCTTCGGTCAGGCAATCGACCATCTTTTACAAGCCGCCATCAAAGCTTGTGACGAAGGTGGGCGCATTTTGGTGCGTGCGTGCCTCGACGAAAGCGGTTGGCCGGAGATTGCCGTTCGTGATGACGGCGCCGGGTTGACGCCCGAAGAAACTAACGAAGCGCTGGAAGCCTTCAAACAGGTTCACCGCGGCCTTGACCGGACATTCTCCGGCCCGGGAGTCGGGTACGCCGTTGCAAAAACATTTGTCGAAATGCAACGCGGCAAATTCACCATTAAAAGTCGCAAGGGCAAGGGAACGCTGGTTCGAATTTCGCTGCCGCCGCCAAATGCAAAACCCTCAGCTATTAATATTGAAGCGCCGGCGCCGGAAGACCCGCGCCCGCCAACCGAAATAGACCTGGAGAGAAAAGATGACGCCGCCTAACGCTGCCGTGCAAAAAAAGGCGCCAATCGTTGACAAAGGCGCCGCCGCTCCGACCGCAGAAGCGTTTGATATGGCGTTTCAGAATAAGCCGCGCATTGGATCGGTTGTTACAGTTACTGGCTCTCACGCATTGGTGATGTTGGCGGAAGATTCTGCCGACAACGAGCGCGAAGCCCGACCGCAAATAGGCGCGATCATGAGTATCGATGCCGGCCCAACAATCGTCCTTGGCCTTGTTTCCGCAATGAGCGTTCCGGCGCCGAGCCTTGATATGACCGACTCGGCGACGCGGATCGTAGAAGTCGAACTCATCGGTGAATTTACAAAGCCGACGATCAACGCGCCGGCCCGGTTCCGCCGCGGTGTATCTTCCTATCCGACGCTTGGCGACGGCGTTCATGTTGCAACGCGCGACGAGCTTGCAGCGTTATTTGTTGTGAATGGAAGTTCCAGCGTACGCGTTGGCGTTGTCAAACAGGATGCTCAAATTCCGGCGACGGTCAGCGTTGATGAAATTTTCTCGCGCCATTGCGCAGTACTGGGCACGACCGGTGCAGGCAAATCCTGTGCAATCGCATTGCTGCTACGGTCTGTCCTTGAGCGCTATCCGTTTGGGCATATCGTCGTCCTTGACCCGCACAACGAATATTCGCGCAGCTTCGACGATGGCGCTGTCGTCTTCGATCCGACAAGTTTCACTTTGCCATACTGGATACTGACTTTCGATGAACTGGTTGAGGTGCTTTATCCTGGCCGCGTCGGTTACGAAGAAGAGATTGAAATTCTGGCGGATATCGTTCCGGCGGCAAAAAAAATGAATTTCTCCGGCGCGTCGCGCGCCGGCCGGTTGCGCGGCGCCGACGCGACAACTTTCACCGTCGATACGCCGACGCCTTATCGAATATCGGAATTGTTGACGCTAATCGACAAATCGCTTGGCGGCCTTGACGGCAATCGAAATATCGCACCCTTCAAGCGATTGCGAAACCGGCTCTATACGATCAGCCAGGATGCTCGGTACGCCTTTATGTTTGGCGGCCTGACAATCCAGGACAACTTGATAGAGCTGCTGGGCGATCTCTTCCGCATTCCTGTTAACGATAAACCGGTAAGCGTGATTGAGCTCGGCGGACTGCCAACAGAAGTTGTTCAGGTTGTCGTGTCTGTGATTTCCAGACTTGCATTTGAATTCGGCCTTTGGAGCCACGGGGCGGCGCCAATCACGCTCGTTTGTGAAGATGCGCACCGCTACGCCCCGGCTGATCAGAATGAAGGGTTCGGTCCGACCCGGCGTTCATTGGTCCGACTTGCAAAAGAGGGCCGGAAAGTCGGCGTGTCGCTCTGGGTTGCGACCCAGCGTCCGACGGAACTGGATCCGACTATCCTCTCGCAGTGTAATACGATATTTGCCATGCGGCTCGCAAACCAGGCGGACCAGGAAGCTTTGCGTTCCGCTGTGCCGGACGCGTCGACGAGCCTTCTCGCGTGTTTGCCGTCTCTCGGCATGGGGGAAGCGATTGCGGTTGGTGAGGGCGTACCCATGCCGACCCGAATACGCTTCGACGCGTTGCCACGCGATGCAGTGCCGCGAAGTTTGACCGCGAGCTTCTCTGACGGCTGGTCTGTGGAAATTGAAGACGACAGCTTCATCGATCGTATTGTCGAGCAATGGCGCGCTCAGCGGATGCTGCTGCCCGAAATCGAATAACAATCGAATTCACGAACGCGCCTTAGCGCTTGCGAGGCGCCGCCAATGCCGCCATCATGGCGATATCGGAGGCGTATTCATGAAATACTTTTTTACTGCTTTTTGTGTCGCTGCGGGAATGCTTGTTTCGGCGCAGGCTGAAACGCATACGGAGCCACCCTTATCCATTGTCATACATGGCGGCGCCGGCGCGCTGGCGCCGGGGCGATACACGCCAGAACAGGAAGCAGCGTTTCACGCATCCCTCAATGAGGCGCTGGACGCCGGCTATGGAGTGCTTGAATCAGGCGGGTCATCCGTTGATGCGGTAATCGCGGCCATCGTCGTCATGGAAGACGCGCCGATGTTCAATGCTGGTAAAGGATCGGTCTTCACCCGTGACGGGAAGAATGAGTTGGACGCCTCCATCATGAATGGAAAAACGATGAATGCGGGCGCTGTCGCGGGCGTCACGAAGGTCAAAAACCCGATCAAGCTTGCGCGCGAAGTCATGGACAATTCGGTGCATGTCATGTTCGCCAGAGAGGGCGCAGAAGAATTTGCTAAGGAACGCGGCCTTGAAATTGTAAAGCCGAAATATTTCAAAACAGAGCATCGATGGGAAAGTTACAAACGCGCACTGAAGAAAGAGAAAGCGAATAAAGATGCTGCGCTTCCGCATGATTTCAAATATGGAACCGTCGGAGCCGTCGCGCTCGATGCGGACGGGAATATTGCCGCCGGGACATCAACTGGCGGAATGACACTGAAACGTTACGGCCGCGTTGGCGACGCGCCGATCATCGGCGCCGGTACATTCGCCGACAATAATTCCTGCGGCGTCTCCTCAACTGGCTGGGGCGAGTACTTCATTCGTCTGACCATTGCCCGCGATATTTGTGCGCAGGTTGAATATGGCGGCAAGACAGTCGAGGATGCCGCTAACGATGTCATTCATAATCGCTTGAAAAACCTCGGCGGCGATGGAGGCGTTATCGTCCTTGGCAATGATGGATCATACGCCTTCACGTTCAATTCAAAAGGCATGTTCCGTGGTGTGAAAAACGCAACCGGCAAAAAAATGACTGCAATATATGGCGACAACGCAGGGAACGAACAGGAATAATCAATGCCGGATTTTGTTAAAGGCGTCGTTCAGTTTCAGAATGATGTTTTCCCGCAAAAAAAAGCGCTGTTTGATAAACTGAGCGAAGGACAATCGCCGGAGGCGTTGTTTATCACCTGTTCGGATTCGCGAATCGAAACGGGGATGATCACGCAGTCCGAACCGGGATCGTTATTCGTTTGCCGCAATGCTGGCAATATTGTTCCGCCCCACATTATCGAGCATTCCGGCGGCATGACGGCGTCGATTGAATTTGCAATGGCGGTTCTCAAAATCCCGCATATTGTGATCTGCGGACATACCGGTTGCGGCGCGATGCAGGGCGCGATGGCGCCGGAAACGGTGGCGCATTTGCCCCACGTCAGAGAGTGGCTTGGCTATTCGAAAGAAGCTGTTGATTTTGTTAAGAAAAACTGCGGCTCCTCAAGTGAAGATGAGCAGGTTCTGGCGCTGACAGAACGAAATGTGGTTCTGCAGATCGATCATCTAAAATCGCATCCCGCCGTCGCAAAACGTCTCGATGCCGATGAGGTGACGCTGCATGGCTGGATATACGACATCAAAACTGGCGAAGTCCGCGCGTACGACGAAGCAAGCGACGAGTATCGCCCTGTGAGCGAGCACTATTCAAGTATTCTTGGCGGATGAAAAATTATTCCTGAACAATCGCTCGACGTCATCTTTGCGAAATAACGAAGTGCCTGGCGTCATGCGCGTTGCCGCTGCGCCGCACATGCCGAATTGAATGGCGCTTTCATCAGACCAGTCTTTACTCATCGCGATAGTCATCGCGGCGACGAAAGAATCGCCAGCGCCCACCGCGCTCTCGGCCTTTACCGGTACCGAAAAAGTTTTTGCGATCCCGTTTTTGGAAGCGAGGATTGACCCGTCGCCGCCATGAGTGATCGCGACCTTCTCTGCTTTGCCCGCGTCGACAAGGCGCGCGGCAAACGCCGAAATCGCACCCGGCCACTGAAGCTCACCGCCTGCAATCAATGGATATTCGTATCTGTTTTGACGAAGGAGGAAGATGCCTTCGTCGAGCGCTTCGGCAACGCCGTTAATGGAATCCAGGACAAATTTCGCGCCTTTGGTTTTTGCTGTGCGCGCCGCTCGCGCCCAGAAATTCACTGGTTCGCCGCTTGGCAGACTGCCGGACCCGACGAGAAAATCGCCTTGGCCGACCTCGTCCTCTATCGCGGCCAAAATCGCATCGACTTCACTTTCGCTGATGGCGCCGCCAGGTAAATTGAAACGGTATTCGTGATCTTCTTTTAGATCGTGAACGTGGAAGGCGATACGCGTATCAGCCTCGATCGGGACGACGCGCGTCGGCACGCCTTCTTCTTCCAGCAATTCGATGACAGCATCGCCATATGGACCGCCAGCGGCGACGATCGCCAAAACATCCCCGCCGAGACGATGGGCCGCGCGCGCAACATTAACGCCGCCGCCGCCGGGATGGGATTGCGGATTTTTGCAACGCAGCTTTCGGTTGGCCTCGACGAAATCTGCATCGACCGCAAAATCAAAAGTCGGGTTCGGCGTTAGCGTTACGATGCGCGGCACTAGAATGTCTCCCTAAAGCAAACTTAACGATTTGAGTTTGCATGTTTCCGGTGGCCGACGACGATGTGGTCATGGACGCTAATCCCAAGCGCCTTGGCGGCCTTGATGAGCCGGTTTGTCATTTCGACATCGGCGCCGGATCGCCTGACGGATAATTATGAACCAGGTTCATGGCGGAAGCGCCGAGTTCCAGCGCGCGTTTTCCAACCTTGCGAGGGTAAACAGGTGTATGTTCGACTGTGCTGCGCTGTTGCACTTCGTCGGCGATTAAAATGTTTTTCTTGTCGAGAAAGAGGATGCGGAAGAGTTCGGTTTTTTCATCCGCCATGGCGGCGCGGCAATTGGCGAGGAGGTCGGTCCACGATGACAAGATCGGGCGTTTCAGAACGCGTTCCTGCGAAAGCTTGATAGCGGAGGCCTGAACAATCTTTAGTTCTGCGGCGACGGCGGTAGAAACATCCTTGATTTCTTTTAGGCGTTCAACAGGCGCGGCAATCACTTCAGCAAAACCGCCAAAGGTATTGATGAGTTCTTTTGCGAGGGGTTTGACATCACGTCGCAGGATGGCGCGAAACAATATCATCTCCAAAAATTCGTAGCCCTGAAACGCATCAACGCCGGCTTCCATATACCGCTCGCGCAAGCGTTCCCATTGACCGGCCGCGTGGTTCTGAGGCTTCGCTTTGGCGGCTGCTTCGCGCATTGGTCTCCGGATTTAGTTGTAAGGCGGCTGGTGCATGTCTTTGGGCGACAGCGTAAAAATTTCGTATCCGTCATCGGTGACAGCGATGGAATGTTCAAACTGAGCCGACAAAGATTTATCTCGTGACACGGCCGTCCAGCCGTCCTTTAGCAATTTCACGTCCGGTTTGCCGTCATTGATCATCGGCTCGATAGTGAAAAACATCCCGGGCTTTAGCTCGGTATCCGCAGCGCGGTGAACGCCGCCCCAACGGTCTTTATATTCCGCGTAGTGAACGACGTTTGGCGCTTCGTGAAAAACGCGGCCCAGCCCGTGTCCGCAGAAATCGCGCACCACAGAAAACCCTTCGCCTTCCGCCAGTGTCTGGATGGCGCGGCCGATATCGCGCAAGGTCGATCCTGGCTTCACGGTCTCAATGCCTGCCATCAACGCCTGGTAGGTCGTACCGACAAGTCGGCGCGCTTTTACCTTTGGTTCGCCGGCGAAATACATTCGGCTCGTATCGCCATGCCAGCCGTCGATGATGACGGTGACATCGATATTCATAATGTCGCCGTTCTTTAGCGGCTTTGGTCCCGGTATGCCGTGGCAGATAACGTGGTTCAGCGAGATGCAGGTCGCGTGGCGATAACCGCGATAGCCGATAGTCGCGGAGAGCGCGCCATTATCAAGCACCATCTCGCGAACGAGATTATCAAGATGTTCGGTGGTGACCCCGGGCTCCACATGTTCCGTCAACATATCCAGGCATTCCGCGGCAAGGCGACCGGCCTTGCGCATGCCCTCGAAATCTTCTGCTTTGTGGATCCGAATAGCCCCGACGCGCGGCTCATCTTCACTCAGCGTCTCGCTCATATTCATGGGTGTTCGATCTCCACGGCCCGGCGCAATACAACTTCCTGTATCGTTACTTCGCAATCATAGCACAAGGTTTCAACACCGCCAGCGACCGCGGCGGAAAAAGCCTCTGCATATTTCGGGTCGAGATCGTTCGCGAGCCGGAATTTATTGCAATCACTTCGTTGAATTACAAAGAGCATCACGGCGCGCGCGCCCTCCGCCGCGACGGTTGCGAGATCAGCGAGGTGCTTGGCGCCGCGGGCCGTGACGCTGTCGGGGAATTCAGCGAGGCCGAGCTCTCGCGACAAGTGAACATTCTTCACCTCGACATAACAGGTTTTCCCCCGCCGCCCTCCGGAGAGCAGAAAATCAACGCGGCTTTTCTCACCGTATTTCACTTCGGGCTTGATTTCTTGGTAGCCGCTCAGCTCCGGAATGGCGCCGCGGTCGAGCGCCTCGGCGACGATCTTGTTCGGGTTTGTCGTGTTGATGGGAACAAGTGCGCCGTCGAGATCGATCAGTTCCCAGGAATAGGGAAGCTTACGTCCTTTGCCGTGATGCTCGCTAAACCAGACTTTTTCACCTTCAATTGCGACGCCCAGCATAGAACCTGGATTGGCGCAATGGGCTGTAATTGTCTCGCCGGTATCAAGTTCAATGTCCGCAAGAAAGCGCTTGTACCGCTTGATAAGCGTTCCGGTGTGAAGCGGTTGAGTGAAGCGCATAAGAAATTGGATTAACGTTTGAGCAATGAATACTGGCGCTCGTTAGGGAAATTTGGCGTTTCCAGCAAGCTGCGCCCTGCTGCGTTAACGCGTTTATAATATAGATTATTACGGCGCTATCCTAAAAAATTCAATTGCAGTTGTTGGTTCAGCGCAAACACAGGCGCAGATGATTAGATTCGCAATAGATAGCCGGGGCAAATATTGCCTTGCTTGCGGCGTTGTGGCGGCCCGTCATTCTTGGTTTTGCTGGGGCTGGTTTGAATTATATGCGCTACACCGGCGCTGTGAGCGAATTTCAAGAAATAGCCGACACAGCCGCTCTGGCTGGTGCGCGCGAATATTCTGTTGTCGCCGAAGGGGTGGCGGCGGCGACTGCGCAAAACGTCGCTGATAAAATGTTGGCTGCGGGAAAATTCAAATTGACCGTTAACCGAGAAGCTATTGTTACTTGAGTATCAATTTTCTCGATTGAGAACTGGATTCAACCAATCATTTACTGATTCATACTGGAAGTAATTCATTAACCAAGCGGAAACATAAAATTTTAGGAAATGCGACCTAAACGTTTCTGCGGGGGAGAGGTTGGTAACAGCCGCTCCGAAGGACGAATGAAAAAATTTTCGACCGATCAAAGTGGTAATATTGCAGTCCTTGGCGCCCTTATGATGCCGATACTCATTGGGTTGGCGGGCGCGGGGCTCGATTATTCACGGTACTACAATGCAAAATCAGATTTACAGGCGATAGCCGATATGGCGGCGATCGCCGGCGCGCGCGAATATGTTGTGGTCGCCGACGGCATACCGGTAGCAACGGCGCAAAACATCGCAGATAAATCGCTTGCAAAAACACCATCCGGCGATGGCGCATCAGCGACTGTGTCAGGTGACGAAATTAACACAACAGTTACAGTAAAAATTTCGAGGACATATACGCCGACATTGTTAGTCGGACTTTATAAGAACCCTTTAAATCTTGAAGTCGATGCAACAGCCCAAGCGCTCGGTGGTGCAAACATTTGTGTCATCGTGCTTGAAGAAAAAGCCAACTACGTTCTTGAAATGACTCAAAACGCGACATTGACCGGACAGGATTGCGCCGTCTACTCAAACTCAACGGGCAGTTTTGGGATTGGCGCCTATGGAAACTCAACCCTGAAGACCAGCCTGAATTGCACTGCTGGCGGTTATGATGGCGCGGCTGCAAGATTTGACCCCAAGCCGCTGACCGACTGTCCGCCGCGCGAAGATCCGCTATTTGATCGACCGACGCCGTCCTCCGGCAGCTGCTCGCTGTTGCCGAATTTGATTAAAGACCTCACGATTGTTTTGACGCCGGCGGTCTATTGCAGCGGATTGACGATTGACGGCAACGCCGATGTGACGTTGTTGCCAGGTAAATACGTTATTCGCGATGGCGATCTCGAGATTCTCGCGAATGCCCGCGTCGTTGGCAACGGCGTCGGGTTTTACTTTGAAGGGACAAATTCCACCTTAACAGTTGGTCCCGATGCAACGCTTTCAATGACGGCGATGACCGACGGTGATATGGCCGGCTTATTGATGTTTCAAGACCGCAACGCCAAGCCAAATACAGCGTTTACGATTAGCAGCAACAACGCTGAAACGTTAGTCGGCACGATTTACCTGCCACAGGCGCGTCTATTTATCGATGCGCAATCGCCTGTCGCTTCGCAGTCCGCTTATACAGCAATCATAGCAAGGCGGCTCGAGTTAACATCGTCGGTAAATCTTGTTCTGAATTCCGATTACAAAGCTACCGATGTTCCTGTTCCGGCTGGTTTGGCGGGCGCGGGCGGAAATGTGATTTTGCGAGACTAAACAACGCATCCAGTTGTGACAGATGTTTTGCGGTTGACGTCGCATCATCATTCAGTCGGCGTCGCAGCTTTCGCGCTGTACGGTGATACTCTGCCGCATCACCGGTTTCCTCCATTAAATACAAAAGGTGTGAAACATCGCGGCGCAGACGGTGTTCAACAATGGTTTGATAACGCTGGTATTCCTCCGCCGAAATCATGACTGGAGCAATACAATTATAACGAATGATGGCGACTGGCGCTGTCTTTGCCTTACGTATGGCGGCGCCGAAGCGCTGCTTCACATCATGGGCGTTAATTCTTTGCATTGGACGAACCTTGTTTTGCTCGCGCACTATGGCGCTCTTCAAAGCTCGTCGCGAATTTTCGAATGGGTATTTTTAGTGCTGACTACAAGACACAGCGCTGAAGAAATATATGGCTATCCCATCCGGTTAACTATAAATCCTTATCAACCGTGCCTGAATTTGAGAATTATATGTCGACAAGAAAAACAGCCGCTGTGCTCGCCATTGGCGATGAGATTCTGTCCGGGCGCACCCGCGATTCAAATATCCATTTTCTTGCGAAGTGGTTGACCGAACGCGGCGTCGTTCTGAACGAAGCGCGGATCGTCGGCGATGAAATCGACGACATAGCATCGGCATTGAATGGTCTGCGCGCGCGATACGATTACGTATTCACATCGGGCGGTATTGGACCGACCCACGACGATATAACTGTTGATGCAATAGCAACTGCATTTGGCGTAAAAGTTGTCGCTCATCCCCGTGCAGTTAAGCTCATCACAAACTGGTATCAATCGCGTGGCGAAGAGGTAACCGATGCGCGACTGCGCATGGCGCGAACGCCGGCCGGCGCGATCTTGATTGAAAATAAAATTTCCGGCGCCCCCGGCGTGCGGATTGAGAACGTTTTCGTCATGGCGGGCGTGCCGCGAATATTCAAGGCGATGCTGAACGCCGTAGAAGACGAAATCCACAAGGGCGCACTATTGCATTCGCGCGCAGCAACGGCGCGAAACCTGCCCGAATCGACCCTTGCTGAACAATTGCGCGAGATTCAAGCAGCCTTGAAGGACGTCTCAATCGGGAGCTATCCGATCGATGGCGACGAAAAAGGCGTCACAATCGTCGCGCGCTCAGAATCGGCCGAAACAGCAGAGGCAGCCATACACGCCGTTAGCGCAGCAATGCGCGCGCTCGGTTTTGAGCCAGAATTGTGTGACCGGAAGGTCAACGATCAATAGTTTGTGATGGCGAGAGGACGTGCCGTCGGGCGCAGTTTCGTGCATAGTGATGGCGCAATCGTAGGGAAGTTCCAATGTCCAAAACCGGCAAATGCATCGGTATCGCGGCGTTCATTTTTTTCGGGACAGCGCCGGCTGTGTTAGCTGCGCCGGGCGGCGGAAGCTCTGGAGCGCCTGTTACCCAGCCAAAACAAAATATCGACCCAGCCAAATCATATCAGGAGGGCGTCGAGGCGCTCGAAGCGGGCGACTACAAAAAGGCCGAACGCAAATTCGGGGAAGTTTTGCGCGTTATGCGAGATATGCCCGAAGCCAATTACTATATGGGCCTCGCAAAAGTCGGTCGCGAAAAACACAAAGCATCTGTTAAATATTTTAAGCGCGCCGTGAAGGAGCGGCCAAATTTTGTAGAGGCGCGCGAGCAATTGGCTCTTTCCTACATCGTATTGGAAAAAACTGAAGAAGCGGCCGAGCAACAAGCCGCGCTGGAAGAATTGAAGGTCTCTTGCGCAACCGCCGAATGCGATACAAATTTCATCAAACGCCTTGATGACGCGCTCAGTCGAATTGCGTTGGCTATGGGTGAGGGCATTGAAACTGACGATGTCAGCGCGGCGCCAATTGACAAAGACATATTCGCCGCGCGCACTGACGGCGAAAGCCGATATGGCGCAGCCGTACGTCTGATCAATCAATCGCGCTATGATGAAGCGATCGAAGCACTTTATCTGGCGCAAGCTGCAATTGGACCGCATCCGGATGTGCTGAACTATCTGGGATTTTGCCACCGCAAATTGGGCGACTTCGACAAGGCGCGCGGGTTTTACGCGCTCGCGCTGGAAATTGATTCTCAGCACCTCGGCGCTAACGAATATCTCGGGGAGCTTTACGTGGAGACTGGCGAACTTGACCGCGCAAAACGCCAGCTCGTGAAGCTCGATGCATTGTGCGCTTTTGGATGCGCCGAGCGCGAAGACCTCGCCCGGCTCATTGAGATCAAGGAATCCGTCCGGCGCGCGGAGCGTTAATGCGCACCGTTCAAATCGTTTTTGCAGTGGCCGGTTTCGCTTCCGTCGCGTCTTGTTCGTTTTGGCACGGTCTCACACTAAGCGAAGCGCCCAGTGCGAGCGCAGAAAAACCGCTGCGCAGCGACATTGAGTTAACGGAAGCGAAATGGACGGCCGCCGAAGCTGATATTTTGTATATCCTCACTAAAGAACCGGCGGAGTGTCTGGCGCCGGCAAGCGACAAGGAAACGCAATATCTGATTGATGTCGGGCGGACGGCGTTTAACAGCCCGTTCCTGTTAGGCGGACAGGCGGCGCGCGCGCGCCTGACCTGCAATTCCTGTCACCGCCGCGGCGGTGATAATCCGGACTTCTTCATCGCCGGTTTATCGTCCAAACCGGGCACCGCGGATGTTACGTCGTCGATCTTCAGCAAAATTCGTGAAGATGGTGAATTCAATCCAGTTGCAATTCCGAACCTGATAGACAGCGCTGCGAAGTCTTCCTTCGGATCGCACGGCGTTTCTGCAGAATTGAATGCGGCGCCAGAATCCATGTTATCGCTAAGGGCGCCCGGCAAAGGCTCACTCGAACTCCAGGCCTTTATCGCATCGGCTATCACAGATGAATTTCAGGGCGTCCCGCCGCCGCAGTCAGTGCTCGACGGCCTCGTCGCGTATGTCGCTCACTTGAAAAGCGATGAATGCGCGAGCGACAATGTTGACCGCACGCTCAGTGCTGATGTCGCTCGGATCGCCGGCATGATTGATGCGGCTATCGAAAGCGTTGAGCGCGGCGAGCGTGACACCGCGAGCCTGCTCGTCCTGACCGCACAGAACAAATTTGTCGATATTTATGAGCGCTACAATATCGATGGTTTGTTGGATCAACGCAATGTTATCCTGGATCGGGCGCAGCAATTGGCAAAGCTGCGCCCGAAGGTTGCAGCGCGTAAAGAAAAGATCGAAATTGAACTGGCGGCGTTTCTAGCTTCGCTGGATCAATTCGCTAGATATCTTGAGTCCAGCAGCGAACATTCACTTTACAATAAGGGCGTCCTGATCGAATTACTGGGTTTGGAAGAAACCGAAGAGTCGATTTGAATGCTAAGCGTATTTGACGTTTTTAAGGTCGGGATCGGACCGTCATCGTCACACACGATCGGGCCCATGCGTATTGGCGCGCGGTTTTTAAGCGAAGCGGCAGATGCCGGTGTGTTGGGAGGCGTCTCGCGTGTGAAGGTCGATCTTCATGGGTCACTGGCGCTGACCGGCATAGGCCATGGCAGCGACAAGGCGGCCATTCTCGGGTTAATGGGGTTCGAGCCGGATTCAGTGGATCCAGACGAAGCCGACGCCGCTGTCGCGCGAGTGCGCAACGAAAAACGGCTTCAATTAACTGGCGGTCCGGAGCTAGATTTCGATCCAGCGCGCGATATTGATCTGCGCGGCGACATAATCCCGGAAATTCACCCGAACGAAATGCGACTGTTTCTATTCGCTGGCGACGATTGCGTGTTCGACCAAACGTATTATTCCGTTGGTGGGGGCTTCATCGCGAGCGCCGTTCAACTCGCCAAGCCGGCGGAAAACGATATGATCAACCTCCCACAACGCGGCAAGTATCAATTCGGATCGGCGGCCGAACTTATCTCGATCTGCCGCGAGAACGACTTACAAATCTATGACGTCATACTTGCCAATGAAGATGAATTCCGTTCGCGTGAACAAACGCGGGAAAAACTGTACAATGTCTGGGCGGCTATGCGTGACTGTATCGACCGTGGCCTGCGCACCGAAGGGGTGCTGCCGGGCGGGCTTCAGGTCGCGCGGCGCGCGCCGGCGCTTTTCAAAAAATTGCTGAATGCGCCGATGGCGAATGAACGAGAGCAGCTGTTCGATTGGCTGAATGTGTATGCCATGGCCGTCAACGAAGAGAACGCTGCGGGCGGGCGCGTTGTTACCGCTCCGACAAACGGCGCAGCGGGCATCATTCCCGCGGTCCTGAAACATTATTGCGCGCTCGAAGAAGAAAACTTGCCGCAGATCCGGAAGTTTCTAGTGACAGCTGCGGGTATAGGCATGCTCTACAAACAACGCGCCTCAATTTCCGGGGCCGAAATGGGATGTCAGGGCGAGGTCGGCGTTGCGTGTTCCATGGCGGCGGCGGGCCTTGCTGCAGTCTGGGGTGGGACAAACGACCAGATCGAGCACGCCGCCGAAATCGGTATGGAGCACAATCTCGGGCTGACGTGCGACCCGGTCGGCGGCCTTGTCCAGATTCCGTGCATTGAACGCAACGCCATTGGCGCGGTCAAAGCCGTCAATGCTGCGCGCCTCGCGGTCAATGCCAGCCATCCGCACAAAGTATCGCTGGACCAAGTGATCGAAACCATGCGCCAGACCGGCCTTGATATGTCGCGCAAATATAAAGAGACGTCCGAGGGCGGTCTCGCGGTCAATGTCATCGAGTGTTGACGCGCCGTATTATTGAAGCGCGCTTCTGACTTTTGGCATGATCCGGCGGCTAACCGGAATTTCGGTTTCTGTGGTAAGCTGCAAAATACCAACGCCGTTATTTTCCCGCCGCAGTGTCTTCACGAAATTTGTATTGACGAGATAAGAGCGGTGTACGCGCAGAAAAACTGCGGGCAATTGCTCTTCGAGCTGAGCGAGGCTTCCATTGTGCAGAATTTCACGACCGTCGCGCATGCTAATTTCGACATAATCACCCGCGCCTTTACAATGAGCAATTTCATCAACTTGAACAAAATCTAGCTTGCCCGCGCTTGATACAGAAATCTGTTTGTTGGCGTTTTTATGGCTGGCGCGCTCGAGCGACAGCTCTAATTGGTGCGAGCGCGCGCGTTCGTTTTCGAGAAGTTTGCGTTCCTTGGCGGCCGAAATCGCTTCAGCAACAAAAAGCGCGAGCAACAACGCAGTGACTTCGTAAAAGAAAATCACGTTCAGAAACTGTCCCTGAAAAATCATGATAGATGCGCCTAGGATCACAAAAATAAATAGGTGCAAATATGCCTGAGGCTTATTCTTAGTGACAGCGAACGCCGAAACAATTGCGCCAATTATTGCGGCAAATAAAATTGAAAAACCGGCCTTACCGTCAAAACTGGGAAAGACCAAAAGCGGCGCCAGTGTAATAAGCGCCGCCGCTGCAAAAGCAGTTCGATGGCGGAGGTATTTCGAGAAAATATAGGCGAGCAGGCAGAGCGCGAACGCGCAAGAAAATAAAACAATCAAAATCATGCGCCATTCATGCGCCGGATAAAGATAAGGCGTCAGGCCGCGGTAAACTTCGACAAAAACTTGTGCCGCTGCAAACAGGGAAATAAGAATGAGAAGCGCCGTGTTGAGGCGCGCTTGGCCCGTTAGAGCCGTCGTACTAAAGTATATTGCGCCAAGGATTAGCGCACCGAGCGGGATAAGTGACGGCCAGTATGCATTAAGCAGAAAAGCCGTTGGGCTCCCATATTCGCCAATCGCGAGCCAATGTACTGGATAGCGGAAATTTATAAACCCCCGCTGCGCAGACATCCGCAAAATGATCTCATTTTCACCAGGTAGAACAGATTCTCTCGGGATATAAAGCACGGCGTCCATTCGGCCGGGAGTTTCATCCGTTGCGTCGACCGCCGGTTGGCCGTTCGCGCCGATGCGGACGCCATTGAGATATGCTTCGCTTGAGGCTTTGGCCGAAATGAATAGTCCTAACGGCCGTTCTGACGAAATCAGGCCGTCATCAATATCGATAAGCGCCCGAACCCAGATTTCGCGGCCCTGGGGATCAATTTCCCAGATTGGCGATACTGAACAGTTTGTATTTGCGAAGTCGATTGATTCCATAGTCCCGCCATCGGCCGGGCAAACCGTTGCTTCGCGAACGTAAGCCGTATTGGCGGCGCCGGCGCCGGACGTGAAAACCGACGTGATAAGAATCAAAGAGAATAACCAAATCACTCTATTCATGTGGCAACCGTATACCGATTTGACGCTACCGCTCACCGCCGCTGACCGAAAATTGCTCGCCGCTTGCCGATTATACGGTTTTATCAGCAGGCAGCGCGCGCCAGCTTGGTGACTTGAAAGCTGTCAAATGCGAAAAGGGAAGCCAATGTTGAAAATACGTCGCGCGCGAATCGCCGTCGCTATGCTGCTGTCCGCAGGTCTGTTAACCGGATGCGTCAACAGTGAAGAATGGAGGCCGGCGGTGGAAGAGGCGTTCACCTTTGAGGCAAATAGCGGCGACAAGGCAGACGCCCTGCGCGGTGAGCTTTACGTGCCTGAAAATCGGGCAAATCCCGATAGCCGCCAAATCAAATTGAATTATGTGAAATTTCCGGCGACCGGTGAAAATCCGGGTGCGCCGATTGTTTATCTTGCTGGCGGGCCAGGGGGCTCCGGCGAATGGACAGCCAAAGGCCGCCGATTTCCGTTGTTCATGGCGATGCGGGAATTTGGCGACGTCATTGCGTATGATCAGCGCGGCACGGGCGGTTCTGACGACACGCCGCAATGTGTTTCGGAAACGGTTATTCCCGACGACGCAGACATTCCGCGCGACGAAATGATCGCGATGTTGAAAGAGTCAGTGGACTATTGTGAAACGTTCTGGCGCGAGCAAGGGATCGATCCGGCCGGCTATACGACGCTGGAGAGCGCCCGCGATCTGGACGAATTGCGCGCCCATCTTGGCGCTGAGAAAATTACACTCTGGGGGATTTCCTACGGTACCCATTTGGCGCTTGCAGCGGCAAAGGAAATGGGACCGCGCATTGAAAAAATGGTTATGACGGGTGGCGAAGGGCTGGATCAAACCGTCAAGCTGCCAGCGCGCACTGACGCCTATTTTGATCGCCTTACCGCCGCTGTGTCATCCGCGAACCCGCAAGCCGCACCCATGATCGGTGACTTCCCCGGACTGATGCGCATGGTGCAGGCGCAGTTGGCTGAACAACCGGTGATGCTCGGCTTGCCGCAGGAAGATGGAACGCGTGCTGATTTTCTTCTCACCAAAGACGTCATGCAGCGACTTTCGTCAGCGATGATAGCCGATCCGCAAAGCGGCGTTCAGTTAATGCAATTCTACGGTGCAATCGCGGCCCAGCAATATGCGCCCATCGAACAGGCAATAGCGCGTTTCGTGACGCCGGGCGAGCCGCAAAAATGGCGCGTTATGTCGTTGGCGATGGATATCGCGTCTGGCATCAGTGAGGAACGATTAGCGCTGGTCAACGAGCAGGCGAAGACCGGCTTAATCGGTGATTATCTCAACTTCCCAATGCCGCATTTACGCGGCGCCATGGGCCTCGACCTAGGCGAGGATTTCCGGGCGCCGCCGCAAAGCGATATCCCGACGCTGCTTCTCTCTGGAACGCTCGACGGTCGAACCTATCCTGAAAGCCAGCAAGAGGCATTCTCCGGATTTTCAAATCTGTCTACTGTTATTGTCGAAAATGCAGGGCACAACCTCTTCATGGTCTCACCGGACGTCTCAGACGTAATATTGCGTTTCATGCGCGGCGAGAACGTAAATGGCGAGACTATCACTATTGACGCGCCGACCTTCACCTTGCCTGGGCAATAAACCCGTCGCCCAGGGAGCACGGACGACGCCCACCGCAAGAACGCTTGAAGTCGCAGCCGGGCAGGGTTATGCAACCGGCTGATTTCACCGATCAAAGTGTCTCGTGCGGGCGTGGTGGAATTGGTAGACACAACAGACTTAAAATCTGTCGGAGGTAACTCCGTGCCGGTTCAAGTCCGGCCGTCCGCACCATTTTTCGGAACCGTTCGCGAAGCGAACGCAGTCCGAAAAAATTTGATCACGAACATTAATTTTCACTTGTGAGCCGGCATAATTTCAAAATTTTGGTTTTGTCGCGGGGAACGGTACAAGCTTCAATACTGGGTCGGGTTATTGCGGTCTCAACTTTATTCCATCCATGAGTTTAGTTTCAACCAAAGTCAAAATTGACGCCAAATCCGCGAGACGGAAATCACGGAGCGCCGTCATAATCCGGGCGCAAATTAAAAAACTAATGGAATCCGGGACTTGCAGGCGCTCGGGTCAGTGCTTTAGTCTATTGTGCAGGTAAGTGATGGTGGGGAAGATGAGAAGACTTGCTTGCGCCGTTCTGGCGCTTTCTTCAATTGCGAATACAGGCAACGCGCAAGAACTGCACGAAGTATTGACACTGGTTTATGAAACAAACCCAACAATTCGTGCGGAACGCAATCGACAACGTGCAACTGAAGAGCTGAAAGATCAGGCGTTATCGCAGTCGCTTCCCCAGATTGTTGGCAATGCTGGGCTTGGACGGTCAACAAATACCCAAACAACGACAGCCGGATTGTTTACAGGGGGCGATCCGACGACACGGCAATTCAAACTCGAAAATACGAATCTCGGCGTGTCGGCAGAACAAACGGTGTTTTCCGGGTTTCGCAACTATCATTCATACAAACAGGCAAAGTCGAGAATCAAAGCGGGTAACGCGCAGCTCGCCGGCGTTGAGCAACAAACATTACTAAATGCCGTCGCAGCGTATTTCGATGTTACGCGGGACCTCGAAGTCTTTAACGCAAATAATTCAAACGTTGCGGTGCTTGCCAAACAACTGGACGACGCCAACGTTCGGTTTGAACTGGGCGATGTTACCAAGACCGATGTATTGCAAGCAGAAGCGCGCTTGTCTGGCGCTAAAGCACAACTCTCGGCTGCGAAAACTCAATTGGCGGATTCGCGGATGCGTTTTCGCGAAGTTGTTGGGGCGCCGCCGGAAACCTTGAACGCCGCGCGGCCGTTACCGGGTTTGCCGGAGACTCTAGACGAAGCCCAGGCAGTGGCTCGCGAGATGGCGCCGCAATATCTCGTGGTGCAATCCGAGGCTGACGCGTCGCGGCGTCAAATTAAAGTAGAACAGGGCGCGCGCCTTCCCACCGTTTCACTCACAGCGTCCTATGCAAGAGCTGATGAGCCGTCTTCATTCATCATTGATGACGAACAATGGTCATATGGAATTCGCGCGACTATTCCTATATTTCGCGGTGGCCTTGAATTTTCCCGATTGCGTGAAGCAAAGGCGCTGCATGCGAGAGATCGCGCGCGGATAGTTGCTACTGAACGCAATATCGAGGTGCAAATCAGCTTTTTATGGGAACAATTACAGGAAGCGCGCGCGCGAATTGAATCATCCAGCGCGCAGGCAATGGCGAATGAGCAAGCGCTGAAGGGTGTGCGGCGCGAAGCGCAATTGGGTGCAAGAACTACACTCGACGTATTAAACGCTGAACAGGAGTTTTTGAATGCGCAGGTTGCGCAAGCCGCCGCGGTTCGAAACCAACAGGTCGCCGCTTACGGATTGCTTGCCGCTATGGGTGTTTTATCGCCGGATGCCGCCAGTCTTGCAAACTTGCAAAATGCGGTATTTGACGCCGATAGCTATATGTCTTCGCAGGATCCGATCATTGATGAAATCTACCCGGCGTTAACGATTGAGGCGCCGGCGGATTAAAGCGTAAGTCGCGTAGGGACGTCGACCGCCATGCGGATATTGTTTTTGCACGATAACTTCCCCGCGCAATTCGGAGCGTTTGCGCAATACCTGTCATCGCAAGGCTGGGAAACCATCTTTGGAACTCAGCGGGAAAATGTTGGCTTGAATGGCGTCAAGACATTCACCTACAAGCCTCACCGCGAACCATCCGACAATACCCATCGCTACTTGCGCAGCTTTGAGCGCGCCACTTTATGTGGGCAAGCCGTAGCTCGAAGTTTGCTTGCGCTTGAGAAACGAAATTTGAAACCGGAAATCGTGATGGCGCATTCTGGGTGGGGTCCGGGCCTTTTTGTGAAAGACATATGGCCGGACGTTTCGTTTGCCGCCTATTTCGAGTGGTTTTATCGAATGGACGGCGCCGATATCTCATATCTGAACAAACACGGAGATGATCGCGAATTGGACGATGTTCTGAGCGGTCAACTTCGCAATGCTGCTATTCTCTCCGATCTTGCAAACTGTGATGGGGCAATCATTCCGACGCAGTTTCAGAAAACCCAATTTCCGAAAAAATTTCATGACTATTTGACAGTGCTTCATGACGGAATTGATACGGACTACTTTTCGCCAAAAGATAAAAGGGATTCGGTGCGGCAGAAATTTCAATTTCCTTCTTCTGCACAGGTCATCAC
>JABDJK010000109.1 GCA_013002535.1 Hyphococcus sp.
GGAAGATTACATTCTCGATGAGCGCTATATTGAACAGGCGTCAAAAGACGCCGGCGCCCATGGGGAAGCGCTGACGATTTCTCACGACATCGACGAGGCCTATGACGGCGCGGAAGTCGTCTACGCCAAAAGCTGGGGCGCCCTGCCTTTCTTCGGAAACTGGGAGCCGGAAAAAGGCATCCGCGACCGCTTTAAACATTTCATTGTCGATGAAGAAAAGATGGCGAAGACAAATTCGGCGCTCGTCTCACACTGCCTGCCCATGCGCCGCAATGTGAAAATGACCGATGCGGTTTTCGAAAGCGCGAATTGCATCGCCTACGAAGAAGCCGAAAACCGCCTGCATGTGCAAAAGGCAATTATGAAGGCGTTAGCGGGGTGAATGAAAGAAGCTTCTGAATATTATTGCGACGACGAAATCGCCTTATTTGCAGGTGTTGCGCTTTTACTGCTTTCAGCATTTCTGATTTTCTTTCCAATAAGCCAGCTTATTTCGAATGAACAAGACATAAAAACCATGTTCATAGTTGTGCTAATAGCGCCAGCGTTGGTAACGCTGGGAATTTTATTGGTACGGCGAGCTTATTTTGATGACGGCGTCATTGTTAGAATTGACCAGACCGGCGTCTACTATCGTTGGATTTCTACCGACTTAATCCATTGGGATTCGATTGAGAAAATACGCGTCGCAAAATTACCTGATAAATTCCCGTTTGAAATAAAAAATATTCATTTTTCGGTCAAAAAAATCAATATCGATGAATGGAGTTTAACGCGTGTAGGCATATTGCAACAGTCAATAAATTCGTTGCTGGGACCGTCGGAATTCGGATTGAACGCTCTCTATCTCAAACGTTCGCTTGATGAATTGGTGGCAACAAATGTTCGCTACTTCGATAAAAATGGTGTTGAGCAAGAGCGGCTTGGTGTGACGCGCAGTATATGACTTTCCGATACAAGGAACGATCCATAATATACTGCGATAAATTTACTTGGTGCGCCGCACGCATCATTACTCGCCTGATTGGGGAAGCTCCCGACGCTGAGCCCCGCGTCGTTTCTAGGTTCACGCGGATAAGTTGCGCCGCGCCGGCGCGAATTCAGCAAACTTATCCTCATCGGCTCCGGCGGGTTTATTATGGCGGCCATGAAGTTTAATGACCATCTATATGAATTAACCGAAAGCGCGGTTTCATCGCCGCAAGCCGCAGTGAAATGTTGGACCAGATGAGCCGCAAAGCCAGTGAGAGCCCGGGCAAAGGAAGTTGACGAAAGAGATGTCTAAAAATTCTGATCCCAAAAATCTCGCCTCAACCCGGGAAAC
>JABDJK010000112.1 GCA_013002535.1 Hyphococcus sp.
AGCCAGCACAAAAACGCGTTTGTTGGGCAAAAAAGCGATCAAAGCGCCTCTCCCAACGCTCACGCCAATTTCATAACAATCCTGTAATAATCGGTCAATGAATCATTATCCATAACCAGCAAAAACATGGTCGATTTTTGACGACGAAACAATCCCAGGTTGTAGGTTGATCCAAATTCCCGATTTAGGGGAAATTGTTTGGTTTCAGTAATTTGACCAAAAGGCGGGGATCACATTTTTATCGCTATTGCCGATCTATAGACCCGCGATCAAATACAGCGATATAGAATGGTTAGGGATTAGAATTGTCTATCACCGCAACAGCTCTATTTTTCGCACTGTCGCGAAAAAAGATGGGGAGTTCTTTATGAGCAATTTTTCAGCCGGTACTCACGAATTCAAACGATTGGTCGCAGCATCGATCGTCGCAGCGACCTTTTGGAGCGTCAATGGCGTCTACGCGGCGCCCATCATTTTTGACGAAGAAGAAACCGAAATCATGGACCTCGGCGCGTCGCAGGTGCTGTATGATCTTCAGGAGATGATGACATCGCCGGAGCTAAGCCCGGTAATAACAGGAGCTGTTCGCCAGGATCTTATTGCAGCGATCGCATCATTTGCAGCCGGAAGATTTGATAGAGCAGAAAATTTCGCCAAAAAAGTTACCAGCGCAGCGCCGGATGCTGGCGAGGGTTGGCAAATTCTTGGTCTTGCGCTTGCCAACAAGGGCGAGTTTGAAGACGCATTGGAAGCCCTCGATAAAGCCAACGCGATTTACACGCAAAACCCGTCCCTGTTTGTCGTACAGGGCGACATTTTGATAGTGCTCGGCCGCAAAGACGATGCGAGCGTTGCATATGCAGCCGCCATCGAACGCGAACCAACCTATTGGGTTGCCCACGAAAAAGCTGGCGATTTGTATTTGCACGATGGAAAATTGGACGACGCCCTTGATAGCTTTCAGGAAGCATCCCGGCATGCGCCAAACGACGAAATCACTCCGTATCAAAAACTCGTGAGCACACTGATTAAGGCAGGACGAAATCAAGCGGCGCTCGCGGCGGCCAACGAATTTGTACAGGCGGCGCCGGATAACGCGGCAGCGCTTATCTCGCTAGCCCAAGCACAGATTGGCGCCGGCGAGATGGAGACCGGGCGCGCTACGCTTGAAAGCGCAGCTGAAACTGATCCGCGCGATCCGAAACCACTGCTTGCACTCGCCGTAATTCACCGTGTCAACGGCGAGCAATTTGCGGAGCGCGATGTTCTCGACCGGGCGCTCGTGAATGATCCAGAAAATGTCGCTGCATTGCGGCGCCTTGCCGGTCTCGAGGTGCTCGAGGGCCGCAACGAAAAGGCCCAAGAACTATTCGAAAAAGCGGAAAGCTTGGCGTCAAAAAATAGCCTTGGCGCGAAACCGCAACTGGCGGAGCTTTATCTTGCGGCCGGACGCACAAAAGCTGCAATTGAGTTGCTATCGCACTGGAAAGATGCGCCCGCAAATTCTCCTGAGGCGGCGCTCGCTACGCTCGCTCGCGCCTATGCCGCCGACGGCAGAATTGTTGCAGCGACGAAAATCCATAAGGCCCGCATTGAACAACACGGAACTTTGACCGCGTCGCTGGACTACGCAGCATTCTTGCGCGGAAATCTTGACTTTTCGGGCGCCGAGAAAGTGTTGATTGAGGCGCAAAAAGCACACCCGGAAAGCGCGGCGCCCTGGCTTCATCTTGGTCGCACTTATGGCGCGGAAAAGCGCTATGACGCTGCATTGGAAGCGTTTGAAGCGGGCCTAAAAATTTCCCCGAACTCACGTGAATTCGAAAGCGCAGCGCTGCTCAGTGAAATTCGAATGGAAAATTTCGACGCCGCCTTCACGCGCGCCAGCCGGCTTGCATCACTCGAAAATTCGAGCGCCATTGATTACTTCTGGCTAGCCTCTGTTGAGCAATCACGAGGCCGAAACGCTGAAGCCATCACGGCCTATGAAACTGCACGAGAGATGGATCCCGATAACTGGATTGTAGCAAATAATCTTGCTGCATTATTGATCGATAGCGACCCTGAACGCGCCCTTTCACTCGCGACAGACGCGGCGGAAAAATCAGGCGGAAATCTTGAGGCGCGCGACACGCTTGGTTGGGCGCATTACAACAATCAAAACTTCGCTGAGGCGCAATCGATATTTACGACGCTCACGGAAGAAAACCCTGATAATGCAAAGGCGCATTTTCGTTTGGGCCAGACATTAGCAAAGATCGGAGACACGACCGGCGCCCGCAAAGCGTTGTCAAAAGCGGTTGCGCTTGATCCCGATCATGCCGATGCCGCCGCCGCACTTGCCGCGTTAGCGTCAGAATAAATCGTCACGCATAATCTAGCGGTAGTTCCGTCGTGTACTTCAACTCCTCCATGGAGAATGTTGATGTCACATCGGAGAATTCGGCCGAGGAGATCAGTTTTTTATAAACGCGGTCGAAATGCGCCATGTCAGCAGCAACGACTTTCATGAGATAATCAATCTCTCCGCTCATGCGGTGAAGTTCTATGATCTCCGGGATTGCGCGAACGCCCTTGGCGAATTTCGTCAGCCAGGCCTCATCATGTCTTGCGGCTTTGACCGCAATGAACGCCGTCAGATTGAGATTGAGCGCGGCGCTGTCGGCCAGCGCCACCCGGCGCCGGATGACCCCCTCCTCCTCCATCTTTTTGATGCGCCGCCAGCACGGGGTTTGCGAAAGCCCGGCTGATTCGGCGATTTCACTAATAGGCGTCCCTGAATCGCGCTGCAATTGCGCTAATATTGCTTTATCCGCTCTATCCATTCTAATATTCTGCCATAAATTAGAAAATAATTGCATACTATAGTTTTTCTAAGCCAATTAATAGAGAAAATTTTCATGCCGCCTGCAGTATAAACTCAAGACGAGCAGCAGGGGCCCAGCGGCAATGATCAAACGTGCTTTCACAGAACATCCCGCCAGCGTTGGCGAGAGCTATTTTGAACATATGGGAGCGGCGCTTTCTTTCTCAGGTCGGATGATTTTTGGCGGTCTCGCCTGCATGATCCACGCGTTTTTTCCTTTCCTGTTTGTCTGCACCGGCCGCGAATGCATCACGAAACTGCATGAGCGTATGGTCCTACATCGGGCCAAAGGCGATTGCGCAGCCGACGCCAGCGCGATGCCCTCGTTAAATGCTGGTGGCTTGACGAGCGCCGACAAAAACGTTCAACCCGCCGAATAACAATTTCGCCTCCCAACGAGGCCGGGTCAGAACAAATTGGATAATCTACCCTTAATTGCAAAAGCGCGCTTGCTCGCGCCCGGCGTATTTCTCGCGGCGACAATCGCACTCGCCTCGCAATTCATCGCTGCACAATATGGCGGGCCGGTGATGCTGTATGCGATCCTTTTCGGGATCGCCTTCAATTTTCTGAGCACAGATGAAAAATGCGCCGCCGGCGTGCAGTTCGCCTCGAAACGAATATTACAGGCCGGCGTTATATTGTTAGGCGCGGCGGTCACATTTTCAGAGATCGCACAACTTGGCTGGGCGACGGCGTTGCTTGTTGTTACCGGCGTTGCGGCGACAATTTTCGTTGGCTGGACAATCGGCAAGAGCGCGGGATTATCGTCGCCGCACGCAGTGCTGTCATCCGGCGCCGTCGCGATCTGCGGCGCGTCCGCGGCGATGGCCATCGCGTCGGTTTTGCCGAATGATAAAAACAGTGAGCGCAACCTGATCCTGACGGTCGTTGGCGTCACCACGCTATCAACAGTTGTCATGGTGGTTTACCCGCCGCTAACCCACTTACTAGGGTTTTCCGATTTGCGCGCCGGCGTCTTTCTAGGCGCAACCATCCATGATGTCGCGCAAGTCATTGGCGCGGGCTACATCGTATCTGACGATGCTGGCGCTACCGCAGCGATTGTAAAACTTATGCGCGTTACGCTGCTTGCGCCGACGGTTTTGATTATCGCGGCAATCTATGCGCAACGCAGCACCGACCCTAGCGCCGCGCGAAAAGGATTTCCCGTATTCATGTTGGGCTTTGCCGCATTAATGGCGGCGAACAGTATCGGGCTTGTGCCGACGGAATTGCGCGCTTTTCTTTCTGACGCATCGCGATGGTGCCTTGTGATCGCCGTCGCAGCGCTGGGCGTTAAGACTTCCCTAAAAGATATCTTTGAAGTCGGCCCGAAACCGCTGGTCGTTCTTATCGCACAAACGCTGTTTCTCGCCGTGTTTGTGGGGGTTGCGACATTCGCTTTTTCGGGCGCGCTTCCAGGATAAAAAATTCCTTAATAGGTCAAGCCCCGGCGAATTCCTTTTCCGGATTTTAACCCGGATTTTCTATGCTTCGTCCTGGAATTATCCGTGACAGGAGCTAGTACGATATGTCCAACGAAACGCTTGAAGCCCGCATCACAGCCGTGGGCGCTGATGGAAGCGTAAGCGCAGACGAAGTCATGTTTCTTCGCCGCACAATATTTGCTGACGGCGTCGTTAGCACTAAAGAACTCGATGCGCTGTTTGCATTGGCCGAGCGCGCGCCAAACGGCGACCCGGAATGGCCGCAATATTTTGCGGAAGCCGCCGCTGATTTTTATCTTCGCGAGGAAGAACCGCATGGTTATTTGACGCCAGCGGAATTCGAAACGCTGAAAGACCGGGTCATGAAAGACGGCGGCGCCAGCGCCCTGAAAAACGGGCTCCTCGTAAAGCTAATGGAGACCGCCACCCAAACAACGCCGGAAATGGCTGAATTTGTCGGCGAGCAGATCAAGCAAAGCATCATAAAAAAAGACGGCGGCGCGGTTGTCGATAAAAAAGACGCAATGCTGTTGCGCCGATACCTGTTCGCCATGGGTGGATGCGGCGCGGTTGCCGTGACCCGCAAGGAAGCCGAACTTTTGTTCGATATCAACGACGCCGTCGGCAAAGCCGATAATGACCCGGCATGGTCGGATCTCTTTGTTATTGGCATCGTTAATCATCTGATGGCGCATCTTGGCTATGAGCCGCCGAGCCGCGAGGAGGCGTTTCGCCGCCACGCGTGGGTCAGCGATCACTCCGTCAATGTCGGCGGCTTTTTCAAACGGATGTTTTCCGGCGGCGTTGGCGCCGTGCGCGACGCTTATACGCAAGAGTCCGTTACCGAAGAGCGCAATAAAGAGCGCGCGCAAGGCGCAGCATTTGCTGAACAGATATCCCAAGACGAAGCCGACTGGCTCGCCGCGCGCATCGGGCGCGACGGCGTCTTCGACAATAACGAACGCCAGTTGATCGACCGTATGCGCGAACTGGAAGCAGATTTGCCCAAGACGCTGAAAGAGCTTGTCTCGCGCGCAGCATAACCGGAGAAGCAAGATGAAATGGATTATTGGCATCATCAGCGCGGTGATCGCGTTTTCAACCATGGCGTCGCTGACCGGCGGCGGCAATCGTCTAGCGAATTACGACACCCTCGATGATGCATCCCAACAGGAAGTCCTCGACAATATCGCCAACGGATTTAAGGCGGGTTTTAATCTGACCGCCGGCAAACGCGCAGAGATTACGCAGATTTACACTGACACAAGCTACGATCTCGTCAGCATTTCGGTGAAATATAACGATGAGCGGATTGAAACCGCGCCGGCTGATGCGATTGAGAAAACCCGTCAGATGTTGACGAAGCAGACTTGCAAACTCGCCAATAAGCAAAAGATGCTGGAACGCGGCATCACCATGCGCATTCGCATGCATCGCCCGTCCGGCGCCCGCATGGGAACAGTCCAGGTCGATCCGGAACATTGCGCGCGTTACATTACCTAACGCTTTGCACTCCTACGACGCTGAATAGCCTTCCTGGAATTTCGCCACAAAGGCTGAAATGACATCGGCCCAGCGCGAGATGTTTTGCGCAAGGTGCTCTTGGGAAACGCCGCCGCCTAACTCGATGACATAATCGACGCCGACCTGGTTTTGTTGCTCAAGCACATAGGCTCGGCCAAAGACCTGGCTGTCGTTGAATTGATTGACGACGCGAAGATCATTTGTGGTTGCAGCGCGGCCCAGTTCGAAATTTGCGAAAAACATCAAATTCTCGCACGCCGCCGGGGAACCGGAACACGACATGGCGCGGACGAAAAATCCAAATTCTCCAGCTTGCCCGCTGGCCACCGGCGCGCCGGTCGCGCTGTCTTCCAGCATCGTCGGCGAAAGGCCAGCAGCGCTCAACACAGTTTCCAGTTGATCGCCTGTAACCGCATCAATCGATTGCGCCTGCGCGCTGCAAATCGTGAAAATACCAATTGCTGCGCCAAGAAGAACCTTGTTGAACATACGCAATACCACCCCGAAACACCCCTTGTTTTTCCTCCTTATCATTGCGCATCAGAGCGGGTTTTGGCAATGGCGGCGGGAGACGATGTTTTGATCCACGATCCCAGCAAAATCGCTATTTCGCCGCGTTGACTTGGCCAACGGGCCGTCTATTTTCGCGGGGCTTTCGTGTTCGATGTCCCCGAATTTAACGAATTACTAGATGGAGCAGCCATGAGCGACGGCGCACCCAAAGAGCGGGTCTTATCTCCGCACTTACAAATCTGGCGATTTACGCCAACCATGGCCGCATCGATTACGCACCGCGCCACTGGCATGGCGCTCTATGGCGGTGTCACGCTGATCGCGTTGTGGTTCATCGGGCTAGCGCTGGCGCCGCAGATGGCCGCAACATTGACCGGCATATTCCGCTCGCCAATCGGCGTCATTGTGATCATCGGTTTCGTTTGGTCGCTTTGCTTCCATTTAATGAATGGGCTGCGGCATCTCTATTGGGACTCCGGCCGGGGTCTCGATCCGAAAACCGCAACCATGACCGCATGGCTCATTTATGGCGTATCCGCCGTTCTCGCTAGCGTCATTTTGTTTTTCGGATACGGGAGCGCATAAGATGTCAAAAAAAGGCACTTCAACTTTCGTTGTCCAGCGCGCCACCGGCGTAATCCTCGTCCCCCTCGCTATATGGGTTTTGATCAATCTCGTATCGGTCTTGAATGCGGACCCGTCCGTCGCCCTCGTTTGGCTGACGCCGGCCTCAAAAAGCATTGTCTTTGGCGCATTTCTGGCGGTTGGCGTCTGGCATATGCGCATTGGCATGTCAGAGATTATCGTTGACTATCTTCATGGCTGGCTCGGCGACATCTTGCGCGTATTGAACTGGTTTCTTGCACTGGCGCTCTTTGGCGGGATCATCCTTTCCATCTATAAAATTTCATTTGCAGGCTGATTAATGACTGACAGCTACGAAATTATCGATCACCAATATGATGTGGTCGTTGTCGGCGCCGGCGGCGCTGGCCTTCGCGCCACGCTGGGCGCCGCGCAAGCGGGCCTTAAAACCGCGTGCGTCACCAAGGTCTTCCCGACCCGCTCACACACAGTCGCAGCGCAAGGCGGGATTTCAGCGGCGCTCGGCAACATGTCAGAAGATGACTGGCGCTGGCACATGTATGACACCGTCAAGGGTTCAGACTGGCTCGGCGATCAGGACGCGATTGAATATCTCTGCAAGCACGCCCCCGCCGCCGTTTATGAGCTCGAGCATTGGGGCGTTCCTTTTTCGCGCACTGAAGAGGGCAAAATCTATCAGCGCGCCTTTGGCGGCATGACCAAGAACTATGGCGAAGGTCAGGTTCAACGCACCTGCGCCGCCGCAGACCGCACCGGTCACGCCATTCTCCACACGCTTTACGGGCAATCAGTGAAACAAAAGGCGAAGTTCTTTATTGAACATTTCGCCCTCGATTTGATCATGGATGATGACGGCCAATGCCGCGGGGTCATTTCCTGGGAACTCGACACCGGAAAAATTCACCGTTTCGCCGCCAAGATGGTCGTTCTCGCAACAGGCGGATACGGCCGGGCATATTTCTCGTGCACATCCGCGCATACCTGCACCGGCGACGGCAACGGCATGGTCCTGCGCGCCGGGCTGCCGCTACAGGATATGGAGTTTGTCCAATTCCACCCGACCGGCATATACGGCGCCGGGGTCCTCATCACTGAGGGCTCGCGCGGTGAAGGCGGGTATCTGACGAATTCCGAGGGCGAGCGCTTTATGGAGCGCTATGCGCCATCGGCAAAAGATCTCGCCAGCCGCGACGTTGTCTCGCGCTCGATGACTATTGAGATTCGCGAAGGCCGCGGTGTTGGCCCCAACAAGGATCATATCCACCTCAATCTTAATCACCTTGACCCGAAAGTGCTGGCGCAACGCCTGCCCGGCATTTCCGAAAGCGCGAAAATTTTCGCCGGCGTCGATGTCACCAAGGAACCGATCCCTGTCATCCCGACTGTCCACTATAATATGGGCGGCATACCGACGAATTATCATGGCGAAGTCATCACCAAGCGCGGCGATGATCCGGATGCGGTCGTCCCCGGCCTCATGGCCATTGGCGAGGCGGCGTGTGTTTCAGTGCACGGCGCCAATCGTCTCGGTTCGAACTCGCTTATTGATCTGGTTGTTTTTGGGCGCGCAGCCGGCCTTCGCTGCGGCGAAATTCTGGATGCTGACAGCGCATCACCCGACTTGCCAAAACGCGCGACCGATGACGCCCTCGCGCGCCTGGACAAGTTCCGTCACGCGAAAGGCGACACCCCAACGGCGAAAATCCGCGCCAATATGCAGTTCGTTATGCAGAACAATTGCGCCGTCTTCCGCTCAGGTGAGATTCTCGAAGAAGGTCGCGAGAAGATCAAGGAAGTCTACGAGCAGATGCCCGATATTGGGGTCACCGACCGCACGATGATCTGGAACACTGATCTCGTTGAGACGCTGGAGCTCGACAATATGATCGGTCAGGCCATCGTCACCATGGAAGGCGCCGCCAACCGCAAAGAATCCCGCGGCGCGCACGCCCGAGAAGACTTCCCCGATCGCGACGACGAAAACTGGATGCAACATACCGCCGCCTGGTTTTCAAACGGCAAAGCGACCATCGATTATCGCCCGGTCCACGATTATACGTTGACGGATGAAATCAAATATATCGAGCCGAAGAAACGGGTTTATTAGCACTAATCGAAACCAAGGACGCGCTCAAAAATGGGTGCAAATAAGAATTGGCTGGATCCCGCCTTCGAAGCCATTGCCATTGATGATCATGGGCGTGTTTGCAAGGAGATTCCCGAAAGCGCCTGCCAAGAGGAGGCGGGCAATTTCTTTACCCATGTCAGCGCACTTTCATTGTCGAAAAGCGCCGACGCCCTCATTGATCCAAAACTTGTTCTCAGTTGGCTGTTGACCCACTTAGGCGCGCCGGCCGCCGCCATCGGCTTACTGGTGCCGGTTCGCGAAGCGGGCGCGCTACTGCCGCAACTTTTCACCGCCGCGGGCTTGCGCCGGTTGCCATTGCGAAAATTTGCTTGGAGCGCCGGCGCCGCGGCCCAGGGCGCCGCCAGCATAGCCATTGCATTTGTCGCTTTAACGATGACGGGCGCCGCCGCCGGGTGGTTAATCCTGTTTCTTCTCGCGCTGCTTGCGATTGCGAGAAGTATTTGTTCAGTTACCTACAAGGACGTCCTCGGCAAAACTATCGACAAATCCCGTCGCGGCGCCGCGACTGGACTTGCCGGATCGACGGCTGCTGTAACAGCCATTGTCTTTGCACTGTTGCTGACCAGCGGTATTGCGCCGCGCGAAACGCTCGCCCCGATTGCAATCATGATTGCCGGCGCGTGCTGGGTCGCCGCCGCAGTGTTTTTCCTTTCGCTAACCGAAGAAAAAGGCGCAGTGGACGGCGGCGCAAACGCATTTTCCGAAGCGGTAAAGCATTTCAATTATTTGAAATCCGAACCGCAATTGCGCCGATTTATTCTTGCGCGCGGACTATTAACAGCAACCGCGCTCGCACCGCCCTTCATGGTCGCGGCAGCATCAAAGCAAGGCGCCGCCTACAGCCAGCTCGGACTTTTGGTGCTGGCGTCTGCTGCTGCAAGCTTGGCGTCGAGTTTTATATGGGGGAAACTGTCTGACCGTTCGAGCCGGCGAGTTTTGTTCTTCGCATCAATTGGCGGCGCATGTGCTTTGGCGGCGGCCGCAGTATTTGGCGCCGCCGGCAATCTGGGACACTCACTCGCGCTTCCGATAATTCTGTTCGCATTGATGATCGCTTACCAAGGCGTACGCCTCGGGCGCTCCACCCATCTTGTCGATATGGCGACCGAGGAAACGCGCGGCGCCTACACTGCGCTTTCCAACACAGTGATCGGTTTGCTTCTGCTCGCCGGCGGCATCTTCGGCGTTATTGCGAGTATTATCGGCGCGGCCGGAGTATTGGGCGTAATGGCGATAATGTGTGGCCTCGCCGCCCCAATCGCCTATGGTCTTGACGACGTACAGAATTGCTAACAATCAGTTCCCATCTGAATTGCTCGATTTGGCGCCATGGAACACCCGGGCCTTGATAGCGACATTGCCTGGTCGGAAAAGCTTCCCTTCGCCGCCCCAATGCTCTTACCATCGTCCCTCATTAGCTGACCGAGAGAGGGGGCATAAATGACCAATCGACGCGATGCGTTGAAAATTTCCGCTGGCGCGGCAGCTCTTGCGGCTGCGCCCGCCGCACTCGCCCAAGGCAAATCCAAACTGGATCGGCTTTACGACAAAGCGCTCGTCATTGACGCGCTTTCCTTTGCCCATGAATGGGATGACGAAGAATGGGCGGCTGTGAAAAAGTCCGGATACGCCGGCATCATCACGTCCCTAAGCCGGCAAGACCTGCAAACCGCAATCGACGAAATCGCTGAATGGCGCAAGCGCATAAAAGAACACCCTGACCGTTACCTGATGGCGCTAACCGCGAAGGATTTCGAGCGCGCTAAAAAGTCCGGCCGCCTCGCCGTAATGATGAATTTTCAAAACGCGACCATGTTAGAGGGCGAGATCGACAATATCGATGTCCTTCACGCGTTTGGCATGCGCTGTTTTCAACTGACTTATAATTATCGCAATCGCATTGGCGACGGCTCGACAGAGCGCACCAATGCAGGGCTCTCTGACTTCGGACTTGAAGTGATTGAACGCATGAACAAGCTTGGCGTTCTCATCGATCTTTCCCATTGCGGGAAACAGACAACTCTGGAAGGCATCGAATTTTCTGGAAAACCAGTCGCCATTACCCATTCCATGGTTGAAAAATTTCGCCCCAATCACCCCCGCGCCAAGACCGACGATCAGATTAAGGCGCTCGCCGACAAAGGCGGCGTCTTTGGCGTCGCGGCGCTTGGCTATTTCATTGGAACTGATCCCGGCGGCGAAACGACAATTGAGACCTATGCGGATCATATTGAACATGCGGTCAATATCGCCGGTTATGAGAATGTCGCGCTTTCAACGGACTTCGCGGTGCGCGGCATTTCCCCATGGGCGACAAAAGAAGAATGGTATGAACCGCGCCTTAAAATCTTCAAGCCGAGCTATGATGTAAAATGGCCGCCCTGGATTCCGGAACTTGATACGCCGGACCGGTTTCGAAATTTGTTGCCGGTTCTGGACCGCCGCGGCTGGAAGTCCCGCGATATGGAACGATTATTGGGGCAAAACTGGATGCGACTATTCAGGGACGTCTTCGGCGAATAATCTTTCCGTTATTCAAATCGAAGCGTTGCCTGACGGCCTGTTTCCGGGCGCGCTGAGCCGCCAATTGTGCGCGGCTGAAACCGCCAACGATTAATGGCGTTCACCGCCTCCGTGTCAAAGCACGAATTTGTTGAGTCAATCACACGGGCGTTCGCCGTCCGCCCTGACGCTGTTACATCAAACATCACTGTAACGCTCTCCCGTGAGTTGGCGTTGCGGGCGCAACGCGACGGGTATCGCGGCGACGGCGATCGTGTCAGGCGTGCGGCAACCACAACCAATTCTGGTTGCGCGTCTGGCGCAGTTGCTGGGACTACCGAAGTTGGTTCGGAATTGCCGGGATTTGGAATTTCGAACAGCGCTGCGGAATTTGATTCAGTTGCTTGCCCGGCAACAGCGTCTTCACTACTCGCCGATGCTGCCAGTTCTTCCGTCTGTCGAGCATTTAAATCATCTGTACGAAGAATTTCCGGTTGCGCAACGGGCGTAGGTTCATCAACAATCTCGGTCTCGACAACGGGCGGTGTTTCCTCGACTGGAGGCGGCGCTTCGGCGGCCGCAGCTGGATCAATCGCTGCGCTATTTTCGATGACTTCATCTGAAACCGGCGCTCCTGCCTCGGGCGTTGCTTGTTCCTCAACTATGGCCGACGGCTGAGACTCCGAATCGGTCGCTGCCGCATCAGCCGGCGCAGCCGTTCGAACCCGCGGTTGCGGCGCCGGCGCGGACACGGTTCCCAAACGCACGCCGCCTTGGGTTTCTGTTGCCGTGCGATCTGCGTCGCGCGTCCCAGACGTTCCGATGACCTGGAATGCAACCCAGACAACAAAAATCAAAATGCCAGCAATACCCAATAGCGGGCCGATGGGAATTGCGGGACCATCGTCTGTGGCCATTGTTGATTTCGCTGCGATCTCTTGATCGTCCGGTCGGTTCGCGCCAATTTCTTTTTTGAACTGCGCCGCCAGCGCATCAGAATCGAGCCCCAGATAGCCGGCGTATACCTTAACGAAACCAACAGCGTAAGGCGTCGCAGGCAACCGGTCGGCGTCGCTTTCTTCAATTGCATGGAGCTGATCGATTTTGATTTTCGTCGCAACAGAAATGTCTGAGAGGGTTAATCCCCGCCCACGGCGTGCGTCGGCCAAGAAAATCCCAACAGTCGAATCCTTTGCGAGCGCGGCGCGGGTCGCGCCCAAATCGACAACATTCGCTGCTTTTTCCTGCGTCATACTCTTAACTCAACACACATATGCCGCCGAACTTGCCAGGTTCTCGCGATCGCGCTTGCCTTTGAGGGCCTCGATAACTGAAGCACAAAGGGCGCCATTTATTGACTGCAAGAAAAACTGCCAATCGCCCGGGTTAACGCTATTGTATCATGGATTTCGGCGAACGGCGAATACTTCAGTCGCGCATTGCGCCGCGGCGCCAAGAACAAGGGAAAAACGCCATGACTTTTACCTGTTTCAATATCGAAATTTCCGACGGTGTGGCGCATATCCGGTTCTCACGGCCGGAAAAAGCGAATTCCATGACTGTCGAGTTCTGGAGCGAATTGCCGGAAGCCGTTAATGATATTTCCGATAACGCCAAAGCGCGGGTGATTGTGCTTTCGGCGGAGGGTAAGCACTTTACATCCGGCATGGATATTTCAGTGTTCATGGCCAGCGGCGGCATCAATGCCGGCGAGCATCGTGAATTGGCGGCTGAACAATTTCGCCATCACATCAAAATGCTGCAAGGCACTTTCTCCGCGCTCGAAAATGCGCGCCAGCCGGTGCTGGCCGCAATTCAGGGCGGCGCCATTGGCGGCGGCGTCGATCTCGTCACCGCATGCGATTGCCGCTACGCCTCTGAAGATGCGTTTTTCTGCGTTCAGGAAACGGCGATTGGCATGACTGCAGACGTCGGGACGTTTCCCCGCCTTGCTAAAGTCATCCCCGAAGGCTGGGCGCGGCAAATATCCTATACTGCAGAACGATTGCCGGCGCAGAAAGCCAAGGAAATTGGTCTCGTGAATGAAATCTTCCCTACCCATGAGGCCTTGCTCGACGGCGTCATGGAAATTGCCGCGAAAATCGCCGGGCACTCACCTCTTGCCGTTTCGGGCTCAAAGCGGATGATCAATTACGCCCGCGATCATTCCACCGCAGACACGCTGGACTACATCGCAACCTGGAATGCAGCGATGCTGTCCAGCACCGACATTCAACAAAGCTATATGGCGATGACGGAAAACCGTGCGCCTGAATATGGCGATCTCCTGCCAAGGAAGAAGTCACTTTAATGCTCTTCGAAGATCACTGATAATTATCAACGAAACTTCCGACACCGAATAATCATTAGTCTTCCCACAGCGCGCCGCTTCGGTGACAAACCTCGGCCACAGTCAGCGCCCATGACCGCAACCGGGCCGGGCGCATGATTTGGGATTATCGAAAATGCAACAACGCGCCGCGTCCGCTCGTTCCGCCGGATTAAAACTCATCCTCGTCGGCTGCCTCGCCTTTGTTTTGTGGATTCCGGCGATGCTGGTCTACACGCTCGTCTGGGACCGCTCTAGCCGCGCGGACCAGGTCACCGCGGAAATCTTTCAAACTGTCGGCGGCCGGCAAAACATCAACGGCCCAATCATTCTTGTCCCGGTCGTCATTGACACCGGCGAGACTGATAAAAAAGGCGCCGCCATAAAGCGCTCAACGGCCGTCGCCTATACGCCGCGCGCGCTCGAAATAGATGCAAAAGTCGATACGGAAACGCGCAAGCGCTCAATTTTTGATGCGACGATTTATTCTGCCGATATTCAGCTGTCCGGGAAATTCGACCCGCTTCAAGCGCCGAAATTATCTCTCGGCAATGTCGAAATGAATTGGGGACAAGCCATTCTCGTGATTGGGTTCGGCAACACCTCCGACTTGAAAGGCCTGCGCGACGACCCTGCGCTGTCAGTCAATGGCCGCCGCGCCACTGCACGGTTTGAACCCGTGAACGATTTGCCCGCGGCTCTCGGCGACAACGGCGCGTATAGCGTTCACATGGCTGGCGTCGGTATCCCAATGCCAATCAACCCGTCGCGCAACGGCTTCTCGTTTGATCTCAACTTGAAACTTGCCGGCGGCGGGTCGCTTTTCTTCTCACCGGTCGGTGAAGAAACGACCCTCGTCATGAATGCCGACTGGCCGGCGCCCGGTTTTCAGGGCGAATACCTGCCGACAAATCACGATATCACTGACGCAGGTTTCGACGCTCAATGGCGCGTGCCGTATCTCGGCCGAAATCTACCGCGCAGCTTTTTTATCGACGGTAATTTGGGCGGGCGCCTTTCGGTCAACTCATTCGGCGTAGAATTTGTCGCGACAAAAAGTCCCTACAAGTCCGTTAATCGCGCGCTTAAATATGCGCTCATGTTTATCGGCGTTGTACTGCTTACTTTCTTTTTGATTGAGGCCATCATCGGCGTGCGCGCCCATCCGGCGCAATATATTTTGCTCGGCGCGGCACAAGTCATATTCTATCTCATGACCCTCGCGCTCGCCGAACAGATCGGATTTGATAAGGCGTTCCTGATCACCGCCGCCGCAACGGTGACGCTTTCCGGATTTTATGCAGCCAGCGTTTTTGGAAGTCGCCTTTACGGATTTGTCGCCTTCGGCGCTTTTTCCAGCGCCTATGGTCTGATATATCTTCTCATGAAAGCAGAGGACTATGCGCTTCTGATCGGGTCGACAACGGCGTTTGCCGCGATTGCGCTGACAATGTATATCACCCGAAATCTCGACTGGTACGGCGTCGCTGCTCCAGCGGCGGTCAACAAGGAAACATCCTGAACATGGTTGAATTGACGCTTCCGGCAAATTCCAAAGTCTCCAACACTGGGAAGTCCTATAAGCTGAAAAACAAGACGGAAACGACGCGCGTCTTCAAAGTCTATCGCTATGACCCGGATACGCCGGATAACCCGCGCATCGATAAATATGAAATCGATGTCAGCGATGTCTCAATGGTTCTAGACGCGCTGATCAAGATCAAAAACCAGATCGATCCGACGGTGGCGTTCCGGCGGTCCTGCCGCGAAGGCGTCTGCGGGTCCTGCGCCATGAATATCAATGGCGCGAACACGCTGGCCTGCACCAAAGCGATGGATGAACTCGGCGACGGTGATGTCGCGGTTTATCCATTACCGCACCAGCCGGTGATGAAGGATCTCGTCACCGACCTCACCAAATTTTATGAACAGCACGCCTATATCGAGCCGTTTCTGCAAGCAAAAGAAGACGAGCCCGAAACCGAATGGATGCAATCGCCGGAAGAACGCGCAAAACTTGACGGGCTATATGAGTGTATTCTCTGCGCATGTTGCTCAACGTCTTGCCCATCCTATTGGTGGAACGGCGACAAGAATGGCGAGGAAGAATATCTCGGCCCGGCAGCGTTATTACAGTCCTATCGCTGGCTCTCGGACAGCCGCGATCAACACGCCAATGAACGCCTTGATGATCTGGAAGATGAATTCAAACTTTATCGCTGCCATACCATCATGAATTGTGCACAAGTCTGCCCGAAACATCTGAACCCGGCGAAAGCCATCGCCGAAATCAAGAAACTGATGGTGAACCGACCGGAACC
>JABDJK010000003.1 GCA_013002535.1 Hyphococcus sp.
TTGTTGCGAGCGACAGCGGCAACGCGTGCATATTCAGACTGCGTCATCGAGCGCGCGGCGGGACCGACTGCAACCGTTGCAGGCTCATCGCCGGTCTCAATAGTAATAAATCCATTTAATCGCGCAAGCTCTGCGGTAACCACTGACAGCGCGGTAAATTCGTCGGCGCTCAGGGCGCCATTAGCATCTGCGTCAGCGCGCGAGAACAAAGTCGCTGCGTGCGCATCGATTACGGTCTCCTGCAACACGGCGATGTTCGTGCCGGCGTAAGCGTTATTTTCGTCAATGTCCGTCGATACGGCGAGGCCGGCGACGGCGGCGATTGCGGCGGCGGTTTTCGCGATGAAAGGCGCCATTGTTCATTCTCCTCATCTCTCCACGCCGACAAAGATGGAGGGTGAAAACGGAGAATTCGCGGAGGAAAGGTGATTTGTTTGAGGCGAGTTTGACCGAAATGCGGCCTTTTCAACCAGCGCGAGAAAGCCCCTACTCGGCTGGATTTATTGATGTTTCCGGCGCCCCTTGTGGTCGCCCGCCGATTTTTTGCCGTGAATTGCGACCCAGCGCTCTTTGATCTTTGCCGATGTCATCCGTGAGCCGTCCGGTGACCAGCCTGGCGGACCGAAGAGATAGCCGCCCATCTCGCGAAGCGACCGCGCGCTCACCAGATCCTTAGCAATGCCGATCCATTCATGAAAGGCGACGATGATTGGATTGAACGTGCCGAGGTTTTTGATGATGCCGTAGCGCGGCCGTTCCGCATCGTCTTCGGGAACAAAAGTTCCGAATATCTTGTCCCAGATAATAAGCGTTCCCGCATAATTGGCGTCAAGATATTTCGGGTTTGTGGCGTGGTGCACTCGGTGATGGCTCGGCGTGTTAAAGATGATCTCAAACGGCCCCATGCGCTTGATCAGTTCCGTGTGAATCCAGAATTGATAGAGCAGGTTCACCGCGCCAACAAAGAACACCATGGCCGGATGGAAACCAACAAAAACAAGCGGCGTGCGAAACAATATCTGTCCTGTGACTTGCCCCGTCCATGTCTGCCGCAATGCTGTCGTTAGATTATAATGTTGCGACGAATGATGAATAACATGGCTTGCCCAGAAGAAGCGCCTTTCATGCGAAATCCGGTGCCACCAATAGTATCTTAGATCGTCGATCACGAAACACAGTATGACCGTCCACCACAGATTAGGGATCGTCGCGAGCCGGAACTCGTACGCCGCGAAAAATACGGCTGCGACGATTGCACCGCCCCCTATTAGAGGCGCGATCTCACTGCCAAATCCCATGATGAGCGAAGTCGCTGAATCATTCGCCTCGAAACGCCCTCGTCCGGTGCGCCGTGCGACAACAATCTCGATAAGGATCAAGGCCAGGAACGCCGGCACCGCATAGGCGATGATGTCTGGATAGGAAAAGTCTGTCATCGCTTCCCTTGCTGAAATGCCGGCGTCCAACCGCTCGCGTTTCCGCCATCGTCAAGTTGCATCACGATTTTTGGCGTTACGTGGTCTGACTGGGAAACTACGAGCTGATTGCCATCCAGGCCAGTTTTTAAGGCGCCTGGCGGAAAGCGTCGTGAAACAATGTCATCGCCTCGCGCAAACAATAACGCCAGTTCGCCCTTTTCGTTTCGCGCGAGCGCGGCTTTGGCGTCCGCATCGACTAGCCAGTCTATAGCCGCGAAATCCGGTTCATCGAAGGCGAGCCGATCCTGCGCCGCCGCTAGAGTGACAATGCCGGACGGCCGCCCGAACGCCAGCCGCGCGGCCAGCACCATAAATGCAATCGCGACCACAGAGATCGCAGAATCGATGAAGAGATTGCCGGTCATTGTCTTTCGCTGGCCGCCAGCAAGTTGCGCAGGTGATCTTCCCAAAGGGCGGCGACCGAATGGGTGCCGTGGCCGCGCGTTTCGTCCGTAATTGGAAGAACTATCGCCCTGCCGTTTGCAACACGCTGAATCTCCGTTTCCAGTATTTGCAATTCCGGCGGGTTTACCTGATCGTCGGCGGAATTAATCGCGACAAGCGGCGCCATGATTTTTTCCAGATGGGGTTGCGGGTTATAGTGACGCGAGGCGTCAAATGCATAAATTGCATCGTTTGGATCGAGCGCGTTTGAATATCGCCCAATAATCGCCGTCAGCATTTCCTCTGATTGTTCGCGAGTCGGCGCATTTTTTTGCATCTGTAACGGGCTCGACGTCATGAACATCAGCGCGCCCGAAGCAGCCCGCATTCCGGCCATGGGCTTTTCATCATAATTACCGCCGTTCCACGCCGGGTCATTCTTTATGGCGTCAATAAAAAGTTGACGCACCATTCGATTGCGTCCTGCGATCTCCACCGGCAAGCTCGCAAGCGGCATGATCGCATCCACGAAATCGGGATACTGATACCCCCACATCCAAGACTGCATCCCGCCCATGGATGTGCCCATGACAAGGCGCAGATGGTCAACGTCCAGCCCTTTGGAAAGCAACAGATACTGCGCGCGCACCATGTCGTTATAGGTGTATTGCGGAAACTTCATGCGCAGGCCGTCAGACGGTTTCGAAGATTGCCCGTGCCCTATGCTGTCCGGCAGGATAATGAAATATTCTTCGGCGTCTAATGCGCCGCCATCGACGAAAAGAACATTTGCAAAGCTCTCAAGCAACAGGCTGGCGCCCGATCCTGTTGTGCCGTGACCAATCAGAACCGCATTTGTAGCGCGGCCGTTTTCGTCGCGTTTCAATTCTCCGATGGTTCGATAGTAAATGCGCAGATCAAGAAAATTGCCGTCTTCAAACTCAAAGTCCTTTGCGATGAAATCGCCCTCGACCGGCGCCGGGTATGTTGGCGGTTCCTGCGCCGTTGCATTGCCATGGATGGCCGCGCCGTAAACAACTGCTAACGCCGCGCACAACAACTTCAACATAAAAAACCTCCCGGCGATCAATACCGCCGAGAGATTATAATCGTTCATTGGGAGAATGTCTCGCCGGAGACTAACCGACGATTTCATCTTTGGAGAAGAAAAACTCGATTTCCTGGGCCGCTGTATCGGCGCCGTCAGAACCGTGAACGGAGTTCTCACCGATCGATTCTGCAAATTCCGCTCGAATGGTGCCGGCGTCAGCTTCCGCCGGGTTCGTTGCGCCCATGATCTCGCGATTCTTCGCAATGGCGTTTTCGCCTTCAAGCACCTGCACGACGACCGGCTCGGACATCATGAATTCAACGAGTTCGCCGAAGAATGGACGTTCTTTGTGAACGCCGTAAAAGCCTTCGGCCTGCTCGCGGGTCATGTGGATGCGTTTGGAAGCAACGACGCGAAGGCCGCCCTCCTCCAGCTTGGCGATAATTTTTCCGGTGATGTTGCGACGGGTCGCGTCAGGTTTGATGATCGAAAATGTGCGTTCAAGCGCCATGTCATAGTCCTCTAAAAAGTCGTGAATTCTTCGTGGGCTACGTAACAATGCTTTTTGGCGCCCGCAAGTCCTATCACCAAGCCTCCCTATGAGAGGAAGGCGACTTGCAAATGACAACGCGTCCTAAATTGGTCGCTCGATGGCAATTCGGGTGGGGATCGAAATCGAGAGGCATCCTACCGCGCAAGCGATCCGCCCGGAATGGCGCCTCTTAGGAAGCAAGAAGCATTCCGGCCTCCCCTTTTTAAGGGGAGGCAATCTGCCGCTGATCTCTCGAAGCTAAGCCGCCTTCCCGTATAGCTTTTCATTCGATTTCGCCATGTCGCGGAATTTCGCAGGCGGGTGGAAGCGTTCCCCATAACGCTGGGCGAGGCTGTCCGCCGTTGTCACGAATTTCTCCATGCCAATGGTGTCAATGTGGCTCATGGGTCCGCCGGTCCATGGCGGGAAGCCCCAGCCGAAGATAGCGCCAAGGTCAGCTGATTGCGGATCATGGACAATATCATCGGCGAGACAATGCGCCGCCGGGACAAGCTGGGCGTAAAGTAAACGCTCCATCACGTCTTCCGTAGTCGGTTGTTCATCCGCTAGCGGAAAGTGTTCAGCGAGGCCGGGCCAAAGATGTTTTTTGCCCCCTTCGGGGTAATCGTAGAAACCGCCGCCGGATTTGCGTCCGTGCCGACCGAGGCCAACAACCATTTTTTCCAAAAGGTCTTCATTGCCGGACGGTTTGTAATCGTCGCCAAGTTCTTTTTTGGTGGATTCCATCAACATGTGCCCAAGCGACAGTGATGTTTCATCGGTCAGCGCCAACGGACCAAGCGGCAGGCCAAGGTTCTTCGCAGCATTGTCGATTAACGCCGGCTTGACGCCTTCCTGCACCATGATCATGGCTTCGCCGAGATAAGGCGGCACAACGCGATTTGTATAGAAGCCTCGAACGTCGCTGACGACGATCGGGGTTTTGCGGATCTTCTGGTTGTAGTCGAGGGCCGTCGCCAGCGCCTGATCGCCGGATTTTTCGCCCGGTATGATTTCAAGCAGCGGCATTTTATCGACCGGTGAGAAAAAGTGCATGCCGATAAATTGATCCGGGCGTTTTGAATGTTTCGCGAGGCCCGTGATCGGCAAGGTCGACGTGTTTGACGCGAAAATTACGTCATCGCGAATAACCGCTTCTGTCTTCTTGATGACGTCGGCTTTGACGTCCGGGTCTTCAAACACCGCCTCTATGATGAGATCGACGTCTTTCAGATCGTTATAGTCGGTCGTAGTTTTGATCTTTGCCATAAAGGCGTCGGCCGCATCCTGCGTCATCCGGCCTTTGGCGACCTTCTTGTCGAGGATTTTCTTGGAGTAATCGATTGCCTTTTGGACTTCTTCCTTATTGCGGTCGAGCACGACCACATCCATGCCGCCTTTAACAGAAACATGGGTGATGCCGGAGCCCATGAGCCCGGCGCCAAGAACGCCGACGGTCTTAATTTCCTGCGCCGGCACATCCTTCGGCCGAGCGTCGCCTTTTTCCGCCGCCTGCTTGTTGATGAATAAAGTGCGGATCATGTTTTGTGTTTGTGCGCTCGTCAGCAGCTTCAGGAAGTATTTGGACTCAATACGAAGCGCCGTATCGAAATCCACGATCGAGCCTTCGTACATAGACGAAAGGATGTACTGGATTGCCGGATAATTGTGCTTGGTCTGTTTTTGCGCCATGGCGTTCCCGGCCATAAAAAACTGCACGCTGCGCGGATCCATGGCGCCGCCGCCGCCGGGAAATTTAAAGCCCTGGCGGTCCCAGGGTTGCGCGGTTTTTCCGTTCGCCTTCACCCATTCTTTCGCCTTAGCAATGGTTTCACCAGCCGGTACGATTTCATTGATCAGACCTTGCGCTTTCGCCGTTTGCGGATCAGCCGGCTTGCCGCTCGTCGCCATCATTGCGGCGTTCTGCAGACCAATCAGGCGCGGAATGCGCTGGGTGCCGCCGCCGCCCGGCAAAAGGCCAACCTGACTTTCCGGCACGCCCAATTGAATCTTTTTATTGTCGGCAACAACGCGGTAGTGACACGCAAGCGCAAGTTCAAGCCCGCCACCAAGGGCCAGACCTTCAAGCGCCGCCGCGACAGGTTTTGCATGGGCTAAGTTCTTTTTCAGGTCTTTTACTGACCTACCACCCGTTTCCAGCTTGCGAAGCATTTTGTTCATGGCGAAGACGGCGTCGAACTGTTCTTCCTTCGAAGCGCTCGCTGCTGCTAGGCCGGAACCACCGAGCATGCGCAAGTCGGCGCCGGCGATAAATCCAGTTTTTTTGCCAGACGCCAGCACTGCGCCCTTGATGTCGTCATTGCCGATGAATTCTTCGATCCACGCGCCGAAGTCATTTATCAAATCGCCGTTCCAGACATTCATGGACTGGTTTGGTAAATCGATTGTGACCAACGCGATACCGTCGCTATCTACGTCTACGGTAAGTGTTTTGTAGCTCATCATTTTTCCTTTTTTTCAACCAGCGCCCTTCGAGGCTCGCTTCGCTCACACCTCAGGGTGAGGCTGACTTCTCTTTCAACTTCTCATCCTGAGGCGCCCGAAGGGTCTCGAAGGATGGCGGTCAGTTACAACGCATTAAACGCGTTCAATAATTGTTGCTGTGCCCATGCCGCCGCCAATGCAAAGCGTCACAAGAGCGGTTTCCTTGCCTGACCGTTCAAGCTCATCGACCATCGTACCGAGAATCATGGCGCCGGTCGCGCCGAGCGGGTGCCCCATGGCGATGGCGCCGCCATTCACGTTGATTTCCGAATGGTCAATGTCGAGGGCCTGCATGAATCGCAGGACTACTGATGCGAATGCTTCGTTCAATTCCCAAAGATCAATGTCATTTTTGTCCATGCCAGCGCGTTCCAACGCTTTCTTCGCCGCGAACTCCGGTCCGGTCAACATAATCGTCGGTTCCGATCCGATTGACGCCATGGACTTTATCCGCGCGCGCGGCTTCATACCCAGTTTTTTGCCGGCCTCTCCATTGCCGATGAGGACTGCCGCGGCGCCGTCAACGATTCCCGAAGAGTTGCCTGCATGGTGAACGTGATTGATCTTTTCAATCTCGGCATATTTTTGGAGGGCAACGTCGTTGAACCCGAAATTTTCACCGAGCATTGCGAATGACGGATTAAGGCTGCCAAGCGATTGCATATCGGTGTTTGAACGTACAGTTTCGTCGTGATCAAGCACAGTCATGCCGACAACGTCTTTCACCGGCATGATTGATTTTTCAAACCGTTTTTCTTCCCAACTTTTCGTTGCACGTTTCTGGCTCTCGACGGCATAAGCGTCGACATCGTCGCGGGAAAAGCCGTACTTTGTAGCGATTAGATCCGCGGAAATTCCTTGCGGAACAAAATAAGACTTGAATGCGATCGCCGGATCGGTCGCCATGGCTCCGCCGTCAGATCCCATGGGGACGCGGCTCATGGACTCAACGCCGCCGCCGACGGTCAAATCCGCCTCACCCGCTTTGACTTTCGCCGCGGCAATATTGACCGCTTCAAGACCGGACGCACAAAACCGATTGACCTGAATGCCGGATGTTGTTTCAGGGTAATCGGCATTGAGGATCGCCGAACGGGTCACAACCGCGCCCTGCTCGCCCACTGGCGAGACACATCCCAGCGCTACATCCTCGATTTCACCCGCGTCGATATTATTGCGATCGCGAACGGCCTTCAGCACCTGCGTCGCCAGTTCAACCGGCGTAATTTCGTGGAGCGAGCCGTCGGCTTTGCCCTTGCCGCGCGGCGTTCGAACGGCATCATAAATATAAGCCTCAGTCATGGATTGCGTCCTTTCGATGAGCAGTTTGTCGGTCCAGCCGACTGGCCGGGTAAATTCGCGCAATAAGTAAGGCTGCGCCGCTTATCGCGCAATTAGATTTTGCAGTTGCGAAGGCGCGAATAGATCGAGCAAGATTGGGAATGACATGGCTTTGGCAACGCGCTAAGCGATTGTAGCACCAACAGATAATCCATTTGCAGAGTGATAGAATATGTCGCCAACCGGATCGCTTTCCAGCCTGCGCACTACGATTCGTGATCATTATTTGATTGAAGAGGGATCGCTGGTTAAAAAATTGAGCGACAATATGGCTCTCTCATCGGAAATGCGTGGGCGGGCGCAAACGCGGGCGGCGGAATTTGTAAAATTGGCGCGGGCAAGCGCTGAGCGTTCCGGATTGATCGATAAATTTTTACAAGAATACGGGTTATCGACAGCCGAAGGCGTCACCTTGATGCGTCTTGCTGAAGCCTTGTTGCGGACGCCCGACGCAACAACGGCGAATGCGCTGATAGAAGACAAGATCGAGGCGGGCGACTGGTCCTCTCACGCAGGAAAAAGCCCCTTTCCGCTCGTCAACTTTTCTACGCGCGCTCTGATGTTGACGGCCGCCTGGCTCGACGACATTGAAGCGAAGGACCCGATGCGCCGGATGGCGGCGGCGACGAAAGATGTGCTTGATCGTTTAGGGGAGCCGGTGATCCGCGCATCGGTGGCGCAGGCGATGCGCATTATGGGCGAGCACTTTGTGCTTGGCGAAACAATCGATGAGGCGATCAAGCGCGGCAAACAGTTTTCCGACAAGGGATATGTCTTCTCTTTTGATATGCTTGGCGAAGCCGCCCACACTGCGGATGATGCAGAAAAATATTTCAACGATTACGCGGATGCCATCAAAGCCATTGCAAAATATTCGAAGTCCGACAAATTCGCAGAAAACCCGGGCATCTCCGTAAAACTTTCTGCGCTACATCCGCGCTACGAATATAGAAAGAAAGAACGCGTCCTGAAGGAACTCGGCGCGAAGGTTCGCACTCTCGCGATCGCTGCAAAATCCGCCAATATGGGATTTAATATCGACGCCGAGGAAGCAGACCGGCTCGATATTTCCCTCGATCTGATCGAGGCGTTAATGCGTGATCCGGAGTTGGAAGGGTGGAATGGCTTCGGCGTTGTGGTGCAAGCCTATCAACGCCGGGCGTCGTTCGTTCTTGAATGGCTCACGGCCCTCGCCCGCGAAACTGAACGGCGCATCACCGTGCGGCTCGTCAAAGGAGCCTATTGGGACAGTGAAATCAAACGCGCCCAGGAGATGGGCCTCGAAAGTTATCCAGTATTTACGCGCAAAGTATCAACAGACTTCAGCTTTTTAGCCTGCGCCGAGAAGTTACTCGCGGCCACGGATGTCATCTACCCGCAATTTGCGACCCACAATGCGCTGACCGCGACGACCGTACAGGAAATGGCTGGCAATCTAACCGAGTACGAATTACAGCGCCTACACGGCATGGGCGAAGCCCTACACGACAATCTAATTATGCGCGGCGCTCGTTCGCGCATCTATGCGCCCGTTGGCGGGCATAACGAACTGCTCCCCTATCTGGTTCGGCGATTGCTTGAGAATGGCGCTAACTCCTCTTTCGTTAATCAGCTAATCGATCCCGATTTGTCCGTGGACGATGTTGTCGCCGACCCGATCGTTGAACTCGAAGAACTCGACGTAATTCCCAATCCGCATATCCCGGCGCCGCGCGATCATTTGCGCGGACGCCTCGCATCAAAAGGCTGGGATGAGACCCACCCGCCTGTTGCCGCAGAAATGAACCCGAACGCCCGAGAACTGATTGGGACCATGAATATTGGACCAATCATCGAAGGAGAACATATTAAAGGCGACGGCGTGAAGATTTCCAATCCCGCCCATCGTGATGACGTTCTTGGGACCGTCGCTTATGCAAATAACGAACAGGTCGCGGCGGCTTGCGACATCGCCGCTGCATTCGCACCAATATGGGCGGCGACGCCGGCGAAGGATCGCGCCGGCGCGCTGCGGCGCGCAGCGGCGATTTTTGAAGAGCGCGGCGAATATTTCATGGCGATTGCGATTTTTGAAGCCGGGAAATCCTGGATCGACGCAATTGCTGAATTGCGAGAGGCGATCGACTTCCTGCGGTACTATGCCGATGAATGTGAAAAACTGAATGGCGAGTCCCTAGGCGTTGTCGCCTGCATATCGCCATGGAATTTTCCCATGGCGATTTTCTTGGGACAGGTTGCTGCGTCCCTCGCCGCCGGCAATGCGGTAATTGCGAAACCTGCGGAGCAAACCCCGCTTATCGCCCATGAATCTGTTCGCGTGCTGCACGAAGCCGGCATTCCCGCTGGCGCGCTTCATTTTCTACCGGGCGCAGGCGCAACTGGCGCCGCGCTGACCGCAAACACACATATCAACGGAGTCGTCTTTACTGGATCGACGGAAACGGCGCACAAAATTCGAAATGGTCTCGTCGATAACAAGAATCATGACGCCGCCCTGATCGCAGAAACCGGCGGCATTAACGCGATGATCATCGATTCAACGGCGCTCCTTGAGCAGGCTGTCACGGACACGATCGACAGCGCCTTCCAAAGCGCCGGCCAACGATGCTCCGCCTGCCGTCTCGTTTGCGTCCAGGAAGATGTTGCTGATCGCTTTATCGAAATGTTGCAAGGCGGAATGGCGGAATTGTCTGTGGGCGATCCTTCAAATCTAGAAACCGATGTCGGTCCGGTGATCGACAAAGAAGCGCATGCGAATATCGAGAGTTACATTGCCTATCGCAAACGCCACCACGAAGGCGACCATTGCCGTCTAATCGCTGAAGCGCCGGCGCCGAAGGGCGGCGTCAATGGATCATTCATCAGGCCGGTCGCGTTTGAACTCGATAGCGTCGAGCTTCTAGAAAAAGAAATCTTTGGTCCGGTACTTCATCTCGTTCGCTATAACGCAAAAGATCTCGACGACCTTGTCGCTAAGATCAACAGCCTCGGCTATGGCCTCACGATGGGCGTCCACACGCGCATTGACGAAACCATGGAGCGCGTTGCGCAGGCGGCGCGCATCGGCAATGTCTACGTCAATCGCAACCAGATCGGCGCCGTTGTCGGCGTGCAGCCATTCGGCGGCGAAGGCCTTTCAGGCACCGGGCCGAAAGCCGGCGGACCGCATTATCTGAGGGCTTTGCAGAAACGCTTGCACCCATCTGGCAACAACGAATTCGCCTTCGCACGCCGGGATTACTCTGGCGATGAAAAATATTGTGCGGAAAAAGCGGCAACGGCATTTGCATCACTACATCGAAATCTAGACCGTGGCGGATTGTTGAGGCGCGCCGCCGAGCAGGCGAGCGGCGACGCCGCGAATGTTTTGAGCCATGCAGTCAAACTTTATAGTGAACATTTCGCTGAGACGATCGAACTCCCCGGCCCCACCGGCGAATCGAACACATTCCGGTTGCGTGGGCGCGGCGTAATTCTTTGTGTCGGCGGTGGACAGGTCGCGGACAATCACCAACAAGTCGCGCTGTCGCTCGCGGCTGGCGCGGTCGTAATCACCAATGACAATCGATTGGCGCAGGAACTATCCGCCGCATTGGATAAAGCCGGCGGCCCCGCTCACTACGTACAGGGACTTGGCAGTGCGCACGACATGCCCCTTCCCGTAGTTCTGAACGATCACATCCGAGCCGTCGTAAGTGATGGCGGCGAAAAGACACGTCGAAATCTGACGCAAACGCTCGCCATTCGCTCCGGCTCAATTATTCCCCTGCTGTCTGCAAAAGATGAGCCCTGGCGATTCGCGGCGGAACGAACGTTAACGATTAACACGACCGCCGCCGGCGGCGATGTGCGTCTTTTGTCGCTTTCCGAATAACTGCTATATACCTGATTAGGGACCTTATCGCGGCGAAAAGGCTGTTCGCCGCATACGCGCTTGCTCAAAAACGAAGGACGGCGTTCAACCCATGGAAAAGAACGAGCGCACCTTTATGTCGACTGCGAATATTACAACGCCGGAAAGCGGACCGTTTATTGGTTCGACGGGCCGAGCCAATCACTGGATGAACTGGTTATTTGCCGACAAAGGGCGAATGTTCTGGGTTCTCCAGATTGCCGGCTGGCTTGGATTTTTTATCTTGCATGTATTAAGCGTCTCGGTTTTTGTCGGCGGCCGAAATCCAGATTCTATACTTTATTCTCTTGCGTCATCGCTTATCGGTTTTTTGACGACGAGTATTCTGGCGCGGCCTGGTTATCGCCTTGCGCGCAGCCAGGGCCCTGCGCTCCTTTTGTTAATCGCACTGCCATTGACCATTGTCATGGCGGTCGCCATGGGCGCCATGAAAGCGCAGACTTTTGGCTATCTCTTCGGCAATGAATGGATGGATATTCGCGGCGCGCGGTTTGGTTCTACGAATTACCTGTTGCTGATTTTGCCGGACCTGCCGGTGAATCTGTTTCTGCTGGGGTCGTGGGCGGGATTTTATTTCGGCATCAACTACTACTTGAATTTGCGCAATGAAACGCAGCGCGCAGTGCTTGCCGCCCGCCTCGCCGATCAGGCCCAATTAAAGATGTTGCGTTATCAATTGAACCCGCATTTCCTTTTCAACACGCTGAATGCGATTTCGACGCTCGTCATGGAGCAGGACGGCAAACAGGCAAACCGGATGATTTCGCAACTGTCCGCGTTCTTACGCTATTCATTAGACAGCGATCCGTTACAGAAGACATCGCTGGAGGAAGAAGTCCGGGCGCTGAAACTTTATCTTCAGATTGAAGAAACGCGTTTCGCAGATCGTCTGAATGTTAAATTTGACGTCGAAGATGATGTTTTGAAAGCGCAAGTGCCTTCCTTGATCTTGCAGCCGGCGATTGAGAACGCGATTAAGTACGCCATCGCGAAAATGGAAGCCGGCGGCGAAATTTCGATCACCGCGAAACGTGACGGCAACAGGCTGTGTATGCAAGTTTGCGATAACGGACCGGACGCGCCGGAAGAACCTGAAAAGTTGTTACAGACATCCGACATGGGCGTTGGCCTCGTAAATATGCGCGATCGCCTAATCTATCTTTATCAGGAGCGTGCAGAATTTAGTCTTTGTCCGGTTGACCCACAGGGGTTGTGTGTCGCCTTGACGATCCCGCTTGAAATGAAGGGGCAAGCAAAATGAGTGAAAAATCGATAACCGCCATTATCGTTGATGATGAACCGCTGGCGTTGCGCGGATTAAAACACCGCCTCGCCGAGTTTCCGGAAATCAACATAATCGATGAATGTGCAAATGGACGAGAAGCGGTAAAGTCCATCAAAGCAAATAGCCCGGATGTCGTCTTTCTAGACATCCAGATGCCGGGGCTCGACGGGTTCGGCGTTGTTCGCGCGATGATCGGCGCGCCAGCGCCATTGTTCATTTTCGTAACGGCATACGACAAGTTCGCCATTGAAGCGTTTGAGGCAAATGCGCTCGATTATATCGTCAAGCCGGTGGAGGAAGAGCGTCTTAAAGACGCCATTCATCGCGCCCGCGAAGCTTTGAAATCAAAAGCCGCCACCAGCCGCGAGTCTAAACTCGTTGAATTGCTGGCGTCGCTCTCGGCGGACGAACAGGATCGCATCAAGGAACTGATCAACGATCCGAACTGGACGGAAAAACAACGCTACAATGAACGCCTCTCTTTCAAGGACGGCTCGAAGGTTGTTGTTCTGGGCGCTGACGAGATCGAATGGATTGATGCCGCAGGTGATTACATGTGCATCCACGCTGGCGGAAAAACGCATATTATTCGCGAGACTATGAAGGCGCTGCAACATCGCCTCGACCCGGAACGCTTTCAACGCGTACACCGGTCCGCCATCGTCAATGTCGGAAAGGTGAAAGAACTTCACCCTCATTCAAACGGCGAATACTTCCTGATCCTTGACAATGGTCAGGAATTGAAATTGTCGCGGTCCTATAAAGATGTGGTCGCGCGTTTTATATAGAGATGTTGGACAGCGCCAATTTTGGAAAGTGCCGATGAACAGATTTATAGCGATTTTAATCTGCGTTTTCGTTTTGGCGACTGAGGCGTCCGTTCCCGCATATGCCGGCGATCGCAACGCGGACATTGCCGAACTGACCGAGAAAAAAGTCAAGGTTTGGCGCAGGCTTTACGCTGAGCGCGACGCTGACGGCTTGGATGAATTTCTCGCGGACGGTTTTAAAATTCTGGAACCGAACGGCAATGTGCGTCTGCGCGCCGACGAAATCGAATGGCTGCGCAACGCACCCCGTGATGAGCGGCCGAATAATTTTATTTTCACAATCACAGACATCATTTTTTCAGATGATGATGTTGCGATAGTATTCGGTCATGGCGATTCAACGCGCGAAAATGATGCCGGCGAGCCCTGCCATCACAAATACTGGTCGTCGAATACATTCATCCAGCAGGATGGAGAATGGAAGCCGATCTTCTCCCATGTTTCAGGGGCTGCCTGTAAGATGATCGAATAACGTCGTTTCCCGTCGTATTAACCATAACGACAGAGCCTGTGCGTGGGCGCACAGCCTCACGACTTCAGCTTATCTATATTTTTCCCATGTTCAGCGGCGTCCTGCGGCAACGGGCGTCCAAACAGGAGAAAGATCATGGAATGTTCACCCCTCGCCTCCCTCCGCGAAGCCATGAGCTTTCGGTTGCGATACGCTCTTTTCTGGATCGTTGTCGCAGCAATTGGTGCGGTTTACGTCAGCCCAGCCCATGCCCATGGCGGACCGCATGACGGCGCTGTTGAGGACCCTCTCAATGGCGCCGTCCTTACGATCGAATTTGAGAATGTCCGCGTTCCCGATTTGCCGGAAAAATTTTGCACCCAAGAAGCGCGCAATAAAGTACGCGAACAATTAGAAGGCGCCAAACGCGAAGCAGAGGGCAACTACAGCGAAGCCTTGGTTCTGGTACAGATGCTTGAAACTGAACTTCCGGAATTGCGGCGCAGCGCCCGGCGTACTGTAAAAGCGGGCGACGCAGCGGCAAATAGTGGCGACATGTCAGCTGTCGCCTTTCACCGTAAAGAACTTAACGCCTATGAGAATGCGCGCACAAAAATTTATACATCCATGGGCGAGATGGAGGCTGAGGCCATCCACTTCACGGTTACGATTGAGCGTATCGAAACGGCGCTGTTGCGCCTGGTGACGATTCCTCTTGTCGATTGCGCAGCAGAAAAACAAAATGCCCTGCATCGAGCCCGCAGCGATGCGCCCAGGTTCGCCGCCGGCGCCACAGGCGGTTACACAATTGATAAGGGCTTTGACGGCAGCGAAGCAAAGCGCGCCTTGAGTTCCACGATGCGCGGCATTGATCGAACGCCGCGCGAATTTAAATCAAAACCTAGCGGCGGCGGCGCTGTCTTCGCCAATGGTCGCGATATTTCATCAAAATCAAGCGACGCCTGCATTATCGCCGCCTTTCCCGATGTTTGCACAGAGCCCGCCGCGCCGGCAGGTCTTATTCCGATTCCGTACCCGAATGTTGCTGCGGCAAGCGATACGGGTCGCGGAACTAGGCAAATCAAAATTTCAGATAGCGACGTTATGACTAAAACGAATTCTGCGTTAGGCCCGCTTGGCGATGGATCATCCAGTCCAGAAACGGTGAGCAAAGACAGGTCGCCTACATCGCCTGACACAATGATCCGGTTTCCTGATGTGAAGGGCGAGACCAAGACAGCCCCCCGAATCGACTCGCCAGCCGGAAAGCCGACGTCGCCATTCAAAGTGCACACTATTAATCTGCGATTTGAAAAACCGTATAGCTCGCCTGCTGCGTCAACCCCAGCCAAAAGCGGAAAGATGACCGAGATTCCGCCGCCGTTGGTAATATCTGATGGCTAAGAGATTCCAAAAAACTCCGGCGGGCGTTCGTCGGCGACGCCCAACGCTTGCTCCAGTGCATTACCAAGGGCGATGATTTTGCCCTTCTGAAAAAGATCGCCCCACAGGCTGATCCCGCGCGGCGTACGGAACGTCTCGCCGCCCTAACCTGCGCCATCCGTTCTGTTAAATGTTTGCGCGTATCTCGCACGCAGCGCGAGTTGCGACAATCGCGTATCTTGAGATTGAGAAAGACAGCTTGTCTCTCCATTGAGCTATTTGACTGAGCTAACGCGTAGTGTTGTGCTTGGCGATCCTTTGGAGGTTGATATTGACGCAGACGGCGATAACGCCGCTCGATATATTACCGGTGCGAATCTGAAGAGGGTAAAGGTCAATTCTGCGCTGAGGCTGTCAGGCGACCGCAATCCAAAAAAGAAAACAAAATCACTTGATAATACACATCTTGTAACAGGCTTGATTTACGGGTTGGTAAATGTCCGCGCCGATGGGTAACGGATACTTTGTGCAACTATGAATAAAAAAACAGCCATCGGTGACCCATGAAATTCTTCCGCGCTTTTAATTTCGGCGCTACGGCGTCCGCGCCGCGACTCGGGAATTGACGACGGCCTTGCGCGCTGCCAAACCTTGGGTGCAGCCAGCCCGGATCAGACCCATGCGCGACGCCTTTTACAAGCGAATTGACGATACGATTGACGATATTCGTGAGCAGGGGCTTGAGAAAAATGAACGCCTTATCACCTCGCCGCAGGGGCCGGAGGTTGAGGTTGATCGCAATGGCAAGAAAACCCGCGTCTTAAATTTCTGCGCTAACAACTACCTCGGCCTCGCCGACAGCCAGGAACTGGTCGAAGCCGCCAAATCAACCATGGATGAGTATGGCTACGGCATGGCGTCGGTGCGCTTTATCTGCGGAACGACCGACCTTCATCGCAAGGTTGAAAAAACCATCGCTGATTTTCTTGGTTATGAAGATTCAATTTTGTTTGCTGCTTGTTTTGACGCCAACGGCGGCGTCTTCGAGCCGCTTTTGGGACCGGAAGACGCAATCATTTCTGATGGCCTAAACCACGCCTCAATCATCGACGGCGTCCGGCTCTGCAAAGCAAAACGTTTTCGTTATGCCAATTCCGATATGGATGATCTGAAAAAGCAATTGCAACAGGCCCACGCCGACGGTGCGCGCACCAAGCTGGTCGTCACTGACGGTGTCTTCTCTATGGACGGCTTCATCGCTAAGCTCGACGAGATTTGTGCGTTAGCGGATGAGTTCGACGCGCTTGTCATGGTCGATGACGCCCACGCAACCGGATTCATGGGACCCCACGGCGAAGGTACGCCGGCTCATTGCGGTGTCGCCTCACGGGTCGATATTCTGACCGGCACGCTCGGCAAGGCGCTGGGCGGCGGTATGGGCGGTTATATCTGCGCTTCAAAGCAAGTCGTGCACCTGTTGCGCAATCGCGCGCGGCCTTATCTCTTTTCAAACGCTCTGACGCCGGCCCTATTAGGCGCGACCATTAAAACATTTGATCTCATCAGGAATGGCGACGGCCTGCGCCGGCAGCTCTTCCGCAACGCGGAACGCTTCCGCAAGCAGATGGGCGACGCTGGCTTCGATCTCCTCCCTGGCGAGCACCCGATCATCCCGGTGATGATCGGCGACGCGCGCAAGGCAGGTGAAATGGCTGCCGCGCTCATGGATGAGGGCGTCTATGTCACGGCATTTTCCTTCCCGGTCGTGCCGAAAGGCGTCGCCCGCATCCGCACCCAGATGTGCGCCGGACATACAGATGAACAGGTTGATCGTGCCGTATCAGCGTTTGTGAAGGTTGGGACGAAGATGGGGTTGGTGTAGAATTGTGAATTCCGTCTAAAAATCTATTAAAGTAGTTTCCACATGATAGAATTGCTTCGCACTGACGCGCCAGCATCGCCTTCTTTCGTGAAATCCCTAACGGATTGCAAAGGGGTTCACTATTTTGTTGCGGATCAGACAATTCATAATGTTGAAGGCTCACTATCGATCTTTCCAATCAGAGTAATGATAACAGAAGATGATTTTAACCAAGCGCAAAAATTGATGAAAGATGCAGGCTTGCAAGATCTTCTAATGCGTAAATGATAAACGTACTTCTAGTCTTACCAAAGAAAAGGCATCGATCATGAAAGCCCTGATGAAAGCAAAAGCCGAAGAAGGCATTTGGATGGCGGACACCAAGATGCCGGAGATCGGTCCGAACGATGTCCTCATTAAAGTTAAACGCTCGGCGATTTGCGGCACCGATATTCACATTTACAACTGGGATGACTGGGCCCAAAAAACCATTCCTGTGCCGATGACTGTTGGGCACGAATTTGCGGGTGAAGTTGTCGAGATTGGCTCGGAAGTCCATCCGGAACACGCGACCTTCAGGATCGGCGATCGGGTTTCGGCCGAGGGGCACGTCACTTGCGGCTATTGCCGAAACTGCCGCGCCGGCAAACGCCATCTCTGTCGCAATTCGGTCGGCGTTGGCGTAAACCGCCCCGGCTCATTCGCGGAATATGTCGCGGTTCCGGCTTTCAACGTCTATCGTCTTCCGGACAATGTCTCCGACGAATTGGGCGCGATATTCGATCCATATGGCAATGCGACGCACACCGCCCTCGCCTTCGATCTTGTCGGTGAAGATGTGCTCATCACCGGCGCGGGGCCCATCGGCATCATGGCCGCAGCCATCGCCCAATATTGCGGCGGCCGGCACGTCGTCGTGACCGACGTAAACGACTATCGCCTTGACCTCGCTCAAAAGATGGGCGCTACAAAAACCGTCAACGTTTCCTCAGAATCGCTGAAGGATGTAATGAGCGATCTAGGCATGACCGAGGGCTTTGACGTCGGACTTGAGATGTCGGGCGCCCCCGCTGCGTTCCAGTCCATGCTGGATACCATGAATCATGGCGGGAAAGTTGCAATGCTTGGCATTATGCCTAACGGCGCGGGCGTCGATTGGGACAAGGTTATCTTCAAAGGACTGGAGATTAAGGGTATTTATGGGCGGCGCATGTTCGAAACTTGGTACAAAATGGGCGCTATGCTCCAGGGTGGGCTCGATTTATCGCCCATTCTCACACACCGCTTTAATATTAACGATTTCCAGGAAGGTTTTAACATCATGCGGTCTGGCCAGTCCGGCAAGGTCATTCTGGAGTGGCCCTAGTGCGGCTGGAGCGCGTCGCTAAATGGTGCGCGCGATAAAAATTTTAACCGGCGTAATTGTGTTTATTTTGTTCGCCATTACCGGTCTTTACAGCGGCATTTTTCCCGGTTCGATAAATTCAGCTCAAGAAAAACTCGCAGCAAACGTCGAACGCTCCATCAAATTATACGGCGCCGATTGGGCCGATGTTGAAATGCGCGGGCAGAAAGTTGTCCTGGCTGGCGAGGCGCCAAATGTCGATGCGTTATTGGCGACGGTGGACGCCGCGTTAAAATCAAAGTGGTCAGGCGGCGCTCTCGTCGGCGGCGTCACGAAAGTCGATGCCCGCGCTGCAACGGTTTACGACGGCCCGCCTATCGTTGACCCATTTGTGTGGCGCGCAACGCACGCGAATGGTGAACTGAAATTCGCTGGTTACGTTCCCAGCCAGGCAGGGCGCGACAGAATTTATACCACTGCAGCAGAGCGTTTTCCGGACGCGACAATAATTGGCGCCCTCGAGATCGCTGGCGGCGTAACGCTTGAGCAGGACTGGATGACAACCGTGACGATAGCTTTACAGATGCTTTCGCTCCTTGAAGCGGGAGAAGTGTCGGCGGAAAACACTGAATTTTTGCTCACCGGCACGTCCAATGATGAGGGTGTCGAGGGCGCGATCGCAGTGTTGGCCGGCAGCGCCCCAGCAAGATATTCGTTCGAGAATGCACTCATTATTGTGGAACCCGAAATTATTGAACCTGGTCCCATTGAGGACGCCGTCGCCGATGAAAACGCTGCCGTTGACGCCGCCGAACAATGCCGTGTCCGCATCGACGCCTTGGTCAGTGGTTTATCGATTTCTTTCCGCACCGCCGCGACAGACGTCTCAGCAAGTGAGCGCGCGAAGCTGGATGCGGTCCGCGACGCGCTTGTTGTTTGTCCATCCGCACACCTCACAATAACCGGGCACACAGATTCGCGCGGACGGACTTCGCGAAACTATCAGCTTAGCCTGTTTCGTGCGGACGCTGTCGGCGCCTATCTCAAGGCGGCGGGCGTCAACGCTTCACAAATTACAACCGACGGCGCCGGCTCATCACAGCCCATCGCCAGCAATTTAACGCCCGATGGCCGGGCGCAAAACCGCCGGATTGAATTTTCGGTGGAGATCAGAGAATAGACGGGACGGATATTATGTTATGGCTCGCAGCACATATGTGGTTTTTGTTAATCGGCGCCTTTGGCATGGGTCTTGGCGTCGGTTGGTGGGCTTGGGGCGGCAAAGCAGCCGAAAAACCGGCGTCGCAGCAACCAGCCGACACAAACGCGCCGTTAGGAACCCTCGATCATGACGATTATCCAGCCAGTGAGACCAAAGCTGCAGAATAGTCTCGCCGCTCAACGCCCGTTTTTACAAGTCCAGACGGGACAGTTTTTCGCCCCTTGAGTCATTTACAGGACAGACATAGAACGCGAGAGCTCATCACCTGTTCTGGAAAGCTCCTCTATGATCCCGCGTTACGCCCGCCCGGAAATGACCGATATCTGGTCGCCTGAATCGAAATACAAAATCTGGTTTGAAATCGAGGCCCATGCCGCCATGCGCATGGCGGAACTCGGCGTTATTCCAAAAGACGCGGCGGAAACCGTGTGGGAAAAGGGAAGAAAAGCAGCTTTTGATGCTGAGCGCATTGATGAAATTGAACGTGAGGTAAAGCACGATGTCATCGCGTTCCTGACCCATTTGTCAGAACTGGTCGGGCCTGAGGCGCGCTTCGTTCATCAGGGCATGACATCATCAGATGTGCTCGATACCTGCCTGTCAGTTCAAATGACCAAGGCGTCGGATCTGTTACTCATTGGCATGGACCGGGTGCTCGCCGCGCTGAAAAAGCGCGCCTTTGAGCATAAAGACACGGTCACTGTCGGGCGCAGCCATGGCATTCACGCTGAGCCAACCACATTCGGGATCAAGCTCGCGACCTATTACGCAGAATTTGAGCGCGGCAAAAAACGCCTGGAGCAGGCGCGCGAAGAAATCAGTGTCTGCGCGATATCCGGCGCCGTCGGCACATTCGCCAATGTTGATCCAAGTGTCGAAGCCTATGTCGCGGAGAAGATGGGATTGTCTATTGAGTCAGTCTCTACGCAAGTAATCCCGCGCGACCGCCACGCCGCGTTCTTCGCCGCGCTCGGCGTTATCGCATCGTCTATCGAACGCTTTGCAGTCGAGGTGCGTCATTTGCAGCGTTCGGAAGTTCTGGAGGCGGAGGAATTTTTCTCTAAAGGTCAGAAGGGATCGTCTGCGATGCCCCACAAACGCAACCCGATCCTGACCGAAAATCTCACCGGACTTGCCCGGCTCGTGCGCATGTGCGTCATCCCGGCGATGGAGAACGTCGCCCTCTGGCATGAGCGCGATATCTCCCATTCATCCGTTGAGCGCGGCATCGGGCCGGACGCGACGATCCACCTTGATTTCGCGCTTCACCGCCTCGCCGGCGTCATCGAGAACCTTGTCGTCTATCCGGAGCGCATGCAGGAAAATCTTGACCGTCTTGGCGGACTTATCTTCTCGCAGCGCGTTCTTCTCGCCCTCACCCAGGCCGGCGTTAGCCGCGAGGATTCCTACACTTACGTTCAACGCAATGCGATGCCTGCCTGGCGCGGTGAAGGCGCCTTCCTCGATAATTTGAAGGCGGACAAACAGGTCGCGACGCGTCTCTCGGGTGAAGAGCTAGACGCTCTCTTCGATCTCGGCCACCACACCAAGCACGTTGATACAATATTTGAGCGCGTGTTTGGTTAGACATTGCGCTGAACTATTAGATTTATGATTGCGGCGATAAGCCCGCCTGCAGCCATCATAAATAGGGCGTTGCTTTCCGTTGTTGCGAAATGCGACGCATCAAATGGTCCGCCGGCCGCCAGCGCTTCAACGGGTTTTGGGTCAGCAAAACCGGTCGGCGTGACGACGCCCAGCAAAGGCGTTAGGTGAAAAACAACGGCTCCGAGAAACGGCAGCACGGCGAGCTTCGCACCTAGCTGACGGATCGGCGGGATGATGACCAGTAAACCGGCCAGAATTTCCAAAGCGCCGGTCGCCAGATTTCCGACCGGGAATGCATGCTCGGCAAATGGAATTCCACCTGCTGCGGCCTTGTATTCAATATACGGAAAGATGTGTGCCCTGCCGCTAAATTTCGTGGCGCCCATGAACAACAAAAAACCGCCCACGGCTAAAGCCAATATCCATTTTTAAGCGGTCATTTCTTTCGCCCTTTTTTGTTATTTATGTTGGCGCCATCATACCAGCATTTCGCAGCCGCAAGCAGTCACCAACCGTCACTTCGCCGTGATCCATTCCCATACCCGTTGCGGAACTCGGACGAACCATAGTCCGCACGATCCGCTGCTTCAGACGATTATATCGTCGCGCAAGCGTAATTTTGTGTTGAATAGAATAGTAAGTCCTCAGATAATCGCGCGATGCTGTTTAATGTTTTGCGCTACATTCTGATAGTTATCATCGTATTTGTCGCGGTCAGCGTGTTCGGCGGCTCGCTCTTCTGGCGGATGATAGGTGTCGGAGACAATCTCGAAATCAATGGTGCGGCGCCCATTGTTCGCGAGACGCCGCCGGGCGCTGGACAAGGCTGGAGCCATTATGGCGGCGACGCTGGCGGCAAACGTTTCTCTTCAGCCGACGCAATCACCGCAGAAAATGTAAACGAACTTGAAATCGCGTGGTCGTTTCAAACGGGCGCGCTGAAGAACCGCGAAGAG